>CAKTPO010000008.1 GCA_934591845.1 uncultured Oscillospiraceae bacterium | reverse complement strand
TGAGTCCGGTGCAATACCGAACTCATTACGCAGAAGCTATTTAACCAGAATTGTCCAACTTTTGGGGTGCATATCAGTAGCGGTTACTTTTTTTATTTCAAGTTAAAAACCAAGGCATGGCCCATAAATACCTGGGGCCATGCCTTGTTTCTGTTAAAATATAACCGCAATCCGGGTTCCCTGGCCCAGTTTGCTTTCCAGGGTGATGCGGGCACCGTGGATTTGGGCGATGTGTTTGACGATGGCAAGGCCCAAACCGGTGCCGCCGGTTTCCCGGGAGCGGCTTTTGTCCACCCGGTAGAACCGCTCGAATACCCGGTCCTGGGCTTCCTCCGGGATGCCGATGCCCCCATCTTCCACGGTGAGGCTGGGGTGGCCCTGGTTTTCCTTCACCGTCACCTGGACAAAGCCCCCCTCCCGGTTGTAGCGGATGGCGTTTTGCACCAGGTTTTCCAGCAATTCTTTCAGCAGTTCCCGGTCTCCCATAACGGTTGCCTGGGTGCCGAAACATTGCAGCCGCAGCTGCCGCTGCATGGCAGAGACCTCCAGACTGCCGCAGACCTCTTTGGCAAGATTCAGTAGTTCCACACTTTGAAGCTTTACAGGCTCCACCGTGCCGTCCAACTCCGACAAAGCGATGATGTCGTTGATAAGGTTCAGCAGTCGTCCCGCGTTTTTCCGGATCTCCCCGGCAAACCGAAGCTGCTGCTCTCCGCTGACCATGTTGTTTTCGATAAGCTCGGCGTAGCCGGAAATGGCCGTCAAAGGAGTTTTTAGCTCATGGGACACATTGGCCGTAAAGTCCTGGCGGCTTTGGGCAGCGGACAGGATTTTTTCATGCTGGCTCCGGATTTTCCGGGCAAAGGGTTCCAGTTCCTGGTAGACCGGTTCCCGGCCCGGCTCGTCCAAGTGCTCTGCCATGTCCTCAATGGGGGCTACCAGCTGGGCCGTCAGCAGATGGCCCAGGAGAATGCACACCAGGTAAATTACCGCCGCCACCAGTACCAGCACCGGCACCGCCGCCAAAAAGACGCTGCCAAAGGACCGGGCATCCACGGAAAGCCGCAGCACCGTGCCGTTGTCCAGCCCCAGGGCATAATAGAAGGTGTTCAGGTTCAGGGTGTCGGAATTCCGGATGATTTCTCCCTCTCCGGTTTCCAGTGCCGCCTGGATCTCCGGTCGGTCCAAGTGATTGGGCAGGCTCTCGGCATCTGCCTCATCGTCATAGAGGACCTTGCCCTGGCCATCCACCCAGGTCACCCGGACATCCGGGCTGTGAAAGGTGGGTAGGTTCCCCAGGGTCTTAAACTCCCTGCTTTCACTTAAAAGGTGGGCCGTGCGTCGCAGGTCCCGGGCCACCTGTTGGCGAAACAGGTCGTAAAACACCAGGCTGGTGGCCGTCACCGTCAGAGCCATGGCAACAAAGGCCAGAAGCCCCAGCCGCAGATTGATTTTCCGCTTCATTGGTTTCCCTCCGGGGTGCTGCGCAGAACATAACCCACATTGCGCACCGTGCCGATCTGGGCCCCGGGAGTCCCCAGCTTTTGCCGCAGGGTTTTCACGTGCATATCCACCGTCCGGGTCTCCCCCTCAAATTCCGTCCCCCAGACCTTCCGCATAATGGACTCCCGGGACAGAACGATTCCGGCGTTGGCCATAAAATACCGCAAAAGCTCATATTCTTTGTAGGTTAGGTCTACACTCTTGCCCTCTGACAGTACCGTTCGGCGGTTGTTGTCCAGCTGGATAGCCCCCACCTGGAATTGGTTTCCCCCCTCCTCCGAGGCCCGCCGCAGCAGGGCTTTCACCCGGCTGAGCAGTTCCATCACAGAGAAGGGCTTGCGGATGTAATCATCCGCTCCATCGTCCAGACCCTTTACCATGTCCATTTCCGAGGTCTTGGCCGTGACCATGATCACCGGCAGCCGCCGGGTCTGGCCCATGGAGCGCAGGTGTCTTACAATATCGCAGCCGTTTTCGTCCGGCAGCATAACGTCCAGCAACACAAGATCCGGCAGAATTTCCTCCAGGGCTCTGTAAAAGTCCGAGGCCCGTTCAAAGGATTTTACCAGATAATTGCTGTTTTTCAGGGCAATCGTCTCAATTTCCCGGATGTTTTCGTCATCTTCCACCACATAGATCAGTGCCATTGTAAACCTCCTCAGGGAAGCAGATACTCCTGCTTGCGTTTTGCGTATTCTTTCTGGAACCAGGGGCTGCTGCCCTTGGTGGTCAGATTCAGGTATTCATGGGTTTCGTATTCATCGGCGTGGATCTCGATCATGCACACCGCCACATTGGAGCAGTGGTCCGACACCCGCTCGTAGCCGGTGAGAATGTCCTCCAAAATAAGCCCCGCTTCCAGAGAACAGGTTCCCCGGCGAAGCCGCTCGATATGCCGGGAGCGCATTTCGTTGCTCAGATCGTCGATCACCTCTTCCAGAGGTTCTACTCCCTTTGCCCGTTCCACATCATCGGCGGCGAAGACCGATACCGTCAAGTCCAGAATATCCGCCACCGCCTGACCGTAGACTGCCAGTTCCCTCCTACTGTCCGGGGACAGGCTCAGACCCTTTTGCCCCAGCTCTCTAGCGGATTCCGCCACATTGATGGCGTGATCCGAAATCCGCTCAAAATCGTTGATGCAGTGAAGCAATATAGAAAGGGTTCTGCTGTCAGCCTTACTTAAGTCCCGGCCGGAGAGCTTGACGAGGTAGGTTCCCAGCACGTCCTCATAGCTGTCCGCCTCCTGCTCCATGGCAATGACCCGGCTTAAATCCGTATCCGAGTAGTTTTCCAGCAGACCCATGGCCAGTTGGAAGGAATTCCGGGCCAGATCCGCCATGTGATCCACCGCTTCCTTACACAGGTTCATGGCAAAGCCGGGCCGATCCAGAAACCGCTCATCCAGAGCCTGCAAGGCCGCAGGCCGGGTGGAAGCAGCCGCCTCCTCCCCATTGGGGATGGACAGCTCCGCCAGCTTTACAAGCATACCGGAGAAGGGATAGAGCACCATGGTGCAGCCGATGTTAAACAGGCTGTGGATCACGGCAATGTCCGCCGCCCCGGCGGTTTCCGTCAGGAATGAGAAGTGCAGGAAGCTGTTCAATCCATAGAATACCACAAGAAACAGCAAAGTGCCAATTAAATTAAAATAAAGATGAATGAGGGATGCTCTTTTTGCGTTTTTGCTGGCCCCCATACCGGAAAGCAGGGCCGTGACACAGGTGCCGATGTTCTGGCCCATGATTATGGGAATGGCCGTGCCGTAGCTGACAACCCCCGTCACACACAGGGCCTGCAAAATACCCACGGAAGCAGAGGAGGACTGGATCACCGCCGTCAGCACCAGGCCCGCCAACAAACCCAAAAGGGGATTGGAAAAGGCGGTGAGGATGCCGGTAAACCGGGGGTTCTCCGCAAGAGGAGCAACCGAGCCGCTCATGGTCTCCATGCCGAACATCAGCACCGCAAAGCCCACCAGGATGGAGCCGATGTTCTTCTTTTTGTCATTCTCCCCGGCGGTCATGGTCAACACCACGCCCACCGCCGCCAGAACAGGGGAAAAGGAACTGGGTTTTAGAAGTTTCAAAAACAGATTGCTGCCCTCAATGCCCGTCAGAGACAGCAGCCAGGAGGTAACGGTGGTACCGATGTTGGCACCCATGATGATGCCCACCGCCTGGGTCAGATTCATGATACCGGAATTCACGAAGCCCACCACCATGACAGTGGTTGCGGAGGAGGACTGAATCACCGCCGTGACCAGTAGTCCCAGCAGCACCGCCATACTTTTTTTCTTGGTCAGCTTTTCCAGAATTTTTTCCAGTCTGCCCCCGGACAGCTGCACCAGCCCGTCCCCCATGGTAGACATACCAAACAAAAACAGGGCCAGACCCCCCACCAGATTCAGGACGCCGAATATATCCATAAAATTACACTCCTTGGTTTTTTGTTTTTATTCTAGCCCCAGTGTGTAAAGCCGGTAGAGGTCAATGTGTAAAGGCCGTGTAAAATTTACAATCTTTACCGCCGCTTTACAAGACCGTGATTGCGGTCTTTACGGAACGGAAGTATGGTGAGGGTGAGAGTTGGCAGTGGACAGTAGACAGTTATTTTCGAATTGACAATGGACAATTGACAATTTTGGGGTGGTCAGACGTGGGTTCTCTGCGCCCTTTGTTCCTACGGTATAAAACGTCCGTCTTTGAACCACACCCGGTAAAAAGGCAGCCCTACCAGCGAATCCGTAGGGAACGGCCTATGTGCCGTTCCGTCCTTAAAGGTGCGGAACGGCACATAGGCCGTTCCCTACATACTTTACCGAACGAATCAAAATGAACAGCGTATGTCGCCCCAATAATTGTCAATTGTCCATTGTCAATTGTCCATTGTCAATTGTCAATTTTTACGCCTTCCCTCAGGGTGACATATCGGTGAAAAATAAATGCCAAGGAGGAATAATTCATGGTTTGGCTTTGGAAAAATATCAACGGGCAGCATTGGACTGCCGGGAAAAAATGTGCTGTGTTTGTCTGGGCTGTCAGTGTACTTGCTGGGCTTTTGGGTCTGGGGCTTTGGAGGGTGGTTTCTTTCTTTATGTTGGGAAGCCCGGAGTGGATGGCGGTCTTTGGGGGACTGCCGGTTCTTGGCAGCTGGGTCGCCGTGTTTCTCTATACCTGCCGGCACCCATTTTGTGAGAAAAAACTTTGAAAAATGTCCGGTCGTTCCATCAATGTTGACGGATTTGCAAATACCAGTGCAAGTATGGAGAATACCGATGGACACCTCAATTTCCTACAAAAACCCTGCATCCGTTTTGTGGAATGTATACAATTTGTCCCATTCCTATAAATTCTCCTTGCCATCCCGTGCAGAGCGTGGTATCATGCAGAAACGGTGAAATAATGAACAAAGTTCGTTTTCACAATAGACTGATATATATGGATCACAGGTATGCTGTGCAGCCAGATTTTGGACGCAGCATTTAATAAGGAAGTGGGTGAGAATCCCACACAAAGCCGTTACTGTATTCAGCCGTTAACTCCAATTGCTGTGCTGCCGGAGGTTTAGGATCGCACGGAGAAAGAAATTGGAGAAGCCATGTTGGCAGGCTGTAAGCCAGACACTTGCCTGTATTCCCTGCTTGCAGCAGTAGCCCCAGCCTCTGCGGACTTTCGGAGGGTGGTTATGGTGAACATAGATTGCTAGGCGTTGCATAGGGCAGGTTTGCATCTTATTTGATGTTACCAGTCTTTTGCAACGCACTTTTTCTGCTTTTCACCCAAAAAACAAATCCTTTATGAGGTGAAAGACAATGAAAAAATTCAGCAAAATTCTCCTGACATTTCTCTGCCTGACTCTGTTCCTGACTGCCTGCGGCCAGGCTGCGCCCCAGGCCACCACCCCCACCGAACAGGTTCCCACCGAACAGGTAACCCAGGCTACTGCCGAAACAGCCACCGAAGCGGCCCAGCCGGAAACCGTGACCTTTGTCGATGGCCGGGGCAAAGAAATCACCGTAGCCAAGAACCCCCAGCGGGTGGTGTGTACCTACGGCTCCTACTGTCCTCTGTGGTATGAGTGCGGCGGTAGCCTGGTATACCGCAGAGACGTGTATTCCTCCTACACGTTGTCCCAGGAGCTGGAAGCCGTCCCTGTGCTGGCTGACGGCGGTGACATCAGTGCCGAGATAATTCTGGCAGCAGAGCCGGACCTGGTGATTATGAACAATACCAAAGCCGATGTGGAAATGGCAGAACTGCTGGAAGCCGCCGGTGTGCCCTGCCTGTTATACAACTACAACACCGTAGAGCAGTACGTGGATTTGGTGAAAATCTTCACCGATATCACCGACCGTCCCGACCTGTATAAGACTTGCGCCGTAGATGTGAAGGCCCGTGTGGATGCCGTTCGGGAAAAGGTTGCCGGTCACTCCGTGGAAGCCGTGCTGATCATGCCCACCACCACCCCTTCTTTCACTTCTGCCACGACCATGTGCGGCAGCATGCTTCGGGATTTGAATGTAAAGCTTCTGTCCTATCCCGATGGAGATATCACCAAGGAAAAGTACGAGTTCAGCATGGAGAAGCTTCTGGAAATTGACCCCCAGTTCATTCTCTGTGCCGGTGGCGGTGCCGACCAGGAGGCTGCTGTGGAGCGTACCCTGAGCTGGCCTGGCTTTACGGACCTGACTGCTTACAAAGAAGGCCGGTATCGTCATCTGGATGTGAGCATTTATATGTACAAGCCCAACAGCCGGTACGCTGAGGCTTATGAGCAGCTGGCTGCCTTCCTGTATCCCGACCTGTTCCCCGAAGCCTAATGGCGAACCCAAACGCTACGGCACAAGCCGTATCCCGTTCCACGCATCGGAAGAACATCCTAAAACTTGTAATTCTTGCCGTATCTCTGTGCGGCATCTTCCTGGCAAGCAATGTGTATGGAGCAGTGGATGTATCCCCCAGGGACATTTTCTCCATCATCTTCCGCCACCAGGACAGCGGTATGTTCTCGGTGATCATCCGGGAGGTTCGCTTTCCCCGGAACATTCTTGCCTGCATCGTAGGTTCCAGCCTTGCGTTGTCCGGTGCGATTATGCAGGGCATGATGCGAAACCCCATGGCCTCCCCCAGTGTACTGGGTGTTACCACCGGTGCTTCTACGGCTACCTACGTGATGTGTATGTGCTTTTCCGTGTCCTCCTCGGTGGTACCCATGGGTGCATTTCTGGGAGCGATGGCAACTACCTTTTTGATTTTCATTTTTGCCTGGAAGGGGGGGCTGAACCCCACCCGGTTTATTCTCTCCGGTGTTGCCCTGTCCAGCGTGCTTGGGGCTGTGAATAATATTCTCATCATTCGTTACCCCGATGCACTGGAAGGCTTGGCAGGGTTTATGGTAGGCGGTCTGTCCACCCGGAGCTGGCCTCAGGTTCGAATGGTTACGCCCTACTTTCTGGTGGGCATTACCTGCGCCCTGCTGTGCTCCAATAAGCTCAATGTCCTTATGATGGGCGATGAGCTGGCAACCAGCCTGGGCATCAATGTGGACAGGGTTCGCATTCTGCTGATTGCCGTGTCCTCTCTGCTGGCCGCCTCTGCCGTGTCCGTTGCAGGGCTGATCAGCTTTGTGGGCCTGTGCGTGCCACACATTATGCGATTGTACATTGGCTCTGACTATCGGTATCTGATGCCCGCCTCCGCACTGGGCGGTGCCGCCATCCTTACCCTGTGTGATATGGTTGGCAGGGTGGTGATGAAGCCCTCGGAAATTCCCGTTGGCATCATCATGGCTCTGCTGGGCGCGCCCTTCTTCCTGTGGATGCTGCGAAAGAAAGAGGTGTAGCAGTGAATAGCCAGGAACAGTACCTGCTTTATGCCGACCACATTCAAGTGGACATCGGAGGACACCCCATTGTGAAGGATATCACCCTGGGTATTCGCCCCAACGAAATCCTCACCATCATCGGACCCAACGGCTCCGGTAAAAGCACACTGCTTAAGGGAATGTGCCGTCTGCTCAAGCTCAGCGGTGGCTCTGTAACCCTGGACGGATGTGATCTGTCCACCATGAGCAACAACAAAATTGCCCGCAGAATTGCGATTCTGCCTCAGAAAAAGTCCATTCCTCCGGATATCACCGTGGAGCGACTGGTTCAGTACGGCAGAGCACCCTATGCCAAATTTGGTGGCAGACTTACCGGTGCGGATTTCGCCATCATTGAGGAAATGATGCATCTGACCGGCGTAGACCGGATGCGCTTCCGCACCGTATCCACCCTGTCCGGAGGCGAGTCCCAAATGGCATGGATCGCCATGTCTCTGGCCCAGCAGCCGGAGATCCTCTTCCTGGACGAACCCACCACGTTCCTGGATATTTCCTATCAGCTGGCAGTGCTGGACCTGGTGAAGAAAATCCAGCAGGAGCAAAAAATCAGCGTGGTCATGGTTCTCCACGACCTGAATCAGGCTGCCTATTACTCTGACCGGATCGCTGTGGTGAAAGACGGAGTTCTGGCTGCCCAGGGTGTCCCAGAGGAGCTGTATGAGGCAAAGCTGTTACGGGACATCTTCCGGGTGGAAACGGAGAAAGTTTTCTATAACCATGGCTCTGCCTACTATATTCCAACTAAAATGGTGACTGAGGAACAACATCATGCTTAAAATTGCCGTATACGGGAAAGGTGGCATTGGAAAGTCCACCACCGTTTCAAACCTGTCTTGTGCCCTTGCCCGCCAGGGGAAACAGGTTATGCAGATTGGCTGCGACCCAAAATCCGACTCTACCTGCAACCTGATGGGGGGAAAGCGGATCCCCACGGTGCTGGATACCATCCGCACAAAGGGCAGTGCCATCACGCTGGAGGATGTCGTATTTGTGGGGGAGGCTGGGGTTCTCTGTGCCGAAGCTGGCGGCCCTGCCCCCGGCAGAGGCTGTGCCGGCAAGGGGATCGTGTCTGCCTTTGACACCCTTGCAACCCTCCATGCCTATGAAACCTATCAGCCGGACATTGTTCTCTACGACGTGTTGGGGGATGTGGTCTGTGGCGGCTTTGCCATGCCTTTGCGTGGGGGCTATGCCGATGTGGTTCTGGTGGTTACCAGTGGAGAAATGATGTCTCTGTACGCAGCCGGAAACATCTGCGCTGCCGTTCGGGAGTTCTCTGCCTATACGCCTTTGAAGCTGGGAGGCTTGATTGTAAACCGACGCAATATCGACCGGGAGCTGGAGAAGGTGGAGCAGTTTGCACAGGAGGAACAGGTACCTATTTTCGGCACCGTTCCCCGATGCGCCCTGGTGCAGCAGGCAGAAGACCTGGGCAGAACCGTAGTTGCCCAGTTCCCGGAAAGCGACCAGGCTCTGGTCTATCTGGATTTGGCAGAGAAGCTCTCTGCCTTCCGGGAGCAGTAAGGAGTCTGCCATGTACCTACGTGAATTTGTCACCCCCCGGCAGGTGCCCCAGTACTCAAAAACCATCTCCCCCGGCAAGCACTGTCCCCTTTTCGGTGTGGGGGCCGTGTTCTCCGGCATTCAGGATGTAACCCTGATTTATATTGGAACCCAGGACTGTGTATACTATGCCAAGCTGGAAACCCTTCACCAACAGCAGGGCAAGGGAGGGTCCCGGATTTTGGCAGTACAGCTGTCCGACTCCGATGTCATCTTCGGCATCCGTCCCCAGCTGGAAGACCTGCTGGACCGGGAAGCCAATCGCCCCGGTACCAAAGCGGTATTCCTGGTAACCTCCTGTAGCCTGGAGGTACTCTCTGAGGATTTGCAAAGCGTGGTGGATACCGTTGCCGCCCGCACGGGGAAAATCATCACCCTGATTCCTACGGAAAATTTCAAAACCTTTAGCTATTTCCAAGGCATGGAGCAGGCACTGGCCGCCCTTACCGGCTGCGTTCGTCCCGGCCTTAAAAAGCCCCGGCACTTCGCCGTACTGGGTGCGCGCCACCCCGGTGCTGCCCAGTCTGAACCCGTCCGCTACCTGTTGGCGCAGGGCTATCAGCTGGACAGCATTCTTCCTTATGATATTACCATGGACAAGCTGGAAGCCCTGTCCCAGGTGGAGTTTACGCTGGTTTTAGATGGCACCGGTTTGGAAACCGGTAAAAAGCTTCAGAAACTTTATGATATTCCCTATATCCGTTTTGACCAAAAGCTGAACTTGGATGCCACGATCAGCGCATGGAAATCTCTGGAAGCTCTGACCGGTGACAATGTACAGCCCTTTATCAACGAAAACCTGGAGGCTATCCGTACCCTTGTGGATGATCTGCGGCCTCAGCTTACCGGGAAAACCTTTTTTTACAGCCAGGTTATTCTCTATCCCTTTGAAACCTGCCTGTTTTTGACACAATTGGGCATGATTCCCACCGTCATTTTCCTGGGAAGCGTAATAGATCAGGATGATTTTAGCAGACAAGCTCTGGAAGCCCTTGCCAATCCCCGTATGCTCCAAAATGCCAGCAGCCAGGCCGTAGAAGCCATGCTTGCCCAGTGTCCTCCGGATTACTTTATCGGTGCGGTGGGCAGTGTCTTGAAGCAGTATTCCACCGTCCATGTAAATCTGAAAACCAGGCCCGTGGAAGCTGGATTTGCCTTCTACCGAAACTGTCTGAATCAGCTGGCAGAATCCTTACAATCCGGGAGGGATGCAGGATGATCGTATACGAAAATCTCCCACCGCTGTCTCCCAGAGCCGGATTTCTCCGGGCGGTTTCCGGTTGGCTGGATGCCGCCTTGGTGGAGTTTGGCCCAGAGGGAACCATGCACTATGCCCAAAGTTCCATCGGCGGAGATGTGCAGAACCTGTTTACCACCGGACTGGAAGAAAAACAGATTATTTTTGGAGATACGGACAATTTGGAGGATGCGATCCGGGAGCTGGATCGCATCGCCGCCCCCAGGGTGCTGTTTGTCACCTCCTCCCCGGTCAGTGAAATTATCGGAACCGACCTGGAGGGTCTCTGTCACCGGCTTCAGCAGGAGGTTTCTGCCAAGCTTTTGTGCTGGGATCGGATTCCCATGGAGGGCCGGGAGGAACTTGGTTTTGAACAGGCCCATACCATGGCGGCCCAGGTGCTGACCCAGGCGGGCCGCCCACGGGAGGCCGCCCACGGGAGGCCGGAGAAAACCGGGCACTGGTTCTGGGCCTGGATGCCTCTGTTTGGAACGGTACTGCCGATGTAAATGAAATCCGGCGAATGCTCCGGGACTACTTGGGGGTCGCCCTGTTGAACCGGCAAGACGGAAAGTACGCCCTTTCCGATGTGAGAAAAGCAGACTGGATTCTGGTGGCAGACCCCTGTGCCCTTCCTTTGGCAACAGCCGCCCAGACACTTTGGGGTACGCCCTGGTATTGCGGTCTGCCCTATGGTATTTCCGGCTCTCACAACATGCTGTGTCATGCCGAAAAAGCCCTGGGATTAAACCGGAATCCTGAATGGCAGGAAGAATCCCGACGGGTTTCCCGGATTCTATTCAATTTTCGGATGAATACCCCCCAGGGCATTCACCCCCTTCGGATCGATGTGCGCGAAAGCCGCCAAAATGCCCTTTTAGAGTTCCTTACGGAAGAAGCCGGGCTTCCTTTCCAGCCGCCGCAGGATGCGACTACTTTCTGCAAAACCGGCATGGTGGGGCCCCTACAGGATGTTTCCCCCGGTACGATCTTTTTGGGCTGCGGTGCTGCCTGCGAACTGTACCCCCAGGCAGCTACTTTGTGCCTGGACTATCCCACTCTGAGCCGGCAAATGCTCACCCCCTATATCCCCTACACCGGCATACAGGGAGCCGCCAACCTGTTGCATACGCTCTACCCCTTTCTCCAATGAAATCCCACTCCCATGGAAGTCGGATACGCTCCGCTTTCATGGGAGATGGACTGTAAACGGTCGTGTTGAAAAATACGCCCCAAAGAAAAATAGTGCCTTGTAAAATGAAGTTGGACACCTGAAAAAACCATAGTGCCTTCCCATATGGTAAAATGAAGTTCTCCAACACCATTCACCGGAGGAAATCACTATGAATCGCAACCAGTATACCACAAATAAAACAGAACGCAGGCATGGAAAACATTGAACCAGAGAAGATGCCGCCACCCATTTTGTGAGAAAAGGCAATTGACATTTCCCGCTTTACATGATAAACTCTAAGAATAAAAAACAATTACCAGGAGGAAACTTCCATGAAGCATATCCAGACCATCGAGACCCGTAACCTCTGCCAGAGCGCCAAGAACGGCGGCTGCGGCGAGTGCCAGACCTCCTGCCAGTCTGCTTGCAAGACCAGCAGCGGCATCGCCAACCAGAAGTGCGAGAACAAGAATAAGTAATCTTATTTTTTGAAAATGCCGCCTGTTTGGGCGGCATTTTTCGTGTGCAAGGAGAAAAAATATGATCCATCAGTATCAGTTAAACGGCTATAACATCGTTCTGGATGTATGCTCCGGTTCCGTCCATGTGGTGGATGAGGCCGCCTACGACCTTATTGGACTCTACGAATCCTGCTCCCGGCAGGACGCCCTGGCCCAGGTTGCCGCCAAGTATCCGGAAATCGACCCCCAGGAGCTTTCCGAATGCTATGACGACATCACTGCTTTGAAAGATGCCGGCAAGCTCTTTACTCCGGACACCTTTGCCTCCATGGCCGGGGAATTAAAGGCCCGGACCTCCGGGGTGGTAAAGGCCCTGTGTCTGCACATTGCCCACACCTGCAACCTCAATTGCTCCTACTGCTTTGCCTCCCAGGGCAAGTATCATGGCGACCGGGCCATCATGTCTTTTGAAGTGGGCAAACAGGCTCTGGACTTCCTGGTGAGCCATTCCGGCAGCCGGAAAAATCTGGAAGTGGACTTCTTCGGCGGCGAACCTCTGATGAACTTTGACGTGGTGAAGCAGCTGGTGGCCTATGCCCGGAGCATTGAAAAAGAAGCGGGCAAAAACTTCCGCTTCACCCTGACCACCAACGGGATGCTCATTGACCAGGACGTCATCGACTTTGCCAACAAGGAAATGAGCAACGTGGTTCTGAGCCTGGATGGCCGGAAAGAAATCCATGACCGGTTCCGGGTGGACTATGCGGGCCACGGCAGCTTTGACCGGATCGTCCCCAAATTCCAGGAGTTGGTGCGGCAGCGTGGGGGCAAGGACTACTACATGCGGGGTACGTTCACCCATGCCAACCCGGACTTCTTAAAAGACATCCGGACCATGCTGGATCTGGGCTTTACGGAGCTTTCCATGGAGCCGGTGGTCACCGCCGCGGGAGACCCCGCAGGACTAACCGAGGAGGACCTGGCCATTGTCATGGAGCAGTATGAGGAGCTTGCAAAGCTTCAACTGGAGCGGTACAAAGAGGGCCGTCCCTTTACCTTCTACCACTACATGATTGACCTCACCGGCGGCCCCTGCATTTACAAGCGCATTTCCGGCTGCGGCAGCGGAACGGAATACATGGCCGTGACCCCCTGGGGCGACCTGTACCCCTGCCATCAGTTCGTAGGCGAGGAAAAATTCAAGCTGGGCAACATCTGGGACGGTGTAACCAATAGGGAAATCCAACAGGAATTCGCCTCCTGCAATGTCTATGCCCGTCCGGACTGCCACGACTGCTGGGCCAGACTTTACTGCTCCGGCGGCTGCGCCGCCAACGCCTACCATGCCACCGGCTCTGTAAAGGGTGTTTATGAATCCGGCTGCAAGCTGTTCCGCAAGCGCATGGAGTGCGCCATTATGGTTCAGGTGGCGGAAAAGTTGGGAGACCCCCAGTGAATACCCCCATCTGTGACTTTGTAACACAGTACGCCCAGAATGCCCCGGCACGGTTTCACATGCCGGGGCACAAAGGCGTTTCAAAACTCGGCTGCGAAGACCGGGATTTGACGGAGATCCACGGGGCGGATGATCTGTTCCACGCTTCCGGCATTATTGCGGAAAGCGAGCAGAACGCCACGGCCCTCTTTGGCTGTCCCACGGTCTACTCTGCCGAGGGTTCCAGTTTGTGCATCCGGGCCATGCTGTTTTTTGCCTACACCCAGGCGGGTTGCCGGGGCCGGATTCTGGCCGGACGGAACGCCCACAAAAGTTTTCTGAATACCGCCATACTCTTGGATTTCCCCATCCGCTGGCTGTGGGCGGGGGAAGACTATCTCAGCTGCCCCCTGACCCCGGAACAGGTGGAGGAGGCCATTTTGCAGGAGTCGGAACCCCCCTTTGGTGTCTACGTGACCAGCCCGGACTATCTGGGAAATGTGGCGGATATTGCAGGCATCGCCCGGGTGTGCCATGCCCATGGAGTACCGCTGCTGGTGGACAATGCCCACGGGGCCTATCTGCGGTTTCTCCCCCAAAGCCGCCACCCCATGGATCAGGGGGCGGACCTTTGCTGCGACTCCGCCCACAAGACCCTCCCGGTGCTGACCGGCGGAGCCTATCTCCACTTCCGGCAGGAGGAACACCGGCAAACCCTTAAAAACGCCATGGCCCTCTTTGGCTCCACCAGCCCCTCTTATCTCATTTTACAGTCTTTGGACCTGTGCAATCCCTATCTGGAAACCCTGCCCCAGCGTCTTTTGTCCCTGGCTCCCCGGCTGGCCGCCCTGAAAGGCACCCTCCTGGCCCGGGGCTTTCCCCTGGTGGGAGACGAGCTTCTGAAGCTGACGGTACGTACAGTTCCCTGGGGCTACAGGGGAGAAGAAGTGGCCAAAATTCTGGAATCCCAGAACATTTTCCCGGAATTTGCAGACGAAAGCCACATTGTCTTTATGTTTACCCCGGAAAACACCCCGGAGGAACTGGCCCGTCTGGAACAGGCCCTCCTGGCCCTGCCCAAAAGGGAACCCCGGGACTGTGTTCTTCCCCAGTGCCGCCCGGAGGCGGTGCTGACCCCCCGGCAAGCGGCCTTTTCTCAAAAGGAGATCGTGACCGTATCCCAAAGCCAGGGTCGAATTCTGGCGGATGCCTCCGTCAGCTGCCCCCCGGCGGTACCCCTTGTCATGTGCGGCGAGGAGATCGGCGGGGATCTTCCCCGGCTTCTTGCCCATTTTGGCCACAGCCACGTGACCGTCGTCAAATGATTTTCCCCTCCGGGCCTTGTGTCCCGGAGGGATTTTCTTGCATTTCCCTAAGATTTTCTTGCTTTCCCTTAGGTTTCATGGTAGAATGGGGAAAACTATGGGTTAAGGATGGAGGTACCTCCTTTGAAGCGAATCATCAGGCTGTTTTCCATGGCGTTTGTGCTGGGCTGCGTGGCCCTGCTGTGTTTTGCCCTGCCCGCCTCTGCGGAAAGTGCCGCCACCCGGGTGGACTTTACCAGCACCGTCAACATTGACGGCGATGCCATGGTGACCCTGCAAATGAACCTGCATCTGGACACGGCGGATGCCAACCTGGTTTTCCCCCTGCCTGCCAAGGCCACGGGGATCACCCTCAACGGCAGTTCCCCCGCCGTCAGCAAGTCCGGCAACTACAATATGGTGAGCCTTACCAAGGTCACCGGCGGTCAAAGCGGCGACTTTGTGGTCACCATCAGCTATACCCTGCCCAAGGTGGTCACTGTGGCCGTCAATGACAAGGGCGTTGTGATAAAAGACACCCTGAATCTGAACCTGGATATTCTCAGCGGCTTTTCCTATCCCATCAGCAGCATGACCTACACCATCACCCTGCCGGAAAACTACCCTCTGACCCCGGATTTTTACAGCACCTACCGGCAGAACGGTCTGGCTTCGGAACTGAATCTGCTGATTGACGGAAAAATGCTGACAGGCAGCACCAAAAACGGGTTTAATGACCACGAATCCGTCAGCATGAGTCTGAAAGTCACCCCCGCCATGTTCCCAGGGGTCAGCACCTATTACCGCAGCGGCAACCCGGAGTTAGTACCCATGGGCATTACCGCCGCCGTGGCTCTTGTCTACTGGCTGCTGTTTCTGCGAACCTTCCCTGCCCGCCGGGAGGAATGCACCATTCCATTGGAGGGTGTCACCGCCGGTGAACTGGGCTGCCGCCTGTTTTTAAACGGCGGCGACCTGACCATGATGGTTCTGGGCTGGGCCCAGCTGGGCTACATTCTGATTCAGGCCGACGGACGGCGCATTCTTTTGCACAAGCGCATGGACATGGGCAATGAGCGCAGTCTCTTTGAGGTCCGGGCTTTCCGGGGGCTGTTCGGAGAGCGGCGGGTCATTGATGCTTCCAGTCTGGCCTACGCCAAGGCCCTGCGGCGCACCGCCGCCATGATTCCCGGGGAAAGTGCCATCTGCAAAACCACAGAGCGGCGCCGGAACATTTATCGCTACATCCTCTGTGTCAGTCAGGTGTTCTGCGGCATCTGTCTGGCCATGAACATGACCTCGATTCTGGCCCTGCAAATTCTGTTGAGCCTGATTTTCGGCATCATCGCCGTAGTCACCGCCTGGCAGCTGCACAAGCCCGCTTTCTGCACCATGAGCCGGAACAAAAGCGGCTATTGGGCCGCAGGGATCGCCCTGGGGGTCTGGCTGATTCTGGGTCTGATTGCCAAAGTAGTGTGGATCCCTCTGGTTGCCTGTCTGGGGCAAATCCTACTGGGCTTCCCCGCCGCCTGGGGCGGACGGCGGACGGATTTGAACCGTCACGATGTGGCCCAGCTTCGGGGACTGCGGTACTACATGAAGCACATGCCGTCTCAGGATGTGCAGAGGCTTCTGGCCGCTGACCCGGAATACTACTTCCGCATGGCCCCCTACGCCATGGCTCTGGGGGTGCTGCACCCCTTTACCCAGGCCTTCGGCAAGCGGAAGCTGCCCCAATGCCCCTATATTGCCACCCGTGTCCACGGGGCCCGCAAGGCAGAGGAGTGGGAAAGCCTTTACAAAGACCTGGTAGGCCGCATGGACAAGCGGGCCAAAAAGCTGGAATTGGAAAAATGGCTGGCCGTTCGGTTCCGATAACTTGCATAAAAGCAGCATCACGACAATGTGATGCTGCTTTTTAATGCGCTTATGCCCAATCCGGCTTGTCCTCAAAGCGCAGCGTTTCCCCTTTCCAGGGAAATTCCAGGGCGGCAGAAAACAGATGGATCTGTGTTTCCCGGGAGCGGCTGCCGTATTTGTGGTCCCCCACCAGGGGGAAGCCCCGGGAGGCGAACTGCACCCGGATCTGATGGCTCCGTCCGGTTTCCAGATAAACCCGCACCAGACTCTCCGCTCCAGGCACCACCACCCGATACCGCAGAGCCGCCGGACGGACACCGGCACGGGAACGCTTCACCACAAAGACCTTGTTTTTCCGGCTGTCTTTCCAAAGAAGGTCCTCCATACGCCCCTCCGGTTCCTCCGGGCAGCCATGAACCAGAGCCAGGTATTCCTTTTGCAGCTGCCCCTGGGCAATCAGCCCACTCAATGCAGCCGCCGCCTGTTTATTCCGGGCAAAGACCATCAGGCCCCCCACCCCCACATCCAGCCGGTGGACGGGGTAAAAAAGGCCGCCTACCTCCTGGGCCAACAGTTCTGTCATCCCCTTTTCCGAGTCCACCCCCACAGGTTTCCGACAGACCACCAAATCCGGGGTTTTATAAAAAATTTCCATAGATGTCTCCTTCATGCCGAAATAAGTTGACAGTTGACAATTGACAGTTGACAGTTATGTCCCAATTGACAATGGACAATGGACAATTGACAATTTTTTGCAGGACGGACGTGTCCCTTTTGCGCCAACGTTCCGGTAAACCCGGCACAAAAGGCACGGTACAAGAGCTTCCCCTCCGGGGAAGCTGGCTCGGCCAACGGCCGAGACTGATGAGGCAGCGGGGCGGCGTAAGACATTCCAGAAACGGTAGGCGAATCCGTAGAAACGTCCCCCCATTGTCATTCCGAGCGGAGTGAAACGGAGTCGAGGAATCCACTCAAGTTGCAGATTTTATCTTGCGTTGGTTCATTATCCCACGTAGTGGATTCCTCCACTCCGCTGACGCTCCGGTCGGAATGACAAAAGGTACAATGTACCCCCGTTATGTCATTCCGAGCGAACGAATGTGAGTCGAGGAATCTTCCCGAGTAGCAAATTTTAGCTTGTGGTTATTTCTCATCCCACGTGGTGGATTCCTCCACTCGCTTCGCTCGGTCGGAATGACATAATAGGGGACGTGTCTGGGTTTTATCGGTAACAGTTCCGTCCTTAAACGTTCGGAACGGCACATAGGCCGTTCCCTACAGACTTTAACGGATGGGTCAGAATGAACAACGTTGGTCGCTCCAATAACTGTCCACTGTCAACTGTCAACTGTCAACTGTCAACTAAAAAATTGTCCATTGTCAATTGTCAATTTAAAATTTCCCCCGTCAGCATACCACAACTCAAAATATTTTTCCACATTTCTTTGCAACTTTTGTGAAAATCTGTTATACTGTTCTGAATAGATTTCATTTGACAAAGGAGATTTCTGTCCATGACCACAGAAGAATACCGGAAGAAAAAGCCCTTGGCTATTTTTCTGCATTATTTTAAGAATCACCGGCGGCTGTTTGCCATTGACATCACCTGCGCCATGCTGATCGCCTGCATCGATCTGGCCTTTCCGCTGGTGACCCGGCTTTCGTTGTATGATTTGCTGCCCAATGAAAAATATGGGCCTTTCTTTGCCCTGATGGCCGGGTGTCTGGCCTTTTATTTTCTGCGGAGTTGGCTCAACTATATTGTCTGCTACTATGGCCACACCTTTGGCATTCGGGTAGAAGCGGACATTCGGGCGGACCTGTTTCACCATATGCAGGAAATGAGCTACGACTTTTACGATGCCAACCGCACCGGTCAGCTGATGAGCCGCCTGACCTCGGATTTGTTTGAACTGACGGAACTGGCTCACCACGGGCCGGAGGATGTGCTGACCTCCACCATCACCATTCTGGGTGCCCTGATCGTCATGGCCTGTATCCGCTGGGAGCTGGCTCTGGTGGTTGCCGTGCTGGTGCCGGTGTTTCTGGTGGTCATCATGTCCATGCGCAAGAGTTTAAGCAGCGTTTCCAAAGGGGTCAAGCAGAAAACCGGCCACATCAATACGGAAATCGAGTCCAGCCTGTCCGGCATTCGCACTGCCAAGGCCTTTGGCAATGAGGATTTGGAAATCCGGCGTTTTGATGCCGCCAATGACATTTACAAATCCTCCAAGCGGAATTTCCACAAGGCCATGGGCCGGTTCAACAGCACCATGGAGCTGTTTCTCACCTCTTTGAACGTGGTGGTCATCGCCCTGGGAGGCCTGATGATTCTAAAGGGCAAAATGGACTACCGGGACTTGCTGACCTTCAGCCTCTATATTGCCACGTTCGTGACCCCCATGCGGAAACTCTCCACCCTCTCGGAGCTTTTTGCCAACGGCTTTGCGGGCCTCAACCGCTTTGTGGAGATCATGGGCACCGAACCCACCATTCAAGATGCCAAGGATGCCCAGGAGCTTCAAAACGTCCAGGGCTCCATCCAGGTAAACCATGTCCGCTTTACCTATGACGGGAACCTGCCGGTGCTTCACGATGTTTCCCTGGATGTGCAGCCCGGGGAGACCATTGCCATTGTAGGCCCCTCCGGCGGGGGCAAAAGCACCCTTTGCCAGCTGATCCCCAGGTTTTATGACGTGTCCGCCGGTTCCATTTCCATTGACGGGGTGGACGTGCGGCATATTCGCCAGCAGAGTCTGCACAAGGCCATCGGCATTGTCCAGCAGGATGTGTTCCTCTTTGCGGACACCATTCTGGAAAACATTCGCTATGGCCGGCCGGATGCCACAGACGAGGAGGTCATTGCCGCCGCCAAGCGGGCGGAGATCTACGCCGACATCCAGGCCATGCCCCAGGGCTTCCAGACCTATGTAGGCGAGCGGGGCACCCTGCTCTCCGGCGGCCAGAAGCAGCGGGTGGCCATTGCCCGGATTTTCCTGATGGACCCGCCCATCCTCATTCTGGATGAGGCCACTTCCGCCCTGGACTCCGTGACCGAGGCCAGAATCCAGCAGGCCTTTGACAACCTGAGCCGTGGCCGGACCACCCTGATCATTGCCCACCGGCTCAGCACCATCCGCTCCGCCAGCCGCATTATTTCCATTGCCGACGGTGTGATCACCGAAAGCGGCACCCATGAGGAGCTGCTGAAAACCGGCGGCGTTTACGCAAATCTCTACAACACCCAGAATGCCCTGGCCCTGGAAGATCTGAAAGGGGCGGAGGATTTGTGCTGAAAGTCCTTCTCATTGGCCCAATGCCGGAAATGGACTGGGCCGCCCTGGACTGCTGCCCCCTGGCTCCCCTGCCCGGAACCACGGATGCCTTGGAAACCGCCCTGGTTTCTGACCCGGACCTGGTTTTCTTTGCTATGGAGCCTCCTGCCTGCAACGGCCTGGAACTGCTATCTCACTACCGCTCCTCCGGCGGCATGGCCCCCTGCATTCTGGCGGCCCCCCGGGAAAACTACCGCTGGGTGCTGCAAGCCCTGCGATTGGGGGCCAACGACTATCTGACCACCCCCTTTGACACCCAGGAGCTTCTGGAAGCCCTGGATCGGTTCCGGCCCCCGGAAATCCCCTGGGAGGCCCAGGGAAACAAGTATGTCCGAGAGGCCATGGCCTATATTGCCCGGCACTATGCCGATACGGGCATCAGCATTGCCACCATTGCGGGCAGCCTACAACTCAGTGAGGGACACCTGAGCCATATGTTCAAAAAGGAGACCGGCTCCACGGTCATTGCCTACCTGACCCAGGTGCGGATGACCAAGGCCATGGAGCTGCTTTCGGACTGCCGCCGGAAAATCTATGAGGTGGCGGAACTGGTGGGCTATCGGGATGTGGCCTATTTCAGTGCCACGTTCAAAAAGGCCACGGGCATTTCTCCCTCGGAATATCAAAGCGGGCGTTCCGGCTGTTTTACAAGATTTTGACGCACATTGTTGATTATGCATAAAAGGCACAGCGTTCTTTTCAGAGCCGCTGTGCCTTTTTAACAGATATTTTATAACAATCGCAGGATTCTCCTGTTTTCTTTTGGATACTACTTCCTATATAATATTCCAAACGGGGATGACCTCCCCCACTTCAAAAAGGAGAAGATGTATCATGAAAAAATTGCTCGCTTTGCTGCTGGCTGCCTGCATGATCCTGTCTCTGGCCGCCTGCGCCGATTCTAAGGAGCCTGTACGGGACGATCCCGCCCCCGCTACCGAAGCCCCCCAGGAGACCCAGGCCGCAACTGAGGCAGCTCCTGCCGAGGAAGCCAAGGATTACTCCGGCTACACCATCCGGATCTACTCCAACTCCAACTCCACCGAGCGTACCACTTGGCTCATTAACGAAGCCAAGGACGCCGGCTTCAACATCTCCATTGACGACAACACCGTCATCTCCGGTGACGACAAGGCCATCCAGGCCGCCAACGAGAACAAGGACGGCGACATCCTCTTTGGCCTCAACGAGACCCGTTGGAGCCAGGTGGTCAAGGGCCAGTATGAAAACCTGAAACTGGTGGACTGGACCCCCACCTGGGCCGATAAGATTGGCGAGTACAGCTACCCCGGTCAGGCCTACGGTCTGGTCATTCAGAACGTGCTGATGCTCTACCGTACCGATGATCTGGGTACCAAGGGCGAAAAGCTTCACTTCCAGCACTGGGCCGATGTGGTGAACTGCGGCTACACCTGGTACCGTCAGAACAAGGTCGGCGGCACCACCAACTCCAACATCAACTCCGCCATTCTCTACGCTTTCACCGACCCCACCTCCCCCGCCGGCGGCATTTCCGTTGACGGCTGGAAGACCCTGTGGAAGTACTGCCAGGATGGCAAGTTCGGCGGCGACGACTACAAGTACGGTTTTGATCCTCTGAACAAGGGTGACGTTCAGGTTTCCACCTACTACTCCTCCTCCCTCTACGGCAAGATCGATGCCGCAGCTGAGGGTTCCGCCAACCCCCTGAAGGGCACCATGCAGCCTGAAAACTGGGCCCTGGTAGACATTGACGACGGCACTTACTACATCGCCGAGTACTTAGGCATTCTGGACAAGGCCGGACGGACTGACGAGCAGACCGAGGCCGTCAAGGCCTTCGCCGAGTGGTTCGGCTCCGCCGAAGTACAGGCCGCCTGGGGTGACGAGTTCGACACCTATCCCTGCAACCAGGACGCTGCCGCTATTCTGTACCCCGATGGCGTACCCGCCATTTACCAGATCAAGAACTTTGCCCGTACCACCGTTGGTGATACCGGCCTGACCTATGCCGAGTATGTTGCCGCCCACAGCGCCGAGTGGACCAACATTATGACCAACCTGGGCTTCTTCTGGAAGGACGATGCTTCCGCCTCCGCAGAACCCAACTGGGACACCCTGGACTGGGCTGCCCTGACCCAGGCAAAGGCATAACCCAACGTTTCAACACCTTGGCGAGCCGGTTCTGGCCGGCTCGCCATCCGTTTCTTTCCCCAGCATACCACATGAAAACATTACACAAGAAAGGGTGCCGCCCCATGAATGAAAAAATGATCCAGCTGGACAACATCGTGGTCCGTTTCGGGACTTTCGAGGCCCTGCACAACATCAATGTTACCGTGGGAGAAGGAGAGTTCTTCACTTTCCTGGGCCCCTCCGGCTGCGGAAAAACCACCACCTTGCGGACCATTACCGGATTTATTGACCCTGTTTCCGGCTCTATCCGGGTCAAGGGTCAGGACATTACCCATGTTCCCATTGAGGAGCGGAACATCGGCATTGTGTTCCAGAGCTATGCTTTGTTCCCCACTATGACCGTTTATGACAACATCGCCTTTGGCCTGAAAATCAAGAAACTGAAAAAGGCAGAGCTTGACAAACGGGTACGGGAAATTGCCAAAAAAGTAGACCTTTCCGACGAACAGCTGGGAAAAGCGGTTTCTCAGCTTTCCGGCGGCCAGCAGCAGCGGGTGGCCATTGCCCGGGCTCTTGTCACCGGACCCGCCATCATCTGTATGGATGAACCTCTTTCCAACCTGGATGCCAAACTCCGGGTGCAGCTGCGCAATGAACTGAAACGGATGCAGCAGGAATTCGGCATCACCACCATCTATGTAACCCACGACCAGGAAGAAGCCCTGACCCTTTCTGACCGGATCGCGGTATTCAACAAAGGCTCCATCGAACAGATCGGAACCCCCAACGAGGTCTATAATCACTCCGCCACGGAGTTTGTCTGTAATTTCATCGGTGACATCAACCGGCTCTCTGATGACGTGGGCCGGGCCTTGGGCGCGGACCTTTCCATGCACAACTACATGCGCCTGGAACGCATTCATGTCAACGTCCCCGCCAAGGAGGGGGACGTGGTGCTGGAGGGTACCGTGAAAAGCCGGGAATATTACGGCCTTTACATCAAGTATTCCATTGATTTGGGCAGCCAGATCATCAAGGTCATTGAAAAGAATGACGGCATCAATATCTACGAGTCCGGCCAGCGGGTCAAGGCTGTGCTGAACCCCCGGGATATTATGGCCTATCCCCCGGAACAGGAGGCGACGGCCCAATGAAAACCACCCCCATCCGTCTGGACAAGCGGACTGTCCCAAAAATCATCGGGTTTTTGCTGTATGCTTACTTGTTTTTGGGGTTTATGCTGATTCCCTGCTTCAACACCCTGGCCAGTGTCTTTACCACCGTCAAGCCTGACGGCACCCGGGACCCCTGGGCCGTGATCCGGTTTTTCTTCGCCGGAAACATGGGCCGGTATGTGCTGAACTCTCTGAAACTGGCGGTGTGCCTTGTTGTCACCGTGAACATCGTGGGCATTTCCATCGTGCTGCTGACGGAGTATTTTGACATCAAAGGTGCCCGTATTCTGAGGCTTGGCTACATGACCACCATGATCTACTCCGGCGTGGCCCTGGTCACCGGGTACCTGTTCCTCTATGACAGTGACGGCATCATCACCACCCAGCTGGTAAACCTTTTCCCCAACATGAACAAAAACTGGTTTTCCGGCTTCCGGGCGGTGCTGTTTACCATGACCTTTGCCTGCACCAGCAACCACGCCCTGTTCCTGCGGAACGCCATCCGGGGCATTGACTACAATACCGTGGAAGCCGCCCGGAATATGGGTGCGGGGCCTTTTAAGGTGCTGTTAAAGGTGGTATTCCCCACCCTGGTACCCACATTGTTTTCCCTCACCGTTATGACCTTTATTACAGGTCTTTGCGCCATGTCTGCCCCCACGCTGCTTGGCTATGACTCCATCAACCCGGAAATCGTCCGGTTGGCCGGTTCCTCGGCGGCAGACGAAGCCTTCCCCCAGGCCCGGGCGGCATTGCTGTCGGTCATGCTGGCGATTTTCACCATCGTGCTTCTCACGGTGCTGACGGCCTATGAATCCAAGGGCCACTACCTCTCCGTGTCCAAGACCAAGGCAAAGCTTGTAAAGCAGAAAATCAACAGCAGGCTCGGCAACATCCTGGCCCACGTTTACGCCTATGTGCTGTTTGTCATCTACATGACCCCGGTGGTGATGATCATTCTGTTCTCTTTCCAGACCTACAAGGCCATTCGGATGAAGCAACTGGATCTGACCTCCTGGAGCATGCTGAACTTCTTCGGCTCCCGGGACTATGAGTATCTCACCAACCGGGGCACCTACAAACTGCGGAAAAACGCCATTTCCGGCCTGTTTTCCAATGAAGCGACCCTGGGCGGCATCAAGCTCAGCTTTATCATGTCCGTGATTGCTGCGGCCCTGGCCTGTATCATTGTAGTGGTGGCCTGCAACTATATTTTCAAGAACCGGAAAAGGATGAGCGGCAAGGCCCTGGAATACACCCTGCTGTTCCCCTGGCTGCTGCCCACCATTCTGATCTGCTACTCCTACCGGACCTTCTTCAATTCCGAAAGTGTCTTTTACGTGGGCGGCAAAAACCTTTACTATGCCCAGAATGTGCGGCTGCTCATTGTCATGGCCTACACCGTCACCAAGCTGCCCTTCTCCCTGCGGATGATCAAGGCCAGCTTCTACACCATTGACGAGGAACTGGAAGAAGCCGCCCGGAACCTGGGTTCCAGTGCGGTCCGGACATTCCTGAAAGTGAAGCTGCCCATTATCCTCTCCAGCGTTCTGGCGGTCTTTGCCCTGAACTTTAACGCCCTGTTTACGGAGTACGACATGTCCGCCACTTTCGCCAGCTCCTACGGCACCACCTATGCCATGGTCATTCAGAGCATGTGCGCCGAGGAGGGCATGTACGGCTACAACATCAACGCCTCCGGCCGCCGCTGCGCCAGCACCGTGTTCATCATGCTGGTCTCCGGCCTGATTCTCTACCTGGTTTACGGCGTGGGCAGCCGTGACCTGGGCGAGCGGTTGGAAATCAAGGACCGCCGTAGAAAACGCCGGGAGAAATTCCTGGCAAAATTCGGCGGAAAGAAAAAGGCCATGGATGCCGTGACCAAATAAGTCCAAAAAATCCCCGAAATCTGGGAAAACCCAGGTTTCGGGGTTTTGTTTACTTTGCCGCCCGGCAGATGTCCCCAACGCCCTCCAGAATTTCCGTGGGCTGGTAGGCAAAGGTCTTGGGGGTGTCCCGGTCCGACACGCCGGAGAGTACCAGCACCGTGTCGATGCCGCTTTCCGTACCGGCGATGATGTCCGTATCCATCCGGTCCCCAATGACCACCGCCTCCTCGGAGTGGCAGCCCAGCAGCCGCAGACCGGTGCGCATCATCAAAGGGTTGGGCTTACCGCAGAAATAGGCCTGTTTCCCGGTGGCCATTTCCACCGGGGCGATCAAGGCCCGACAGGCCGGGGCAATGCCTTTTTCAATGTTGCCGGATACATCGGAGTTGGCCCCAATCAGCTTGGCCCCACCCAGTACCAGGTTCACCGCCCGGGTCAGGGTATCCAGAGAATAGGTCCGGCCCTCGCCGATGACCACATACTCCGGGTTCACATCATTCATGGTGATCCCCGCATCATACAACGCGTTGAGAAGCCCCGCTTCCCCAATGACAAAGGCAGAACACCCGGGGGCCTGGGCCTTTAAAAACGCCGCCGTGGCCAAGGCGCTGGTGTAAAAATGGGCCTCCGGCACATCCAGCCCCATCCGTGCCAGCTTCTGCTGCAACTCCCTGGGGGTCATGCCGGAATTGTTGGTCAGGAACAAGTATTCCTTGTTGTTGCTTTGCAGCCACTGCACAAAATCCGCTGCCCCCGGCAAAATCCGGTTGCCATGGTACAGCACCCCGTCCATATCACAGATAAAGCCCTTCTTGGCTTCAAAATCGATTTTCATCTTCATCTCTCCTTTATATCACTCATTTGTCTCCAGCTTAGCACCGCCATGTAAAGGCCGTTGGAGCAATAAAGTAAAGGAAATGTAAAATTTTCGCTTGAATTTTACAAGATTTCAGATGTAAAGACGGCGCCCCACAAAAGCTGCGGTACGCAGCGCATTCAGGCCCCGGGCGCAGATGCAGCATCGGTCTATAGCTCGATGATTTCCGCCCCCAGGGCGGCGGCATCTTCCCGGTTGTGGGTGACCAGAAGGACGGTGGCCCTTCCCCGGGCGGTGCGGATGGCGGCCAGGGCCTGGGATTTGGTTTCTTCGTCCAGGCCGGTAAAGGGTTCGTCCAGTACCAGCAGCTCCCCATTGTACAGAAGCGCTCTTGCCAAAGCGGCACGGCGCTGCTGGCCCCCGGAGAGGGCGGCGGCTTTGGTTTTCTGGCAGTCCGTCAAGTGAAGCATTTCCAGCATTCCGGAAATAGACTCCTCCTGCCCCCGTTCCAGCACCAGGCCGATGTTTTGCCGGGCGGTCAATTCCGGACACAGGCGGCTTTCCTGAAACACGGCGGCTTTCCGCTGGGGAACACCGGAGATTTCCCCGGCGTCCGGCTTTTCTAGACCCAGAATCAGCCGAAGCAATGTGGTTTTTCCCCTGCCGGAGGGACCCATAATGGCATAGGTCTTTCCGGGGACAAAGAGGGCTGAAAAATCTTCCAGCACCGGTTTTCCATCATAGGCCTTATAGATGTTCTTGACTGTCAACGCCATATGCTACCCCTCCCATTGGATAAGTCGGTTCATAGCCCGGTTCAGCAGAGCCAGAAACAGCTTTTCAAAGCCCAGGCTCACCGCCACGATCAGCACCGTCCAGGAGAACAAATCCGGAATTTCCAGATAGACCTTGGCATCATACAGCATGCCGCCTACAGACTTTTCCGTCACCGCAATGACCTCTGCCGCCACCCCCGCTTTCCAGCACAGGCCCAGGGCCACATGACAGGCGGATTTCAGGTAAGGGGCCAGGGCAGGCAGGAAAATGCACCGGACACGGCGAAAACGGGGCATCCGGAACACCTGGGCCATTTCCAGCAGCTGCCGGTCTGCGGCCCGGAAGCCCTGTAAGGCGTTGGCGTACAGCACCGGCAGCACCATAAGGAACGAAATAAAAATGCTCAAATGCCGACCGGAGAGCCACAGCAGGGCAATGACAATAAAGGAGGCCACCGGCACGGTCTGGATGGCCAACACATAGGGCCGCAGCAGGATTTCTGCCAGGGAAAACCGGGCGGACACTGCCGCCAATACCAGGGCCAGGGCAAAGGCCAGGAAAAAGCCCAGACTGATCCGGCCAAAGCTGCATCCCAGGGCCTGCCAGGTGGTTTGTTCCCCCAATAATTGCCACAGCCGCTCCGCCACTTGCAAAGGGCCTGCCAGCAGCAGCCGGTTATCCACCAGCACCGCCGCCAGCAGCCACAGACACAACGCCAAAAAGGCGGCAAGGAGTTTTGCCGCCTTTTGATTCTGGACATCGGTTTTTTTATGCGCCATAGTAGAAATCATCCCCAGGCAGGGCCCCGCCTACCGCTGCCGGGTTCTGGCCCAGCAGCACTTCCAGGCAGCCACTCAGGGCGGTCTTCATTTCTTCTCCCGTAATGCACACCAGATTGCACTGGGGGATGGCCTTTTTGGCAATGGGGGCCTTGACGATGGAAAAGCTTCCGCACAGTTCCCCGGCCTGGTCGGGATTTTCGTTGACCCAGGCAACACTTTCTTCAAAGTCTTTCAGAAACGCTTCCACCGCCTGGGGGTGGGACTCCACAAATTCCGTTCTGGCCAGAATGCAGGCCGTGGTACACAGGCTGCCGCCACCCAGTTTTTCCCATTCCTCCGAAATGGACAATGCCACATGGAAGCCCTCGCCCAGCTGGACACCGGCGGCGGTGACATAGGGCTGGGGCAGCATGGCAATGCCCTGGCCCTGGGCGTTCAGCGTGGCCACCACCTCACTGGGTTCGCTTTTCCACTGAATGTCCAAGTCCTTGTCCGCATCCAGTCCGTTTTCACTGAGGACATACCGCAGGAAATATTCCGGGGTGGCCCCCTTGCCGGTGGCGTAAAGGGTCTTGCCCTTTAAATCCTCCAGAGTTTTCACGGTTTCCCCGCCGTACTCCCCAATATAAAGGACTCCCAGCACATTTACCGCCAAGGCCGTCACCTTGCCCTGGGTCTTGTTGTACAGGACGGAGGCCAGGTTGGCAGGAACCGAAACAATGTCCAGTTCCCCTTGCAGCAGCAGCGGGGTCAGTTCGTCCGCCGCGCCCTTGATGGAATAGGTGTAGCCGGAATCAGGGTTTTCATCGGCGGTTTCAAAGAGCCGCACCATGCCCATACCGGTAGGGCCGGTCATGGCACCTAAGCGAACGGTCACAGCCTCCTGGGCAGGGGCTGCAGTCTCCGGGGCGGCGGTGGTTTCCACTGTGGTCTCCGGGGCGGTCTCCGGGATGGTCTCCGGGGTTGGGGCCGTTCCGCAGCCCCCCAGCAGCCCCAGGGTCAGGGCCAGCAAGCAAATACAAGCAATCCACTTTTTCATCATGGTTCCTCTTTCCGGACAGGCAAAGCTGCTGCCCATCCTTGACTTTCTACAGGGATTGTACTATACTTGCTCCTATAAAGTCCGTTGCAATTGCAACGTAAAATCAGGGGTGTTACATGAATCAGCAGCAGCGCAGCATATTATATCACTGCGGACTCTTTTCCGGCATTGCCCCGGAACAAATCGACACCATGCTGGGGTGCCTGAAAGCCCGGCAGGAGCGATACGAAAAAAACACCGTGGTCTGGAACATTGGAGACACCCTCCAATCCTGCGCCCTGGTGCTGTCCGGTGCGTTGCGGGCAGAATCCGTCAACGCCGCCGGGGAACACCAGCTCATGGCCACCCACGGCCCCGGTGCCCTGGTGGGGGATGTGCTGATGGCCACCCCAGGGGGCAGAAGCCCTGTGTATGTGGTGGCTTCGGAGGAAACGGAGCTGCTGTTTCTTCCTTATCACCGGATCATGCACAGCTGCGCCGACTGCTGCGCCTGGCACACCCGGCTTCGGGAAAATCTGGTGTCGGAAATCGCCGCCAAATTCTGGATGCAGCGGCAGCGGGTGCTGTACCTCTCGGCCAAGTCCCTGCGGCAGCGCATCGCCCTGCGGTTGTTTGACGAATACCGCCGCACCGGCAGCCTGACCTTCTCCTTAGGTGGTACCCGGGAAGACCTGGCGGATTTCTTAGGGGCCAACCGCAGCGCCCTGTCCCGGGAAATCGGGCGGATGAAAGAAGCCGGAATTCTGGACTACTATAAAGACACCTTCCGAATCCTGGATTTGGAAAAGCTGCGGCAGGACATCAACTGACTGATTTTCCCTTGGGAAACTCTGAATAAATCGTCTGCGGCTGAGCGGCGAATCTTTTGCTCCCAGTCTGCGGTTTGAAAAATGGGAAATACACAAAGTATTCCCTCATTTTCCAAACCTTGCCTGGAACCAAAATCTTTCGCCGTCAGCTCTTGCCGATTTAATCAGAGCTTCCCCTGGTTTCTTTTCGGTTTAGGAAGAACCATTAAGATATTCCTAAGAAATAAGAATGATAGAATGGCCCTGGAAAGGATGGCTGCCATGAAACAAAAAACTTGGTTCGGCAAATTTTTATACATCACCGTCACCCTCAGCTTCGCGTTCCCCATCGTCTACTTGATTCTCCGGATGATTTTGGGCTCCGGCAGTCAGAACGAGGCGGGGTTTCACTCGGAGTCGGATTACCTGCTGATGCTCATGCAGTGCGTCCTGGGTCTGGTGACCATCCATCTGCCCAGTATTTTGGAGCGGAAGCTGCGCTTTGAGCTGCCCAGTCTGCTCTACGGCTTTTATATCGTTTTCCTCTACTGCGCCATTTTCCTGGGGGAGGTCCGGAGCTTTTACTATCTGGTACCCCAGTGGGATACGGTGTGCCATTTTTGCAGCAGTATGATGATGGGCTTCTTTGGCCTGATGGTGGTGACCATCCTGAATCGGGACAACCACCTGTCCGTCAGCCTGTCTCCTTTCTTTGTGTGCCTGTTTGCGTTCTGCTTCTCCGTATCCCTGGGCTCCATCTGGGAAATCTATGAGTTTGCCGCCGACGGCCTGTTCGGCATGAACATGCAGAAATTCATGCTGGCCGACGGCACCCTCCTGGTGGGCCACGCCGCCCTGGGGGACACCATGAAAGATATGATCGTAGACGTGTTGGGTTCTCTGCTGGCCTCCGTCATCGGCTACGACTCCATTAAAAAAGGCAAGGGCTGGTATATTCCCACCCTGACAGGCGAAAAGGAGGCAGACCAATGAAGCAGCGGACTCTGACCGGCGTTGTTCTGGCCCTGATGGCCATGGTGCTGCTCGGCAGCTTCCATCTGCCCTGGGTACCCCAGCTTACCGCCATTGTTCTGTGCAGTGGGGCGGTTTGGGAGCTTCTGGACATCCATCATCTGACGAAAAAAGGCTGTCTCATCCCGGGCTTTGCCCTGGCGGTAATGATTCCCCTGTTTTCCTTTACGGAAAACAAATGGTGGGTGCTGGCAGTGCTTCTGGGTGGCCTGGGCTTTTTTACATACCTGATGCGCCAAATCGGCCGTGAGGAACCCCGGCCCTGGGTGATCGGGGCGGAAATCTTCTTCACCCTGAGCCTGCTCCGGGCCGTTTCCTCCTACGGGGACATTCCCAACGGAGCCTTTTATCTGTGTCTGACGGGCCTGGTCTGCGCCCTGACGGATATTTTTGCCTACCTGGTGGGCAGCCGCTTTGGCCGCCACAAGCTGGCCCCCAAGGTCAGTCCCGGCAAAAGCATCGAGGGAGCCATCGGCGGTCTTGCCATGGCCGTGACCCTGCTGCTGCTGGTCTTTGGCCGGTTCTTTGCCAATAACTGGGGACTTGCCCTGTATCTCGCGGCAGTGTCCCTGTTGGGGCAGTTCGGAGACCTTTCCATGTCCGCCGTAAAGCGGGTGGCGGGGGTCAAGGATTTTGGAAAGATTTTCCCGGGCCACGGCGGCATTCTGGACCGGTGTGACAGCCTTATTTACCCGCTGTCCTTTACCTGGCTGCTATTTTGCTTCAAAATCTGGATTTTTGCCTGACACATCTTGCTTTTTTCCACAGGATACTCTATAATCGAAGAAAACCTATTAAAGGAGTTCGCACTATGGACAACGAAATTTTGAACAACGAAGAAGATGAAGTCAGCATCCTGACCCTGACCGATGAAAACGGCGTGGAGACGGATTTTGAGTACTTAGACTGCATCCCCTACCAGGACAAAGAATACCTGGTTCTCCTGCCCGCCGACGAAGCCGAGACCAACGTGGTCATCCTGGAAGTGGAGCCTGTGGACGAGGAAAACGAAAACTATCTCTCCGTCCAGGACGAAGACCTGCTGAACGCCGTCTACGACATCTTCAAGGAGAAGTATAAAGACGTTCTGACTTTTGAGTAAGCAAAAGATTGCCCCCAGCCAAAAAGGCTGGGGGTTTCTGATTTATGAACTTGGCTGCTGTTTCCTTCTGCTTAAGCGGTCTTCTGTTCCAGCATTTCGTGCATGGCGGCCATCAGGCCAAGGAGGATCAGCAGATACAGCGGCAAAATCCCAATGGAAACATGGTCAGCGAGAAAGCCAAACAGCGGCGGCATCAGGCAGTTTCCAACATAGGCACTGGCCATCTGCACGCCAATCATGGCCTGGGAACGTTCCGCACCAAAATGCGCCGGGGTGGAATGAATGATGCAGGGATAGATGGGCGCACAGCCCAGGCCGATGAGAGAAAAGCCGATCAATGAAACCACAGGCCCAAAGGGCAGGAACATTGCGGCAACACCCAGCAGAATAATGGCCTGCCCCATGCGGATCATCTGACGGTCTTGCAGCTTCATGGCAATGAATCCGTTGATGCCCCGGCCAATTGTAATGCCGATGCAGAACATCCCGGCAAAGGACGCCGCCGTCTTTGGCTCGACCCCCTTTGCCAAATTTAGATAGCTGCTGGCCCACAGCATGGCCGTCTGCTCAATGGCACAATAGCAAAAGAAGCAGACCATGATTTCCTTGGCCCCGGGAATCCTGAAAATTTCTTGAAGCTTCAGTGCCTTTGGACTATCGTTTTCCTCTGACCCCTTGCTCTGTTTCGTCCATTTGGACAGACTGAATACAAGTACCACCGTCAGGAGAATTTGCAGCAGGGAAATCATGCGATACCCGGCATTCCATGTGAATCCACCGGTAAGGGCGGCTCCCATCATATATGGCCCAAGGGTTGCGCCGATGCCCCACATGCAGTGCAGCCAGCTCATGTGTTTGCTGGCATAATGCAGGGCCACATAATTATTCAAAGAAGCATCCACGCTGCCGGCCCCCAGGCCGTAGGGGATCGCCCACAGGCACAGGAACAAAAACCCATGGCTGACGGAAAAGCCCCACAGGGCCAGTGCCGTGATCCCAACGCTAACCGCCGTGACCACCCCGGTTCCAAACGTTCGTGTAAGCCGGTCACTTTGCAGACTGGAAACAATGGTTCCAAAGGCAATGATCATGGAAATTGCCCCGGCGTAAGACACCGGCACCCCAAACTCCGGATACATACTGGGCCAAGCCGCCCCCAGCACCGCATCCGGCAGCCCCAGGCTGATAAACGACAGATAAATGATCCCCAATAAAAAGCTCATGTGTATACTCCTGGTTTTCAAGTCTCGCCGCCCATTATATCGTACCGGAAATAAAATTGCAACGGTGACCCTCTCCGACCTCGCTGCGCTCGGCCACCTCTCCCAGAGGGAGAGGCAAGGGGTGGCCTTACACCACCCATCCCTGCACATATCCGATGCCCAATATTGCCACGAGGAGAAGCGCAAGAACACCCAGAATTTTTAGGGCCAACACATCTCCATTGGTCATTGGCAGTGTCACCTTCCCGATTTTCGCTTTTTTCTCCAAGTTTTTCTTCTTTTCAAGCCCTTTTCTAAAATCCCGCTCAGCCCATTTTTGAAACCTTTTGGATTTTTTACTCAAAATCAGGGCTGCTGTTCCGGGAAGGATTTGGATTGCCGCCACAACGACCATCCACACCCATTCTCTGATAGGCGTTCCGCAGAAAATCGGAATGAGGGACAGCAGCCCCCACCCGATACCGCATCCAATTAAAATCTTTCCGCCCAGGTGATAGGCAGCGGTTCCGTTGCCTGTAGCCCAAACCGCATCCGTTGCCGCTTTGCTTCCTTTGTAGGACAGTGATTGTCCCAGAAAACTTGAAAATCTGCCCATGGATATATATCCTTTCTTTTGGGTGCTTTACGCCGTTCAAACGCAAAAGCCAGACAGTTGACAAAAAATCAAAATTGGGGTACAGTATAGATACAAGAGGGGTGCTACCAGTAGGACGGTTCCCCAACTTGCGCTAAAAGAAGTAACTGTAGGCTGGGGAGCTTAGGCAGTTACTTCTTTTTGTTGTTCGCCTGGAGGACTGGGTTAATGACAGATAAACCATGCGGCACCAAGCAAAAAAGCAGCAGCCAAATAAGCACCAGGAAAACCGTGATGCCAGGTAGCACCTAATATCCAATAGGCAACATGTGACCAATTCCGGGATGTATCCCAGGAAACCAAAAACGGAAACATGATGATGAAATAGGATATTCCAACAACTATGGTTATGGGATAAATGAATCGATGCCATCTTTTTTCCTTGAATTGAATACTCGTGGCAGTAGCAATAACGCTTATAGAAAAATATCCCAACCAACCCCAAAGGCCGGGCCTCAGCAGAATATTGACCCAATACAGCAGACGGGAATCGTAGCATTCTTCTTTCCGTATCAGTGCCAGTCGATGCAGAAAAATGTAGGAAACCAAAAGAACCAGACAAATGCCGCCCTGCATCGCCAGATGCTTCACTTCTGCTTTTTTGTCTCTTGGTGCTGTCAAAAACGATGCCGTATCCATATCAAATATATCAGCTATCATCTCAAGCATTTCCAAGCTGGGCTGGGACTTGTTTCGCTCGTAATTGGAAACAGTCTGCCGGGATACAAACAGCTTTTCCGCCAGCTGGTCTTGTGTATACCCTTTCGCTTCCCGGAGCCGTTGAATCGTGGAACCAATGTCTGTCATATGCTTCACCCCTCAACAAAACCATACCATAAAAGCAACAAAATGTCACGCAAAGAATCTTTGCATGGCATATTAGGGTCGGTTTCGGAGCTTCCCCTCTCCGACCTCGCTGCACTCGGCCACCTCTCCCAGAGGGAGAGGCAAGGGAGGCTTGCCAGACACGCTTCATAAATCTTGCCAACGCACACTATACCAGGGCGCAGCCCCTTGGCTCTCCCTCTGGGAGAGCTGTCACCGCAGGTGACTGAGAAGGTCTTCCCGCCTTAAGCAAGAAAAGTCCCGGCAGATAGGACTGCCGGGACGGAATTGTGTATGTGCCAAAGCTTACAGGAAGTGAATGGCCTTGGTGGGACACTTTTCCACGCATTTGCCACAGGCCACGCATTTTTCCGGGTCTACCACGGCCAGGTTGTTTTGGAGGGTCACGGCACCCTGCTCACACTGCTTGACGCAGATGCCGCAGCCGATACAACCGGCGGTGCAGACTTTCTTGACCGCGGGGCCACGGTCGTGGTTGGAGCAGCTGACGGCCACCTTGCTTACCCGGTCGTGCATTTCAATCACATGTTTGGGGCAGGTCTTGGCGCACATGCCGCAGCCCACGCACTTGGACTGGTCCACATGGGCAATGCCGTTGCGGATGGAGATACCGCCCTCAGGGCAGACCTTGACGCAGCTGCCCAGGCCGATACAGCCATAGTCGCAGGACATAAAGCCCAGACCGCCGGAGAGTACCGCGGCGCGGCAATCCTGCAAACCCACATAGTTGGCCTTGGCCTTGGTGGTCTCACAGGTACCGGCACAGCGGACATAGGCCACCTGGGGATCCTGGTCCACGCTCTCCTTGCCCAGGATGGCGGCGATTTTGGCAATGTTCTCCGAGCTATTGCCGGGGCAGGCATCGATTCTCGCCTCACCCTTTACCATGGCCTCTGCCACCGCATCACAACCGGCGTAGCCGCAGGCACCGCAGTTGGCACCCCGCAGACACTCCCGGACACGGGTGACCCGGTCGTCTACTTCCACATAGAATTTCTTACTGGCGGTGACCAGTGCCAGGCCCAGAACCAGGCCCACCACACCAATCACCAGCGTTGCCACAATAATTCCCTGCATATTCTCTCCTCCTTAGGCCAGGCCGCTGAAGCCCATGAACGCCATGGCCATCAGCGTTGCGCACAGCAGCACAATGGGTGCGCCCCGGAAAGGGGCGGGAATGGCCTCCTCGTCCAGGTGTTCCCGGACGACGGCCAGCAAAACAATTGCCACGGTGTAGCCAATGGCGGTACCCAGGCCCGCAAAAATGCTTTCCAGCAGGTTATACCCATTCTGTACGTTGGTCAAGGCCACGCCCAGAACGGCGCAGTTGGTGGTGATCAGCGGCAGATAAATGCCCAGAGACTGGTAAATGGCGTGGGCATTCTTTTTCAGGTACATTTCCACCATCTGCACCAGGGCGGCAATAACCAGAATGAACACGATGGTCTTCAGGTAATCCAGGCCCAGAGGCAGCAGCACATGGTCATAGAGAATGCTGGCGACAGCCGAGGAAACCGTCAGAACGGCGGTAACGGCCAAGCCTAAGGACAAGGAGGCCTTTTTCTGGGAGGATACGCCCAGGAAAGAGCAGATGCCCAAAAACTGGCTCAAAACCACGTTGTTGACCAGGGCTGTGGTGACGATGATGAGAATTAAACTGGACATCCCTTAGCCCTCCTTTTTTTCGCAGCCCGTAGAGCAGCTGGCGCAGCAGCCATCGCAGCCCTCGGTGATCTTGTTGGCACGGTTCTTGATGCCTACGGCATTCATAATGGCCACCAGCACCGCCAGCACCAGGAACGCACCGGGGGCGCGGATGAAGAATGCCATAGGCTCGTAGCCGGGAATGGTGATGCCAAAAATGCTGCCGCTGCCCAGAATTTCCCGGATGGCACCGATGATGGTCAGGCCCACGGTGAAGCCCAGGCCCATGCCAATGCCGTCAAACAGACTCAAAAGGGGCGGGTTCTTGGAAGCGTAGGCCTCTGCCCGGCCCAGGATGATGCAGTTGACCACGATCAAAGGAATGTAAATGCCCAGAGCGGCATAGAGCGACTGCAAATAAGCTTCCATCAGCAGCTCCACCACGGTGACGAAAGAGGCAACCACCACGATAAAGGCCGGAAGACGGACTTCATCGGGAATGATCTTGCGGAGCATGGAAATAACCAGGTTGGAAACCGCCAGAACCACCAGCGAGGACATGCCCATGCCGAAGCCATTGATGGCAGAGGTGGTAACGGCCAGGGTGGGACACATGCCCAGCATCAGCACGAATACCGGGTTCTCTTTTACCAGGCCGTTGTAAATACGTTCTACACAGGGTTTCATGGTATCCCTCCTTAACCGATCCGGCCGGATACGAAGTCCAGCGCGGCATTGACGGCATTGACCACGGCACGAGAGGACACGGTGGCACCGGAAACGGAGTCGATGGTGTCGTCTGCGGTGGAGCCGCCGCTCTTATTCAAGGTGAACTTGGAGACCTTCACGCCGGAGAACTGGTCCATAAACTCCGGGTCACCGCAGCGCATGCCCATGCCCGGGGTCTCGTGGAGTTCCGTAAAGGAGATGCCGTTGACGGTGCCGTCGGCGGCAACGCCCACTACCAGGCTCACACCGCCGTCATAGCTGTCGGCGTTGGAGACGATGATGGCATAGCCCACCACATTGCCGGAGGCATCGGTACCCACCACAGCGGAGTCAATGGTGACCTTGCCGTAGGCAGAGGCATCAAAGGAGGCCAGGGCCTGCTGGAAGGTTTCGTCCTCGGTAAAGTCTGCCGCATCGGGAACCACTTCCAGGAAAGCGGCTTTCTGGGCAGCGGCCTTGTTGGCGGCAATGGTGTCCTTGGTGTTGACGTACACACCGCTGAGGGCCAGGCCCGCAATGATGGTAATGACCAGCAGGATGATCACAGGCTTGGGAATGGCCTTTTTCCGCTCCTTGGGAATGCGGTAGCCAAAGGGAGTGGGGATGATCAGGTCATCGATCACAGGGCCTACCAGGTCCGCAATCAGAATGGCGTAGGTGGTGGAGTCCGGGGACACGCTCTTGACCCGGAACAGGCCAATCAGCAGACCAGCGAAGGCACCGAACACCAGCTGGCCGTCTCTTGTAGAGGGGCAGGACACGGGATCCGTTGCCATGAAGAACGCTGCCATCATCAGACCGCCGCCAAAGAGCTGGGGCAGGATGTAGTTGGGATTAAAGCCGTGGCCGCCAAAAATCACCAGGAACAGCCAGGTCACGCCGATCATGGAAACGGGAATTTCCCAGGTGATGCCCCGTCTGGCCAGGAGGTACAGGCCGCCCAGGATCAGGGCAATGGCAGAGGAGCCGATCACGCCGCTGGCGCTGCCCATTAAGATGGGGAACAGGCTGGGGATCTGGCCGTCAGCCAGCAGAGCCAGAGGGGTGGCAGAGGTAACACCGTCTACGCCGGCGGAGTAAACGGTCATCATGTTGCCGAAGGAAATCAGCAGGAAGCTCCGACCGGTCAGGGCAGGGTTCATAATATTGTGGCCCAGGCCGCCAAAGAGGCACTTGACCACGAGAATGGCAAACACTGCGCCCAGAACCGGCAGGTACAGCGGCACTCTGGCGGGCAGGGTCAGGGCCAGCAGCAGACCCGTTACCATGGCACTGCGGTCATACACGGTCTGCTTCCGGTGGGTCACCAGGTTGAACAGATACTCCGTTGCCACGGCACTGGCCATGGACAGGAGGATCACCAGCAGGGCCCGGTAGCCGTGGAACACCACGCCCAAAGCTGCCGTGGGCAACAGGGCAATGAGTACATCGGTCATAACGGCCTGGGTGGTGAGTTTGCTTCTTACATGGGGGCAAGAAGATACATTGTAAAGGTTATCCATATGTCCGTCCCCCTCCTTATCGTTTCTTCATAGCCATGATTTCGGCCTTGGTGGTTTTGAACAGCTGCATAAGGGGCCGCTTGGCAGGACAGCCATAGGTGCAGCAACCGCAGCCGATGCAGTCCAGGCCGTAGAGCTTGTGCTCATAGCGGTCATAGTCCTTCCGGATGGCGGCCACCTGCATCAGCTGGGGAGACAGGCCCAGGGGGCAGGCCCGACTGCACCGTCCGCAGCGCAGACAGGCGGTCATTTCTTCCTCCGCAACGGCCACCTCGTCCACCACCAGGGCGGTCAGGGCGTTGTTGTTCTTGCAGATGGGGGCTTCCAGCCCGGTCATGGCAAAGCCCATCATGGGGCCGCCGCTGAGAACTTTCTTGGGTTCTTCCCGGAAGCCGCCGCAGGCATCCACCACTTCCTGGTGGCTGGTGCCGATTTTGACCCAGAAGTTGCCGGGTTTCTCCACGGCATCGCCGGACACCGTAAAGCCACGCTCCATCAAAGGCTCATTGAAACACACCGCCCGGTAAATGGCGTAAATCGTACCCACGTTGTCCACAACGCAGCCTGCATCCGCCGGGAGCATGCCCAGCTTCAGGTGCTTCTGGGTGATCACGGTGATCAAAGAGCGTTCACCGCCCTGGGGGTACTTGGTCAGCACCGGCTGCACATATACCCGGTCATGGCCCTTGACCGCTTCTTCCATAGCGGCAATGGCCTGGGGCTTGTTGTTTTCAATGACCACCACGCCCTTGGCGTTGGGGAACAGCCGCAAAATCAGCTCCAACCCCGTGACGATCTCCCGGGATTTGGAGCGCATCAGCTGGTCGTCACAGGTGATGTAGGGCTCGCACTCGGCGCCGTTGGCAATGATGTAATCGATTTTCTCCGGCTCTTTTACGGTGAGCTTGACGTGGGTGGGAAAACCTGCGCCGCCCATACCGACAATACCGGCCTTCTGGATCCGGGACAGAATATCCTGATTGGTAAGTTCTTTGGGGTCTGTCTCCTGACCGATGCCCTCAGCCAGGGTGTATTCCCCGTCATTTTCCACCACAATGGCCGTGGCAGAGCCGCCGGAGGCGTTCTTTCTGGGCTCCACTGCCTTTACAGTGCCGGATACGGAAGCGTAAATATTGGCGGAGACAAAGCCTCCCGCTTCTGCAATCAGCTGACCGGCCAGCACATGGTCGCCTTTTTTGACCACGGGAGTTGCCGGTTTGCCAATATGCTGGTTGGTCATATAAACCAGCTCACCCTTGGGAAGCAGGGCCGTCAGGGGGCAGTCCTGGGAAAGCGCCTTGTTTCCCGCCGGATGGACACCGCCATGGAACGTTTTGATGTCCATGTGTATCTCTCCTATCTTCATTCAAATTTTCTGTCAGGCGGGGTTTCCCCGCACATGGCATACTACCGTTTTATTGTAATTTATTCGTCACAAAGAATCAACCTCTATTCCGCATTTTCGTTGCCATAGCAACAAACTTTTTCGTGGATTTTGCACATTTCTACTAAATCAGTCATTTTATATTGATACATTTTGCACGAAAAACCAATTTTCCCAAGCACCGCGCCGCCCATTCCAAAATTGCAAAAACAGACGTTCTCAGAACACGTTGGTTGAAAAATTTTCCTACCAGCGAAACCGTAGGGAACGGCGGGAAAAATTGACAATGGACAATTGACAATTGACAATTGACAATTATTGAGGCAACCAACGTTATTCATCTGTACCCGTCCGGTAAAGTATGTAGGGAACGGCCTATGTGCCGTTCCGCACCCCAAAGGACGGAACCGTTACCGAAAACACAAAAAACGTCCCCCCGTTGTGTCATTCCGACCGTAGCGGTAGCGGAGTGGAGGAATCCACCACGTGGGATGAAGAACCAACACAAGATAAAACCAGCAACTCGGGAAGATTTCTCGACTCACTGCGTTTCGCTCGGAATGACATAATCGGGGGGCGGTTTTGTTTTGTCCACACGGGTTATTATTGCCACGCAGCGGAACGGCACACAGGCCGTTCCCTACATACTTTATCAGACGGATGAAAAGAAACAACGTAGGTCGTTCTAATAACTGTCAACTGTCAACTGTCCACTGTCAACTGTCAACTGTCAACTGCGCCCCCAGCGAGGGGATACATAAAATTCAGCGGAGCCTCCCGAACGTGGGGAGGCCCCGCTGAATTCTTTACCGCAGCAGTCCAAAGTGTTCCAGTGCTTTCTGAATGCCGTCTTCCAGCACCGGGGCTGTCACGTATTCCGATACGGCTTTCAGTTCCTCCATGCCGTCGCCCAGGCAGGCGGTGTGGGCGGCTACGGAGAACATGGGCAGGTCGTTGGTGCTGTCGCCAATGGCCAGGGTGTCCTCCCGGGATACCCCCAGGGCCGAGAGCAGGGTTTCCATGCCTACGGCTTTGGAGCAGCCCTTGAGAACGAACTCCGCAAAGCTGTCGTTGCCCCGGTAGATGATTTCAAAATAAGGCTCCATTTCCCGGTAAAAAGCCTGGGCTGCCGCCGCATTCTGGCTCCAAATCACAAATTTCATAAACTGGGGATGCTCCTGGGCCGGGCAGACCCGGAAGCCTTTGGCCTCCATCCGCTCCATTTCCCGCTTTTGGGAGGGGTGCGCCACCAACTCCGGCTCGTAGAGAATGGCCCCGTCATCGGTCTCATACAGGGGCAGCACCCCTTGTTTCTTTGCCTGTTGCCGGACAAACTCGCAAAGGGCAAGGTCTGGGCTTTTCCGCACCAGCCAGCGATTTTCCAGGAAAATTTCCATGCCGCAGCCGCAGACAAAGGCGGAAAAGGCCATGGAGCGCACCCGGGGGTCAATGTGGGAATAGGGTCTTCCGGTATTGACCACGGGGATGTGGCCCAAGGCCCGGAGTTTTTCCACAGAATCTACAGTGGAGCGTGGAATGATTTGGGTGCCATCGTCTACGATGGTGCCGTCAATGTCGAAAAAAATGACCATAGTGGTTCCTCTTTTGTATGGGTTTCTGGAAAGACTACTCCGGCAGGCCCAGGGCCGCGGTGGTGAGAATTCCCAGGTTGTTTGAGTAAATGGTGTCAAATTGCTCCAAGGGCAGGGGATTTTCCCCCAGCCCTGCTTCAATGGTAAAGCCCGGGCGGCGGAACGCCTTGATAAACCAGTCTTTGTACCCGGCAAAGCCGGAAGCGTAGGGAGTGTCTTCCAAAGAATAGCCGGAAAGCCTTGCGAATTCCTGGCCCAGGGCCTGGGCACCCGTTACCTCGATGTCATCAAAATTCCAATAGATGAGCCGCCCCTGGGTATGGTAGGCCAGCACCAGGGCGGGGTCTAAGTATTGGGTAAAGGCCGCCAATGCCCTGCTTTCCCGCTGGGCCAAGGGGGCCTTGCCCACATAGTCCCGGGGTCCGGGCCGGGTGTAGCCCTGGATGAATTTGATTTCCCGGGCCTGGAGCCAACCGGCGGGGTACTGCAAGTTGAGATCCACCCCCAATAGATTGGCTTTCCAGCCAGAAGGGAAGGGAATCTTGGGATAGTTCTCTGCAAGAGATCTGGCCTTTTCCCATTCCAGGCTTCCTTTGGGAATGCCCCCGGCAACCAGATCCACTCCGTCAGGGTTCACCATGGGCACCAGGAAAATCTGACAGTTCTGCTCAAAAAGGGTACCGGGAATGCCGTAAAGACTGCCGCCCTCCATGATGGCCCGGGACAGATCTTCCGCAAATTGCAGCAGTACCGTGGCGGTGATCCACTCGTTGGCATGGTGGGCGGCGGTAAAGAGCACCGTCCGCTCTCCACTGCCGATTGCCAGGGCCTGGATCTCCCGGCCAAAGGCGGTAGTACCGATGCAGCGGCTGCGGCAGACGGGGTAGGCATCCACGATTTTTTGAATGGTTTCCCGGCAGCGTCCATAGGTCATGGGCGCATTGGTTGGTACAATGGACATAGCGCACCTCCTGAGGGAAAAGGGATTTTTCCCTAACAGGATATGCGGTAGACCTTATTTTTGTTCCAGATAAATCATCAGCACGGCGATGTCCGCGGGGCTGACACCGGAAATACGCCCCGCCTGGCCCAGAGATACCGGGCGGATCTCTTGCAGCTTTTGCCGGGCTTCCAGCCGCAGACCCTGAATGGCGGAATAATCCAGGTTCTCCGGCAGCAGCCGGGATTCCTCTTTTTTGAATTCCGCCACCTGCTTTTCCTGCCTTGCCAGGTAGCCTGCGTATTTCAGCTGAATTTCCACCTCGTCTGTCACACTCCGGGGCAGTTCCGGCCGCTGGGTGTCAAAGGGGGTTAGGTCCTCATAGGTCACCTGGGGGCGGCGCAGCAGGTCTGCCAACCGGGCGGAGTTTGCCACGGGAGCCGTATCCCGGGCGGCGAGCATGTCATTGAGGGCCGGACTTCCGGGGACACCGCTGCCCTCCAACCGGGCAATTTCCCCTTTCACTGCCCGGTATTTTTCCTCCACTTCCTCCAACCGGCTTTGGGGTACCAACCCCACGGCGGCCCCCAGGGCGGTGAGCCGCTGGTCGGCGTTGTCCTGCCGGTGCAATAGCCTATATTCCGAGCGGCTGGTCATGATCCGGTAAGGCTCCTGGGTACCTTTGGTCACCAGGTCGTCAATGAGGGTGCCGATGTAGCTGGTATCCCGGGTCAGGATCAGGGGGGGCTTCCCCTCAATTTTCAGGGCGGCATTGATGCCCGCCACCAACCCCTGAACCGCCGCCTCCTCATAGCCGGAGGTGCCGTTGAACTGGCCCGCGCCATACAGGCCGGAAACCAGCTTGCATTCCAGGGTGGGCTTTAACTGGGTGGGGTCGACACACTCGTATTCAATGGCATAGGCAGGCCGCATCATTTCCGCATGTTCAAGGCCCGGTACGGAGCGCAGCATTTGCAGCTGCACATCCTCCGGCAGACTGGAAGAAAAGCCCTGGATATACATTTCCTCGGTGTTGAGACCGCAGGGCTCAATAAACAGCTGGTGCCGCTCTTTATCCGGGAACCGGACGATTTTTGTTTCAATACTGGGGCAGTACCGCGGGCCAACCCCGGAAATGGTGCCGTCATAAATGGGGCTCCTGTCCAGGTTTTCCCGGATGATCCGGTGGGTCTCCTGGGTGGTGTAGGTCAGATAGCACACCGCGGAATTATTGACCTTGTGGGCGGTGCGGAACGAGAAGGGCTCCACGGTGTCGTCTCCCGGCTGCAGCTCCATTTTGGAAAAATCAATGCTCCGCCGGTTCACCCGGGGGGGCGTACCGGTTTTGAACCGCCGGAGAGACAGGCCCAAGGCCCGCAGACTGTCCCCCAGACCGATGCTGGGGTGCATGCCGTCGGGGCCGGAGGGGATGACGCTGGAACCGATGATAATATCCGAGTCCAAGTAGGTTCCCGTGGCCACAACCACGGCCTTGGCGGCGTACTCTGCGCCCAAGTCGGTCTGAACCCCAGTAACGGCTCCGTTTTCCGTCAGCACACGGGTGATCTGGGCCTGTTTGAGTTCCAGGTGTTCCTGCCGTTCCAGGGCGTGTTTCATATACTCCTGATACCGCCGCCGGTCTGCCTGGGCGCGGAGGGAATGGACCGCCGGGCCTTTGCCCCGGTTCAGCATCCGGTACTGAATGCAGCTGGCATCTGCCGCCAGACCCATTTCCCCGCCCAGGGCATCCAGTTCCCGCACCAGATGACCCTTGCCGGTGCCGCCGATGGCGGGATTGCAGGGAAGATTCCCTACGGCATCCAAGTTGATGGTAAAGAGGATGGTGTGCAGCCCCAACCGGGCAGCGGCCAGAGCAGCTTCAATGCCCGCATGGCCCGCTCCGATGACGGCCACATCACAGCTTCCCAAAAAATAGCCCATGGTCAAGCCTCCTGGGGTTCCGCCTTTTCTTCCTTGGGGAGGACAAAGGGCTTGCAAACCACCTCGCAGCGGTGGATGGGGGTTCCCAGGGCGTGGAACTTTTCTTCGTAACCGGTCATAATGCCCACCACCCCGTCTTTGTGCAGATCATCGGTGACGGCCTTGGTTTCCAGACCACAGGCGGCAAACTCCTCCAAAGAGAATGCAAAGAGGGGGGCGTTGTCGGTCTTAAAGTGGAATTCTCCACCCTGCCGCACCACCCGGCAGTATTTGTCCAGGAAGCCCCGATGGGTCAGGCGGCGTTTGGCGTTCTTTTTCCGGGGCCAGGGGTCGGGAAAGTTGATAAACAGCCGGTCAATTTCCTCGGGTGCAAAGACACTTTCAATTTCCGCCACGTCCATATCAATAAAGAACACATTGGTAAGCCCCATGGCCTGGGCCTTTTCCATGGCCACCACCATGGCCTCCCGGCACCGCTCCACGGCGATGAGCAGCACCGTGGGATTTTTTTGGGCGGTCTCCGCCGTGAATTTGCCCTTGCCGCAGCCCACCTCCACCCAGAGGGCGGTGCAGTCCGGCTTTAATTCCCGCCAGTGGCCCAAGCGGGCCGCCGGCTCCTGGATCCGCAGGGCGGCACATTTCTCCATCCGGGGTTCCAGGTTCTTCATTTTTCGCATTCGCATATGTTGATCCTCCATAATAAGGGCTTTGTGCAGAATTTAACACTTTATTATAGGAGGAAACCGGAAAGAAGTCAAGAAATTCCTGTGAAAATTGTATAACGTGAATTTGTAACAAACAAGGCAAAAAGTACCTGTCGCTCCAAGAATTGTCAATTGTCAATTTGAACTGGGCCGCTGCCATCTTATTGACACGTTCCGTTTTACTGTGGTATAATCTCTTTAGTATAGGATGCCGTCTTGGAAAAGCGGCGGAAGGGGGAGGCCGAATGGGGGAAAACTTGATGCCCCGGATTTTGTTTTTGGCCAATGTGCCGTCACCGTATCGGGTGGCGTTTTTTGACGAGTTGAGTCGGTTCTGTCAGCTCACCGTGCTCTATCAGCTTCATGCCTCCGCAGAGCGGGACAGGAAGTGGACAGCCCAGCAGCAGGGGCGCTACGAGACCGTGTTTCTAAAGGGCCGCTCCACGGATGTGGACAAGGCCATCTGTCCCGGGGTGCTACCCTGGCTGACAAAGGACTGGGATGCCATTATTATTTCCGGCAATTCTTCGCCTACAGAGCTTCTGGCCATTTTCTGGTGCAAAGTCCGGCGCATTCCCTACTGCCTGGAGGCAGACGGTGCCTTTGTGAAAACCGGTGGCGGGCCAAAGGAGTGGCTGAAAGCCCAGTCCATCCGGGGGGCACGGCTGTATTTGTCCACCTGCCGGGAGCTGGACCGGTATTATCTGCACTACGGTGCCACCCAGGAGGCCCTGCGGCGGTATCATTTTTCTTCCCTGCGGGCCTGCGATATTCTCCCGGCACCTCTGTCCCCGGAGAGCAAGGCCAGCTACCGGAAGAAGCTTCAAATCCCGGAGGAGAAAATGATTCTCTCCGTCGGCCAGTTCATTCCCCGGAAAGGCTTTGACATTCTTCTGGGGGCGGTCAACACCCTGGACAAGCACATCGGCGTTTACATCGTCGGCGGAGAGCCTACGGAAGAATACATGACCTACGCCCGGGAAAACGATTTGACCAACGTCCATTTCGTGGGCTTCAAGACCAAGGAACAGCTGGAAGACTACTACCTGGCAGCAGACCTGTTTGTGCTCCCCACCCGGGAGGACATCTGGGGCCTGGTGGTGGCGGAAGCCATGGCCTACGGCCTGGGGGTCATTACCACCAACCGCTGCAACGCCGGGTTGGAGCTGATCAAAAACGGCGAAAACGGCTATCTGGTACCCGCTGAAAATGTCCACGCCCTGCGGGGGGCCATTGTGGATGCAACACCCAACACTGCCGCCCTGGGGGCTGCAGCGCTTCGATCTATTCGCCCCTATACCATTGAAACCATGGCCGCCGACCACCTGCGCATTCTGGCGGACCTACAGAAAGGAACATAACGATGTCAGAATTTTCCGGCGCAACTTTGATGATCACCGGCGGTACCGGCTCCTTCGGCAACACCGTCTTAAAGCACTTCCTGGACAGCGACATTGGCCAGATCCGCATTTTCTCCCGGGATGAGAAAAAGCAGGACGACATGCGCCACCAGCTTCAGGCCACCCACCCGGATACCGCCTCCAAGGTCAAATTCTACGTTGGCGACGTCCGTGATCTCCAATCCATCCGGGATGCCATGCCCGGGGTGGACTATATTTTCCATGCCGCCGCCCTGAAACAGGTGCCCTCCTGCGAGTTTTTCCCCATGCAGGCGGTTAAAACCAATATTGAGGGCACCGACAATATGCTCCACGCCGCCATCGATGCCGGGGTCAAGCGGGTGGTGTGCCTGTCCACCGACAAGGCCGCCTATCCCATCAACGCCATGGGCATTTCCAAGGCCATGATGGAGCATGTGATTTACGCCAACGCCCGGGTGGCTGCGGAGCGGGGGGGCACCACCATCTGCTGTACCCGCTACGGCAACGTCATGTGCTCCCGGGGCAGCGTGATTCCCCTTTTCATTGACCAGATCCACGCAGGCAAGCCCATTACCATTACCGACCCCAACATGACCCGGTTTCTCATGAACCTGGACGAGGCGGTGGAACTGGTGCGCTTTGCCTTCCTCCACGCCAATCCCGGTGACCTGTTTATCCAGAAGGCCGATGCCTCCACCATTGGAGACCTGGCCAAGGCTGTGCAGCAGCTGTTCGGTGACACCGGTACCAACATCATCGGCACCCGCCACGGCGAAAAGCTCTATGAGACCCTGATGACCCGGGAGGAGCGGCTCCGTGCCCAGGATATGGGAAATTATTTCCGGGTGGCCGCCGACAGCCGGGACTTAAACTATGACAAATTCGTGGTTCAGGGCCAGGTACACACCGAGGCCGACGAGGCCTACACCAGCCACAATACCGTAAGACTGGATGTAGAGGGCACTGTCAAGAAACTGTTGACCACCGACTATGTTCGGGAAGAACTGGCCGGCATCCGTCACCTGTAAGGAGCCCGGCTATGAACAAGGAACAGGCACTGGCCCTGACCCAAGGCCACAAGGGCCTTTTGGGGTTTCTCTTTTCCCTGCACAACCGGTTTCCCTTTGTAAACAAGTTTAGCGGAAAAGTCAAGCTGGATATGGGGCTGTCCTATATGAAAGGCTGCACCGTCACCGGCGGCCCGGGCAACACCCTGGTGGTGGGAGACTATGCCTGGCTGACAAACTGCCGGTTCCACATGGAGGGCACCGGAAACACCGTGGTCATCGGCCCCTGGTGCCGCTGTGACAATGCCGACTTCTGGATCGAGGACAGCGGAAACACCATCACCCTGGGAGAGCACACCGCCCTGCGGGGAGATATTCAACTGGCTGCCATGGAGGGCACCAGCATCACCGTGGGCCGGGACTGCCTGTTTTCCCGCTCCATCCGCATCCGCACCGGAGATTCCCACAGCCTTTTGGATAAAGAGACTGGCCAGCGCATCAACCCCTCCCGGTCTGTGACCATTGGCGACCATGTTTGGGTGGGCACGGAGGTTACCATCTTAAAGGGAACAACGGTTCCCGACGGCTGCGTGGTAGGTGCCCGGGGGCTGCTGTGCAAAGAATATACCACCCCCAACTGCGTTCTGGCAGGCACCCCCGCCCGGGAGGTCCGACAGAATGTGGACTGGGCACAGGAACGCATCTGACCCCGCTGCCCCGGAGTGGCAGTCGATCATATAAAACGAAAGGTTGTTGTCTCATGGCAGATTACAGCAATGTCTCTTTCCGCAATGACGGAAAATTAAAACTTCTCATCATCGTAGGCACCCGGCCGGAGATCATCCGGCTGGCGGCAGTCATCAACAAGACCCGCCGGTATTTTGACGTGCTCCTGGCCCATACCGGGCAGAACTACGACTATAACCTGAACGGTGTCTTCTTCCACGACCTGCATCTGGAAGACCCGGAGGTCTACCTCAACGCCGTAGGCGCAGACCTGGGGGAGACCATGGGCAATATCATTGCCGAGTCCTATAAGCTGATGGTGGCCACCCAGCCCGATGCGGTGCTGGTGCTGGGGGATACCAACAGCTGCCTGTCTGTCATCGGGGCCAAGCGGCTGCACATCCCCATTTTCCACATGGAGGCAGGCAACCGCTGCAAAGATGAGTGCCTGCCGGAGGAGACCAACCGCCGGATCGTGGACATCATCTCCGATGTGAACATGGCCTACTCCGAACACGCCCGCCGGTATCTGGCAGACACGGGGCTTCCTAAGGAGCGGACCTATGTCACCGGCTCCCCCATGGCAGAGGTGCTGCACCAGAATCTTCCCTATATCGAAAGCTCTGACATTCACGCCCGACTGGGGCTTCAAAAAGGAAAATACATCCTCCTCTCTGCCCACCGGGAGGAGAACATCGACACGGAAAAGAATTTCCTGTCCCTGTTCCGGGCCGTCAACGCCATGGCGGAAAAGTACGATTTGCCCATTCTCTATTCCTGCCATCCCCGGTCTAAAAAGCGGCTGGAAAGCTCCGGCTTCCAGTTGGACCGCCGGGTCATCCAGCATGAGCCTCTGGGCTTCCATGACTACAACTGCCTGCAAATGAACGCCTTTTGCGTGGTCTCCGATTCCGGCACCCTGCCGGAGGAAAGCAGCTTCTTTACTTCCGTAGGTCATCCCTTCCCCGCCGTGTGCATCCGCACCTCCACCGAGAGGCCAGAATCTCTGGACAAGGCGGGCTTCATCCTCTCCGGTATTGACGAAAAGGGTCTGCTGCAAGCCGTGGACGTGGCCGTGGAAATGGTAAAGGACGGCTGTTACGGTCTGCCCGTGCCCAACTACGTGGACGAAAACGTATCGGACAAGGTGGTCAAGCTCATTCAGAGCTACGTAGGCGTGGTCAACAAAATGGTTTGGAGAAAGGGCTGAGACAATGAATATTCTCGTCACCGGTGCCAAGGGCATGGTGGGAACCGCCCTGGTAGACAACCTGAAAAATCTCCGGGACGGCAAAAACCGCACCCGGCCCAACCTGGACATCCGGGAAATCTACGAATATGACCTGTCCTCCACCCCGGAAGAACTGGACGAATACTGCCGGAAGGCAGACTTTGTGTTCAATCTGGCAGGGGTCAACCGTCCGGAAAACCCGGAGGACTTTATGAAGGGCAACTTTGGCTTTGCCTCCCAGCTGCTGGAATGCCTGAAAAAACACGGCAACAAAGCCCCCATGATGCTCTCCTCCTCCATCCAGGCCACCCTGTCCGGCCGCTTCGGCACCAGCGAATACGGCAAGAGCAAAAAGGCCGGGGAGGAACTGTTCTTTGACTATGGCAGAGAAACCGGGGCTCCGGTATTTGTCTACCGGTTCCCCAACCTGATGGGCCACAGCCGCCCCAAGTATAACAGTGCCGTGTCCACCTTCTGCTGGGCCGTGGCCAACGACCAGCCCTATACCGTCAACGACCCCTCTACGGAATTGGAGCTATTATACATTGACGATCTCATCGAGGGCCTCTTTGATTTGCTGGAAGGGAAGCCCCAACGCTGCGAATTTGAGGGGGTGGAGACGGTGTTGACCCCCCAGGGCCGGTACTGCTGTGTCCCCGTGACTCACAAGGTCACTTTGGGGGAGATCGTGGAGCTGCTGCTGTCTTTCAAGGCCCAGCCCCAGACCCTTCTGATGCCCAAAATGCCCCAGGGCAGCTTTGCCAAAAAGCTCTATTCCCTGTACCTGACCTATCTGCCCACCGACAAATTCAAGTTCCCCCTGACCATGAACCGGGATGACCGGGGCAGCTTTACAGAGCTACTCCACACCGCCGACTGCGGCCAGGTCAGCGTGAATATTTCACGGCCCGGCATTACCAAGGGCCAGCACTGGCACAACTCCAAGTGGGAGCTGTTTATCGTGGTCAGCGGCCAGGGCCTGATCCGGGAACGGAACATCCACACCGGGGAAACGGTAGAGTTCCGGGTCAGCGGCGACCACATCGAGGCCGTCCACATGATCCCCGGCTGGACACACAGCATCATCAACCTGAGTCAAACCGAAAACCTGGTGACGGTCATGACCTGCAACGAAATCTTCGACCCGGAACGGCCTGACACCTTCTTTGAACCCGTATAGGAGGCGTTATGAAAACCCTTTATCTGGACCTGGGCATGGGGGCCGCCGGTGACATGCTCACCGGGGCACTGCTGGAACTGATGCCGGATCGGGAAGCAGCCCTGGAACAGCTGAACCACCTGGGACTGCCCCACACCCAATTTTCCATGGAACGGGGCAGCAAATGCGGCATTTCCGGCACCCACATCCACGTCACCGTCCTGGGCCAGGAGGAACAGCCCTGCCAGGATCTACCCCAGCACGAGCACCACCATGAGCATGAGCATGCGCATGAACATGAACACGACCATGGCCACCACCATGACCACAGCCACGGACACCACCACAGCCATACCGCCATGGCAGACATCCGTCAGGCGGTTCAGGCCCTGTCCGTATCCGATGCCGTAAAGGCCCAGGTCCTGGGGGTTTATGCGCACATCGCCCAGGCAGAGAGTCAGGTTCACGGGGTCCCCGTAGACCAAATCCACTTCCACGAGGTGGGTTCCCTGGATGCCCTGGCGGATATTACCGCCGTGTGCTATCTGTTGGAGCAGCTGGCTCCGGAGAAAATCGTTGCTTCCCCGGTGCAGGTGGGCTACGGCAAGATCCGCTGCGCCCACGGCATTCTCCCGGTTCCCGCCCCTGCCACCGCCCAAATTCTCCTGGGCATCCCCATCCGGGCCGGTGACATCCCCGGCGAACTGTGCACCCCCACCGGCGCCGCCCTGCTGCGCCAGTTCGTCACCGCCTACGATGTCCTCCCTACCATGACCGTAAACGCCATCGGCTACGGCCTGGGTACCAAAGATTTCCCCGCCGCCAACTGCCTCCGGGCAATGCTGGGGGAGAGCGAAGCGTAATGAACCCCGCCCCTAGACAATGGAGAGAATCCGAAGGCTTGGGGCGGGGTTTTTAGTTGACAGTTGACAGTGGACAGTTGACAGTTATTTCCGAATTGACAATTGACAATGGACAATTGACAATTTTTGGGGGACGGACGTGGTTCCTTTGTGTCTGTTGTTCCCGCAATATGAAACGTTGCCCCGCCCGTCCTTAGAATCCCCCGGTTGAAAACGTCCACCAATCAGCGAAACCGTAGGGAACGGCCTATGTGCCGTTCCCTACGGTTTCGCTGATACGTGTATTCTTCGACCGGGGCATTCTAAGAGTACCTGTTTTCTGCATTGCGACTGCAATCCGCCACCCGACACAAAGGAGACTGCGAAAAATTTACAAAAATCTCTATTGAGAATCAGACAGGTTTTTGGTATCATAATGATGTAATAGATGCTATCCCAGCTTCACTTCACAACAAAGGGGTGTTGTACCATGCCGGAATTAAGCCGTTTTGGTGGAATGGTTATTTATATGCTGTTTCGAGATACAGGACAGCATAACAAACCGCACGTTCACGTTTATTATGGAGAATATGAAGCCGCAATCGCAATAGACGGGGAATTACTGGCGGGTTCGCTTCCACGGAAGCAGTTGAAAATCGTAACAGGTTGGCTTGCGTTCCACGAGGAAGAAGCTTATAAGGCGTGGAATCTTGCTGTTCAGGGTGAGCATTTTGACAAGATACCCCCCATGAATTGAGGTGATCGGAATGTACGTTATGAATGATATTTGCTATGCTGGAGAAATGCAGGAGGGCATCAAGGTCACACAGGTGAAGCCTCTGCGCGGTGGCATGATGCTTGTAACATTCTCAACAGGAGAAAAAAGACTGTTTGATACAACGGTTCTGGAGGGGACTGCATTTGCGCCCCTGGCGGATGAACAGATATTTATGAACCCGGTTTTGTTTCATGGAGTGATCACGTGGAACAATGGGGAAATTGACATTGCGCCGGAAACCGTTTACCGTGACAGCTATGCCTATGAGAGCATGGCAATGTAGTTTCGCTCCATTCTATTCCGTCTCCCCTCCCGACCGCCTCCCTCCCGGGAGGCGGTTTTCGTTTTGCAGAAAATACTTGCTATTTCCTATGGTTAGGGATATAATGCTACGTAGAGATTTTCTGTTTGTTGGAGGAATTATGAAAAAACACATTCTGCTGCTGACCACCGGCGGAACCATTGCCTGTGTCCCTGGGGGAGAGGGGTTGGAGCCTCAGCACAGCGGTATTATGGAGCGGGAGCTGGAACAGCTTCGGTCTTATTATGATATTACCGTGAAAGATGTGATCTGCCTGGATTCCTCCAACATGACCCCGGAGGAATGGCAGTTGATCGCCGGGGCGATTTTTGAAAACCGCAAGGGCTTTGACGGCATCGTGGTGTCCCACGGCACCGATACCATGGCCTATACCGCCTCTGCCGTGACCTTTCAGCTGCCGGAAATCGACTTGCCGGTGGTGTTTACCGGCTCCCAGCTGCCCCTGACGGATTTTCTGTCTGACGGACCCTCCAATCTGCGGACGGCCTTTGCCATGGCGGCTTCCGGGTATTCCGGGGTGTTTCTGGCCTTTGACCGAAAGGTCATGCTGGGCTGTCGGGCAGTGAAAGTCCGGGCTTCCGGCTTTTCCGCTTTTGAAAGCATCAATGCCAGATATGTGGCCACGGTGACAAACCGGGGGCTTCTGGTAGATGAAACCATGCTCCGCACTCCGGCGGGGGAAGCGCGGCTGGAGCCTGCCCTTTGCCGGGATGTGTTTCTGCTGAAACTGACTCCAGGTCTCAACCCGGCGGTATTTGACATGCTGGCGGCCATGGGCTACCGGGGCATCGTCATTGAGGCCTTTGGTCTGGGCGGGGTCAATGTGCTGCACAAGGGCCTGCGGGGCATCCGTCGGGCGGTGGAGGACGGGATTTCCGTGGTGGTCACCACCCAGTGCCTTTATGACAGCGCGGACCTGCGGGTCTATCAGGTGGGCAAGAAGCTATTGGAACTGGGGGTTATTCAAGGCCTGGACATGACCTCGGAAGCCGCCTATACCAAGCTCATGTGGGGCCTGGGCCAGGGCCTGGACCAGAAGCAGATTACCGCCCTTTTCGCAAAAGATCTGGCCGGGGAGATCACCCTGGAACTATAAGGAAACTCTGATCAAATCGTCTGCGGCTGAGCGGCGAATCTTTTGCTCCCAGACTGCGCTTCTAAAAGTGGGAAATACACAAAGTATTCCTCCACTTTTAGAAGCTTGTCTGGAACCAAAATCTTTCGCCGTCAGCTCTTGCCGATTTAATCAGAGCTTCCTTAGGGCCTATTTGAAATGTGAAAACCTTAAAAGGAGGAGATTATGGACCCTATTTATGTGACCGGACACAGAAATCCGGATACCGACTCCATTGTGGCGGCCATGGCCTATGCCGCCCTGCGCAACGCCCTGGGAGACCGGGAATACAAGGCCGCTTGCCTGGGCCGGGTGTCGGACGAAACCCAGCTGGTGCTGGACCGGTTCGGTTTTGAGGCCCCCAAGCGCATCAACAGCATGTACACCCAGGTTCAGGACCTGGATTTCGATACGCCCCCGGTGCTGGATGCCAACGTGACCGTGGCCCAGGCCTGGAAAACATTCCAGGCTCAGCCCAGCATTCCCGCCCTGCCGGTTGCCAATGAGGACGGCACCCTTTACGGCATGCTGTCCCGGGACTACATTGCCACCTACAATATGGATTTGATCGCCGGTGCGGAACTGGCGGATGTGCCCCTGTTCAATGTGCTCTCCGTGCTGGAAGGCCGGGTGCTGAACGAGGCCGGAGACCAGGTGGATACCATTTCCGGCAAGGTGACCATCGCCCTGCCCCAGAACCGGGAGAGTCTGCTGTGGAGCCGAAAGGATTCCATTGTATTCTGCGGCCATCAGCCGGATATGATTCGCCGGGCGTTGGAAATGAACGTCACCGCCGTGGTGCTGTGTCAGGCGGAGTTGGACGAGGAACTGCGGAACCTGCCTACCACCACCTGCATCATCTCCACCCCCTTTGCCGCCTACCGGGCCACCCGGGTGATTTTCCAGTCTACCCCTATTGGCAGAATTTGCCGGAAAGAGGATCTGGTCTGCTTCCATCTGGAAGACCGGGTGGACGATGTAAAGGAAACGGTGCTGAAACACCGGGAATCCTGCTACCCCATTCTGGATGAAAACGAAAAAATCGTAGGCATCCTCAGCCGGTATCATCTGCTGCGGCCCCGCCGGAAACGGGTGGTGCTGGTGGACCACAACGAGGCGGCCCAGTCTGTACCGGGCCTGGACGAGGCGGAGATTCTGGAAATCATTGACCACCACCGTCTGGCAGATATTCAGACCACCAACCCCATTTATGTCCGCAATGAGCCGGTGGGCTCCACCAATACCATCTTGGCCGGCATGTACCAGGACCGGGGTCTCATGCCCTCCAAGGGCATGGCGGGCATGATGGCGGCAGCCATCCTCTCGGATACCGTTATGTTCAAGTCCCCCACCTGTACGGAGCGGGACCGGAAAATGGCGGAGCGACTGGCCAGAATGGCGGATATCTCCCTGGACGAACTGGGCAAGGCCATTTTCTCCGGCTCCATCGGCAACAAGACCGCCCAGGAACTGCTGTTCACGGACTATAAGGAATTCCATATCGCAGGCCACGACTTCGCCGTCTCCCAGATCACCTGTGTGGATAGCCCCAGTATGTTGCAGCGGAAAACCGAGTTCTTAGACCACATGAACCGTCAGGCCAAGAAAGAGGGCCTCATCATGGTCATCCTCATGCTGACGGATGTGCTGCTGGAGGGAACCCAGCTGCTTTATGTGGGCGATGACGATACCATTCAGCAGGCCTTTGGCGTGACCCCCAAGGACAATACGGTGTTCCTGCCTAGGGTCATGAGCCGGAAGAAGCAGATCATTCCCATGCTGTCCGCTTTGTGGGGCTAAATATGGAAAAGGATGCCCTGCTTGGCAACGAGCATATCAAGGAAAATCTGGCCCGCAGTCTGGAAAAAGGACATATTTCCCATTTTTACCTGATTTCCGGCCCGGAAGGCTCCGGGAAGCGGACCCTGGCCAGACTCCTGGCTTCTGCCATCCTCTGCCAGGGAAAGAACAAGCCCTGCGGCCATTGCACCCCCTGCCGGAAAGTCCGGGAGGGACTGCACCCGGATTTTATCACCGTGGACGACCCGGAAAAGAAAACCGTCACCGTGGATTTGATCCGTCAGGCCCGGGCGGATATTTACGTGCAGCCCAATGAGTCGGAACATAAAATCTACCTGTTTCCCCGGGCCCAGGACATGGGCATTCCGGGACAGAATGCCTTGTTAAAAGTGTTGGAGGAGCCCCCGGCCTACGGCGTGTTCCTGCTGCTGACCACCAATGCCGATGCCCTGCTGCCTACGGTCCGCTCCCGCTGTACGGAGCTGAGAATGCAGCCTTTGGCAAAACCCCTGCTGGTGTCCACTCTGACCCAGGCGTACCCTGGAAAGTCTCCGGATGCCATTGGGGCGGCGGCAGAGCGCAGCGGCGGTTTTTGGGGCCAGGCCAAGGCCCTTTTGGAGGAGGACGGGAAGACCCGGGAGGAGACGGAAAAGCTGGTAGAAGCCCTGTGCCGCAAGGACGGTCTGCTGCTGACCCAACTGCTGGTACCTCTGGAAAAGGCCAAGCGGGACCAATTGGCAGACCTTTTGCGGGAGTGGCAGGAGCTGATGGAAAACGCCCTCACCGCCGCCTGCGGCATGCCCACGGTCTCTGCCCCGGCCCGCCGTCTGGCCGCCGCCCGGGACAGCCGAAGCCTGTACCGCTACTATGAGATTCTCAAAAAATCCAGGGAATACACCCTGTCCAACGTTTCCCCCGCCGCCGTCTGCGGCCATCTGGTGTGGGCATTGCGGTAGCACGTCACCGGAACGGCACATAGGCCGTTCCCTACATCCTTTACCGGACGGGTCAAAATGGACAACGTTGGTCGCCCCAATAATTGTCAATTGTAAATTGTCCATTGTCAATTTATTCGCCGTTTCCTATGGTTTTTACCCACCCTTCAGAATAATAGTTAGGAGCTTATCATGGAAGAAATCTCCAAAGACACCCCGGAAATGGTTTCCGTGGTGGATATTCAGTTCCGGCCCGGCCAGAAGATCTACTTCTTTGACCCTGCCGGTTTTCACCTGACCCAGGGGGACCATGTGATCATGGACACCGCCCGGGGGGAGGAATTTGGCATCTGCGCCAGCGGCGTTCACCGCATTGCCCAAAAGGATGTGGTGGCCCCGCTGCGGAAGGTGCTGCGCAAGGCCACGGCCCAGGATGAGCGGATCGTGGCGGACAACCGGGCCAAGGAGGCCAAGGCTCAGGCGGTCTGCATCCAGAAAATCCAGACCCATGGTCTGGACATGCAGCTCGTCTGCGCCGAGTGCGCCTTTGACGGCAGCAAGATCCTGTTCTACTTCACCGCCGATGAGCGGGTGGACTTCCGGGAACTGGTAAAGGACCTGGCCAGCGTCTTCCATACCCGCATTGAGCTGCGGCAGATCGGCGTCCGGGACAAGGCCAAAATGGTAGGCGGCCTGGGCATTTGCGGCAGACCATTCTGCTGTGCCAGCTTCCTGGATGATTTTCAGCCGGTGTCCATTAAAATGGCCAAGTCCCAGAATCTCAGCCTGAACCCCACCAAAATCTCCGGCACCTGCGGCAGGCTCATGTGCTGCCTGAAATACGAGCAGGATACCTATGAGGCCCTGATCCGTACCAGCCCCAAACTGGAATCCTTTGTGGACACCCCGGAGGGCCGGGGAACTGTGGTGGAGGCGGATATTCTGCGCCAGCGGGTGAAAGTCCGCATGGAAAGCAATCCTGAAACCATCAGCGTCTTCCCCAATGAGGAAGTGGCCATTCTTCGCAGCGGCAAGGCCAAGAAGAGCGACCCGCCCATTCCCAATGATTTGGCCCCTATTTCAGGCTCCGGTGTTCGGCAGAAGCCGGAGCGGAAAGAGGAAGACCCCATGGTTCTGGAGCCGATTCGTTTCCGCTACAGCACCGAGTCGGTGGTAGAGGAGCCGGAGCAGCAGCCCCAGCGGGAGGTTTCCGAAAAACCCCAAAAGCCCAAGCGAAAGCCCAGAGGCCCCCGGCCTGAGGGAAAAGAGCAAAAAGCGGATGGTAAAGAGGAACAAAAGCAGCAGCCGGACACCGGTGACCGCCGGCCGGATCGCCGCCGCCCCCGTCCTGACCGCCCCCAAAAGGAGAATCGCCCGGTAGCCCAGGAGGCACCTCAGGAGGGAGAGAAACGGACAGAGCAAAAGCCCCGCCGCCGTGGAAACTATCGGAATTACCGGAAAAACAAGGGTATACCCCAGAATAATCAAGGTAATTCTGGGGAATAAGCCAACTCTACCCCTGGTAGAGTTGGGGTAGAGCCGTAGAGTAGAGCGTAGAGACCGTGCAGTCGAATGGGGACTGCACGGTTTTCCTTGCCCTTGGGGGCAAAAACGCCTATACTTAAGAGAAAAGAACTTTCGGAGGTAGACCTATGTCTTTTACTGTATTCGCAGACGGCAGTGCCAATCTGCCCGCATCCTGTTTGGAGGGCATCACCCTGCTGCCCTGCACCTACTGCGTAGAGGGTGTTCAGAAAGAATATCTTGGGGACGTGGACCATTTTGACGCCAGGAGCTACTATGACGCCCTGCGCCAGGGCAGCAAGATCACCACCAGCCTGTTAAATACCCATCTGTTCCTGGAGCATTTTCGCCAGGTTCTGTCTCAGGGCCAGGATGCGGTGTATGTCTCCATGTCCTCCGGCATCAGCGGCACCTATCAGGCGGCCATGAACGCCAAGGAAGAACTATCTGAGGAATTCCCGGACCGGTATGTCCATATCGTGGATTCCCGGGGCTGCGGTTTTGGCAGCGGAATGCTGGCCATGCGTGCCGCCGAACTGAGCCGTCAGGGCCTCAGCGCAAAAGAAGCCGGGGCGATCCTTGACGAAGAGGTACCCCATATGTGCCAGTATTTTACTGTGGACGACCTGAACTTCCTGAAACGCAGCGGCCGGGTCAGCGGCGCCACCGCCATGATCGGCACGGTGCTGAACATCAAGCCCATCCTCTACGGCACCGCCGACGGCCATATCGTCTCCTGCGGCAAGGTCCGGGGCCGGAAAAAAGCCATTGAAGCCCTGGCAGACATGTACGAAAAGAAGCAGCTGGGGGCGGAACACCGGCTGGTGGCCATCTCCCACGGAGACTGCCCGGAAGAAGCGGAGCTGCTCTCCCAGCGGGTCCGGGCCATCGCAGAACCCAAAGAACTAATTATCGTCCCCCACGAACCCTTCTCCGGTGCCCACGTAGGACCCGGTATGCTGGCCCTGTTCTTCTACGGCACGGAGCGGTAAAGGCCCTGCCTGTATAACCTCAAAAAACAGGAAGCGCATCTCACCTGATTTTCCAGGCAGGATGCGCTTCCTGTTTTTCTTAAATGCAGCTTCAATTATAAATATTTGTCCATAGACACTTTTGCGGCCTTTACGATTTCTGCAATGACCTTTGCTTCTTTTGCGCTGCAATGTTCCAGAACTGCGGCAATTTCCGAAAGTGCTTTACTGCTGCTTTCATATCCTGCATCTCCCAGCAGTTCGTCTGTGCTGACCTCTAAAACCTGTGCAATGTCCAGGAATACCGGCAGACTCAGTTTGGTATTGCCTGTTTCAATGTGGCTCATGTGAGTTACGGAAATTTCTATTTTTTCCGCCAACTCTTCCTGGGAAAGACCGTGGGCCTTGCGTATTTTGCGGATCTGCTGCCCGATTTTGTAATAATCCATCGCTGTTCCTGCCTGTGTAGTAAAATTATACTTGAATTATATAGGCATAGATGCTAGAATAAAATTAACTGTATAGGCTATTATATGCCTATACAGTTAATAATTAAGCATCCAAGTAGGGATGACACGGGAAATGGAGAGAAAAAACATGGGACACTGCCTGAGATTGCTCTGCTGGCTGACAGCATTTGGCCTATGTAATTTGGGCTACTGGGAGCTTTTTCGTAGGAAACTGCGAATTGACCCGGCGTATTTTCCTAGCCTTACGGTGGTGCTGACCATCAGCATCCTTTATCTGGCGGGTATTTTGAATTTTTTGAGAGAAGCATCCTGGGGCCTGTGGTTGACGGGCTTTTTCTATCTGGGTAATCGTATCAGACAGGAACGTTCCGTGAGATTCCTGAAATTCTACGGGAAACCGGTATTTATCATGCTCGCCTTTTTTACCGTTGCCTCGTTTGTAGGCTGCTATGGGAAGGTACTGCTGGAATATGATAATTTTACCCACTGGGGCCTTGTCGCTAAACAGATGGTGACAGAGCATCATTTCCCGGACTACCGGGACCCGGTTATTATGTTCCAGGCCTATCCTCTGGGGACTGCGACTTATCTATATTTTGGGTTGTCTTTTCTTGGAATGGGCATGGCAGAGGATATGGCCATGTTTTTGCAGACCTATATGATCCTCTGCTTTGAGGCGGCACTTTTTAGCAGGGCGAAAAAGAATATGGCAGCGGTCAGCGCATTTATGGCCATTGCCATGCTGTTTTTTGTTTCGATCAGTCTGGGCATTCTGGATTTGCGGGTAGATGTGGTTTTAGGAGTCGCTGCCGGATGTACACTGCTGTATGTAAACGATCACTGCCTGAAAGAAACCGGAACCAAGGAATTCTGGCTGGGAGCCTGTTACATGGTGGCACTGTCCCAAATCAAAAACTCCGCAATGCTGATGGTGCTGATTTGCTCGGCGGGGATCTTGTGGAATGGGAAATCGGCCCGGAACAATGTGCAAAGACTGCTCCTTGCCGCCTCGCCGGTGGCTGCGTGGTTTTTGTGGCGAAAGCGTTATGGAAATGTATATACATCGGCGGAAAATTCTTATCACGCAATGACCTTGAGCAATTACAAAAGGACGTTCTTTGACAACCCCATTGGAAAAATCGGGCAAATTGCAATGGAGCTGCTGCGCTTTGCTTTTACGTTCCGCAAAACGATTGCTTGCGCCGTGTGCTTTATGTTGGTTGCGGTGCTGATTTTGTGGGTGTGGAAGAAAGACCGGAGACTATTAAGACGGGCGGCGATATTTGGGGCCTGTTTTTACGGGGTCTATATGTTTTTCCTTTTGGCAATGTATATTTTTTCCATGGGTACAATCGAAAGTGAGGGACTGCCCAGTGCGGTACGGTACACCAATACGGCACTGGCAGTGATCAACTATGTGCTGTTCAGTCTGTGCGTTCGGGAAATATCTCAGGCGAACATGGCTGATAAAAGGCAGACCATGTGCGTGGCTGCGTTGCTGATGCTGCTTCCATGCAGAATGTGGCTTTGCGGGGAAAAACTGCTCTTTGTGCGTTACGGCCCACAGGAGGATCCTGTGCGGCAGGAGATGAACAGGCTCATACAGGAGGAGAACATCCCGTCCAACAGCCAACATTGTATTCTAGTACCTAAAGGGGATAACGGGTTGCTTCATTTCAAGCTTCGGTATTCCCTGATGTCCGCCTCTGTTCGCCAGCTTGAAAACGCCGGAAAAGAGGCCTTGGAGTCCATAACGGAGCCATATGTTTTCGTCTACGATTTGGGAAATCCGGCAGTCCAAACATGGCTGGTTCAGGAAAAAGACAGCAGTACAGTCATTTTGATTCCTGGAAAGTTGGCACAATGAGAGAAAAAGGAACGGTCTACATGCCGTTGTGCTGCGTGGCGGATATAACCCCTGCGGACAACCGGGACCGCCCCCCGGCATGTCATTCCGAGCGAACGCAGTGAGTCGAGGAATCTTCCCGAGTAGCTGGTTTTATCTTGTGGTGGTTCATTATCCAACGTAGTGGATTCCTCCACTCCGCTGGCGCTGCGGTCGGAATGACACAATGGGGGACGCATCTGGTTTTTATCGGGAACGGTTCCGTCCCCGCTTACAGCAGCAGCTCAAAAACACCGCCATCGAACACAATATCCTTGCCGCCCGCATCCTTGTAAAAGGATACCTTTTCTGTCTCGATCTGCTCAAAGCCCAGGGAGTTGAGCAGCGCAACGGAGGGCCTATTCTGAAGTGCCGTGCCGGCGGTCAGCCTTTTGATGCCAAGATTGCGCATATAGTCAATGAGTGCCAAGTGGCTTTCCTTAGCATAGCCCTTGCCGTGATATGCGGAATGGAAACAGTAGCCGATCTCATGTCCGTTCTCCCGGATGTTAAAGGCAATGTATCCGATCACGGCATCATGAAGGCAAACAGCGAAAAACATATGCTCCGTGCTGCTGTTGGCCGCCGCCCACTTTGCAATTCTCGGCTGAACGTCGGCATCATCGGTGATGTGGGGTTTGTCGTAGCGTGAAAGGGCGGACGTGTTAAAATCTGCCCAAATATCTTTAATGCTTTTCCAATCCTCCGCTACAATGTGGCGAATGGTAAGTCTGTCGGTTTTAAGGATCATGGTGGTAGGGTCCTTTGTCTTATAACGTCTAGGTTGACAAAACTGCAAAACTGGGGTATAGTATAGATACAGAGGGTGCTACCAGTAGGTCGGTCCCCCCGTGTTGCTAAAAGAAGTAACTGTTAGCTGGGGAGCTTTAGGCAGTTACTTCTTTTTGTTATTCGTCTGGAGAACCAGATTAATGACAGCGACAATGAGCGTACAAAACTGGAAGATTTCTTCCCATGTAATATTCATGTCTGTCACCCCCTCTCTTTACGATCAGGGGCAAAAGAAGTATATCACCCCCGAAAAGGATCGAGGGGGAACCGCCTACCGGGGTACTGGTAGCACCAACGACAGCATAACACATCATGCAACGGATTGCAAGCATATTTGCCTATAAAATCCCTCACACCAACAAAAGCGGTGTGAGGGATTTTTATACGCAATGAATCATCTTATTGAGAGCGAAACAACTGATTCAGAGGTGCATTAGTCCAGTTTCTCGGCCAGGTCGGCGTACTGGGATTCCAGGGGGTTCTTTTTGGTGGCACTCTTCATGGCCTGGGCGATGGCCTTGTTGGCTTCCGCTACGGGGAGGATGGTTCCGGCACCGGCCACGCAGCCGCCGGGGCAGGCCATGCCTTCCAGAAGATAGCCGTTGTACTTGCCCACCTTGGCCATGTTCATGAGCTTCCGGCACTCCCGGAGTCCCTGGGCGTTGGCCACTTTGATGTCCATATCCGGGTGGGTCTCGTGAACCACGTCTACCACAGCCTGGGCAACGCCACCGGCCACCGCAAAGCCACGGCCTGCGGCGGTACCCTCGTCCAGGGAGCCAACCTCCGGCAGAGCTTCAAAGTCCACTTCCTTGGCTTCAAACATGCCCTGCAGCTCCTCAAAGGTCAGTACAAAGTCCACATCAGAGCGAATGTTCTCCCGAATGGCTTCCAGCTTCTTGGCGGCGCAGGGTCCTACGAAGACGATTTTGGCGCCCGGGTGGTCTTTCTTCACCATCCGGGCGGTGTAGACCATGGGAGTCAGAGTCATGGAGATGTTCTTGGCCTGGGCGGGAAACAGCTTGTGAACCATGGCATGCCAGGCGGGGCAGCAGGAGGTGGCCATATAGGGCTGCTCCGCGGGAACCTTTTCCACAAAGTCCCGGGCCTCTTCCACGGTGCAGATGTCTGCGCCTACGGCTACTTCCACCATGTCTTTAAAACCCAGGGCCTGGATGGCGGCCCGGAGACGGCCTACGGTCACATCCTTGCCAAATTGGCTGGCAAAGGCCGGGGCGGCAATGGCGTAAACTTCTTCCCCCTCCATAATGGAGCGAACCACCTGGTAGATCTGGCCCTTGTCCACAATGGCACCGAAGGGGCAGGACACCAGGCACTGGCCGCAGGAAACGCACTTGTCCTGATTGATCAGGGCCTTGCCGTTTTCGTCCATGCCGATGGCATCCATGCCGCAGGCTGCCTGGCAGGGCCGCTCCAAGTGGATGATGGCATTGTAATCACAGGCCTGGGCGCACTTGCCGCACTTGATGCACTTGCCGGGGTCAATAAAGCTTTTGCCGTTGACAAAGCTGATGGCATCCCGGGGGCAGACCTGCTGGCAGGAGGCTGCCAGACAGTTCTGGCAGTTTTCCGTGACCTTGTACTGGTTGGTGGGGCAGGCGTGGCAAGCGTAGGGGATGATGTTGATGAGAGGCGGCTCATAATACTGCTGGGCAATAGCGGCATGGTCCATGCCCTCGGTCAGCAGAGACCGGGTCTGAACAGACCGGACGGACAGGCCCATGGCCAGCCGCACCCGCTCACCGGCAATGGCCCGTTCCAGGAACACAGACTCCCGGTGCAGCGGCTGGTCACCGGGGACGATGACATAGGGCAGGTCCTCGGCCTTGGTATAGTCGTTTCCGGCATAGGCCATGCGGGCCACTTCCGTAAAAACCTTTTTGCGGATGTCAGTGATCAGGGACGGGATTCCTCGCATAGATTTTTTCCTCCAAAATCGGTAGTTTTTCCGATACCACCGGTAATTTTGAAGTTATTATAACAAAATTGACATCATACTTCAAGGCCGTTTCCCATACAAAAAATTGATAGATGTATTAGAAATTCTTACGTGTGCATATGCTTTTCCAGAAATGTGGGAGGGATGGCTCTATGAAACGAATCACGGTGTTGCTGATGCTGGTTTTGGTTCTTCCGACACTTATTTCAGGCGTTTCCGGGGAGGGGCTGGATGTGCCGGTCAAAAGTGCGGTACTGATGGATGTGGCCACGGGGACGGTGCTGTATGAAAAGAACGCCCATGAGGCCCTGGCCCCTGCCAGTGTGACCAAGGTTATGACCATGCTGCTCATTATGGAGGCCATTGACTCCGGCACTTTGGGCTACGGGGACATCGTGACCACCTCCGAAGCCGCCGCCAAAAAAGGGGGCAGTCAGGTGTACCTCAAGGTGGGGGAGCAAATGAGCGTGGAAGAAATGCTCAAGTCCATTGCCGTGTCCTCGGCCAACGACTGCGCCTGTGCCATGGCGGAACACTTATGTGGCAGCGAGGAGGCTTTTGTGGAGCGGATGAACCAAAAAGCCCAGGAGCTTTCCATGGAGGACACCCATTTTGTCAACTGCACCGGCCTGGATGACAGCCCGGAAGCCAAAAGCCACAAAACCAGTGCCTATGACGTGGCCCTCATGTCCCGGGAGCTGCTGGGAAAGCACCCGGACATCCGGAAATTCACCACCATCTGGATGGACACCATCCGGAACGGTTCCTTCGGTCTGTCCAACACCAACAAGCTCGTAAGGTTTTACCCCGGGGCCACGGGGCTGAAAACCGGCTTTACATCCGGGGCCGGGTACTGCCTGTCGGCCAGCGCGAAGCGGGAGGATTTGGAGCTCATTGCCGTGACCATGGGGGCCGAGAGCAGCAAGATCCGGAATGCCGCCTGTAAAACGCTGCTGGACTATGGCTTTGCAGGCTTCGCCCTGGTATCCCCCACCCTGGAACCTGCCCAGGTGCCGGTGCGGTTGGGGAAAGAAGCCCAGGTGGAGGCAGTATTGCAGGGGGAATCCTCTGTTCTGATTCCAAAGGCCCAAAAAGCGGGGCTGACCACAAAAGTTCAGCTGGAAGAGTTCTGCACAGCCCCTGTGGAAAAAGGAACGGTTTTAGGAACCCTGACCCTCCGCTCCGGGGAAGAAACCCTGCTGGAAGTGCCGCTGGTTGCCGCCCGGGAGGTAAAACGAAAAACCTTCCTGGACCAGCTGGTGCTGATCCTGCGGAAGGCTTCCATGGCAAAAGAGTAGGATTATTTTGTTTTTCTACCGATGGACTGCCCATACAGCACCCGGGTTTCCAGGCCCTTTTGGGAGTTTTCCAGGATTTCTTCATTCAGTGCCAGCCGGTCTTTTCCCACCAGCAGCACCACTGTGGAGCCGCCGAATTGGAAATAGCCCTTTTCCTGGCCCCGGAATACCTGGGCCGCCCCGTGGTGGTTGACGATCTTTCCAACCATCAGCGCACCCACCTCCATCATCAGGATGGGACCCCACTGCTTTGTTTGCAGAACAGAATACTCTCGGGCGTTTTCCTTGTAAATGGGGTAGTGGTCACAGGCAATGGGGTTCACCGTATGCAGCACGCCGGGAAGGACCACATTTTCGCCCTTTTCTCCATCGTCCACATAGCAGTACCGGTGGTAGTCATCCACGCAAAGCCTAAAAATCAGGCACCAGCCCCCGGAGAACTGCTGCCCCAAATCCGGGTCACGCAGCAGGGATTCCAGGGTGTAGGTGCTTCCTTTCAGGAAAAACCGCTGTTCCGGGGTAATGGCCAGGGCCGTCAGGCGGCTGTCGCAGGGGCTGATGAATTCTTCCGGGTCCATGGACACAGGCCGCAGTTCGGGCTTGATTTTCCGGCAAAAGAAATCATTGTAGCTATTGTAAGGCGCGCCCAGAAAGTCCTCCAGAGGGATGCCCGCCCGGCGAACAAAGGGCTTTATAAACACCCGGGAGGCTTTGGTGCTTAATACCGCGCCGCCCGCCCGGGAGACCCAGGGGGCGGTAAGGACTTTCAGCACCGCCCGTCCGGCGGCGTGGTCATACAGGGCGGAAAGCACCCGCTCCTGGGTGTTTTCAGGGCTGGGCCGGGACGTCTTCTTGCAATTCATCCTTCCACTCCTCCACAACGGGATTGCTGCGGTAATGGGGGCCGGGAACCCGATACCGGGCGTAGCCCAGCACCACCCCGGCGGCAGAGAGCATAATGGCAATCAGCACCAGAATCTGCTTGAGCCCCGGCTTGGGCATGGGGAAATCCAGAATGAACAGGAATCCCACCACCAAAAGCAGAATGTGCAGCAGTCTTAAAAAGGCCAGTTCGGAAATGAAAAATTGGCTCAAAAAGGCCACAGGCAGCAAAAAGGAAATGGAGGTCACAGGCAGCCCGTGATAGGTCTTGTTGCAGCCCCCCTCGGTCTGCTGCCGCTGGGATTCCAGCACGTTAAAGTAGGCAAGCCTTGTTACGGCACTGAAGCAGTAGAAAAACTCGATGGCAAGCCCCAGCCAGCCCCGCATCCCCATGAGATAGCACAGCAGGGCCGGGAACACGCCGAAGCATACCACGTCACAGAGGCTGTCCAGCTGGATGCCATAGCTCTTTTCCGTCTCCGTCCGGTTCTTCTTGCTCCGGGCCACCCGGCCGTCAAAGGCATCGCAGACACCAGACAGGCACAGGCACAGCACCGCCAGCTTGTAATCCCCATGGATGGCCTGGGTGATGCCCAGCACCGCACTGATAAGACCTAAGTTGGTCAGTATTACCGTATAGTCATAAACCCCAATAAAACGCATTTTTCAGTTCACCTTTCTCTTTTTCAGCCCTTGGGCCATTGCCGCGGCAGCGGTCACCAGGCCGCACAGCACCAGCTGGGTGTAGTAGCTGATGCCCCGGCTGATGACCATGGCCGGAAGCAGCAGGGTGCTGCCAAAAATACCACCGAATATATCCAGGAACATGGCTTCACTGATGCCCATTCCTCCGGGCAGAGGCAGCATATCCGCCGCCACGGAGATCATGGCCTGCAAGAACACGATCTGCCCCAGACTGTGGCCATGGAGGCCAAAGCTTTTGTATGTAAACCAGGTCACCAGGAACAACGACATCCGCTGTAATACCGTAATGAGAAACACCCGGAAAATCAAATGCCGGTGCTGCCGGAAAAATACCGCCGTGCCCTGATACTGGTCTAAAATCCGCTCCAAACGCTTGCCGGAATGCTCGCTGTTCCGGAAGGTCCGGAACCGGGAGAGGAAGGAGAGAATGCCGCCTACCATGGCCCGGGCCAGCCCCGGATGGAACACCACCAGCAGCAGCGCCCCAATGAACACCACGTTGAGCCCCATACCCAGATGGATGAGGGGCAGGGCCGGGTCCAGGTAGCCCATGAGACTTCTGGGCTTTAGAATGCACACCGCCGCCCCCAGCAGCACCAGCACCAGCTTGTAGAGAATGGTGACCACCGCCAGTACCACCGTGGACACCGCCACGGGAATGCCGTCAGCGCGCATGGCCACCACCTGCATGGGCTGGCCCCCGGAAGCCGAGGGGGTAATGGCGCAGTAGAAAAAGCCGATAAAGGAATACAGGCAGCACCGCCGGAGCCGGACACCGTAGTTCATATGGTGGGTCAAAAAGAAGATGGCCAGGGACTCCCCCAGAATAAAGGCGATGACACATCCCACCGCCGGGATCAGCCACAGCGGGTTCGCTTGCCCCAATCCCTGCCGGATGGCTCCCAGATCCTGCTCCCGGAACACCGCCCAGACCGTCAGCCCGAATACCAGCAGCAGGAACAGGATATTTCCCACTTTCTTGGACATATTTTTCACAAAAAGACCTCCGGGCCGGAAAACCACCTGTACAGCCGGGAAAAACGGCCCCTTACCCGGCTGGGGCAACATAGACTCAAAGATTGGTTCATTGTATCAGATTTTCCCGGTAATGTAAAGGAATAACCTATAAAAATTCCTTAATTTTTCGAAAAAAGGCAAAAAAGCAAAGGTATTTCAGTTTGAAATACCTTTGCGTGTTGTAAAACGTGATTTAATCAGAGCTTCCCTTATTATCCAGGGCGAAGATCACCCACTCGGCGATGTTGGTGGCGTGGTCTCCGATGCGCTCCAAATACTTGTTGACAAGCAACAGGTCCGCGGCGTACTCGCCGTATTCCGGGTTCTCCCGGATGACGGAAATCAGGTCTGCCTTGACCTTGACAAACAGGCCGTCTACCACGTCATCGTGGGCAATGACGTTCCGGGCCTTTTCCATGTCCTTGTTCACATAGGAGTCCACCGCACCCAAGAGCATGACAATGGTCTCGGCTGCCATGCGCTTGATGTTGTCCCCCCGGAGCCGGTAGGGGGTTCCCGCCATGGCAATGGTCAGCTCGGAAATATCCGCGGCGTGGTCTCCGATCCGCTCCATATCCGTGACCATTTTCATGGCCGCCGTAATGGTCCGCAGGTCCCGGGCCACAGGCTGCTGCTGGATGAGCAGCTGGAAGCAGATGTTTTCGATTTTCTTCTGGGCCTGATCGATGTACTCGTCCTCGGCCATAATGCGCTTGGCGGTTTCCACATCCTGGTTCAGAAACGCCTGGGTGGCATCCTGAATGGCAGACTCGATCAGGCCGCCCATATGGGTCATTTCCTCTCCCAGCTGCTTGAGCTGGGCATCAAAGCGAATGCGCATCATCCAAACCTCCCCGTAATATAATCCTCTGTCTTCTTTTCCCTGGGGTAGGAGAACACCTCACGGGTCTGTCCAAACTCAATCAGCTCTCCCAGCAGGAAAAAGGCGGTGAAATCCGATACCCGGGTAGCCTGCTGCATGTTGTGGGTCACCACCACCACGGTGTATTTCTTTTTCAGTGTTTCCATCAGATCTTCGATTTTTGCCGTGGAAATAGGGTCCAGGGCAGAGGTGGGCTCGTCCATCAGCAGCACTTCCGGCTCCACCGCCAAGGCTCTGGCGATGCACAGCCGCTGCTGCTGACCGCCGGACAGGCCCAGGGCGGATTTTTTCAGCCGGTCCTTTACCTCGTCAAAAATCGCCGCCCCCCGGAGGCTTTCTTCTACGATGTCGTCAAGTTTCCCCTTGCTCCGGATGCCATGGACCCGAGGGCCGTAGGCCACGTTGTCGTAAATGCTCATGGGGAATGGGTTGGGCTGCTGAAACACCATGCCCACCCGGCGGCGCAGCACGGTGGTATCCGCGTTGGGGCTATAAATATTCTCCCCGTCCAGCTCCACAGAGCCTGTGATTTTCACCCCGTCCACCAGATCATTCATCCTGTTCAGCGTCTTTAAAAACGTAGACTTGCCGCACCCGGACGGCCCAATAAAAGCCGTCACCGTATTGGGTGCAATGTCCATATTGATTCCTTTCAGTGCCTGATTCTGCCCATAAAACAGCGACAAATCCCGCACTTGGATTTTTGGTTCCAACATGTGATGTTCTCCTGTTACGTTGTTTTGAAATTTGATACCCATCTGATAAACCGAACCGAAATTGACAATTGACAATTGACAGTTGACAATTGAGGTATTTCCTCCGGAAATGAGTATGAAAATATTTGATTTTTATCCCACAGGGATACCATAATTGTCAATTGTTCATTGTCAATTGTCAATTTCCCCCCGGTATACGTTTGTTCAACGTTATTACGTGCGATTTTGAACGTCCAGCCGTTTTGCCAACGCCTTTGCGCCCATGTTGATGAGGAGGACCAGGACAAGCAGTACCACGGCGATGCCGAAAGCGGTGGAGAAGTCTCCTTCGCTGGTAGCACTGAGGTAGAGCTGGATGGTCAGGGTGCCGCCGGACTGGAAGATTTTGGCGAAGAATTTCGCCAGGGTCTTGGGCAGGGTCTTGGCGGCACCGGCAGTAAAGAGCAGGGCGGCAGACTCGCCGACGATGCGGCCAATGGCCAGAATCGCCCCCGTCAGAATGCCGGGCATGGCAGAGGGCAGTAAAATGGTGCGGATGGTGTACCACTTCCCTGCCCCCAGGCCTACGGCACCGAAGCGGTAGCTGTCCGGCACGGTTTTCAGGGCTTCCTGGGTGTTTCTGGTAATGAGGGGCAGCACCATGAGCATCAAGGTCAAGGCACCGGTCAGCAAGGAGTAGCCCAGGCCCAGGGTCTCCCCAAAGAACATGCTGCCGAAGAGGCCAAAGAGGATGGAGGGGATGCCGGAGAGAGTCTCCGTGGCGAATTCAATCAGGCTTACCAGCTTTCCGGGCTTGGCGTATTCATTGAGGTATACCGCCGCCCCCACACCGATGGGCAGGGCCGCCAGCATGGTCAGCACCACGATCATCAATGTGTTTAAGAGGTTACCCGCAATGCCCACGGTGCCTTTGAGTTTGGAGGTCACGGTGGTGAGGAATGCCCAGTTGACACTGCCCACACCCCGGATCAGCACATACAGGAGAATCAGGGCCAGCAGGGCCACGGACAACAGGGCGCAGAAATAAATAAGTCCGTAAAGAATGGTATCCGCAGGCCGTTTCCGGCCCAGGGTCAGGGATTCACTCATGGTCTTTTCCTCCTTCCCGGCGCAGCCGCAGCAGCACCAGATTGACGGTCATAATAAACAGATACAGCACCAACCCCACAGTAAAGAGGACCTGCCGGTGGATGCCCTCGGCGTAGCCCATTTCGCTGACCAGCTGGGTGGTGAGGAACCGAACGGAGTTAAAAGGCAGGGGCAGATTGACAGAGCCGCCCGCCACCATGTTGATGGCCATGGCCTCCCCCAAGGCTCTGCCAATACCCAGAACCACGCCGGTGAGAATGCCGGACTTGGCGGCGGGAACGGTGACACCCCAGATGGTCTGCATTTTGCTGGCCCCCAGGGCCAGAGAGGCCGCCCGCAGCTGCCCCGGTACTGCCCGGATGGCGGAAGCACTGACGCTGATGACCGTAGGCAAAATCATAATGGCTAGGACGATCACCGCCGCCAATAAATCCGCACCGCCGGTATACTGGTGGGTTGTGCTGCCGGCGAAGATGATTTTTTCCAGCTTATAAAGGACGGGATTCAAAAGCATCATGCCAAGCAGACCGTAAATCACCGAGGGGATGGCTGCCAGCAGCTCTACGGCGGGCTGAACAATCGCCGACAGACGCTTGCCGGAGACCTCCGTAAGAAACACCGCCGTCAAAAGTCCCACGGGGACCCCCACCAGAACGCTGAGGGCCGTACCGGCGATGGAGGAGAGAATGATATAGGCAATGCCAAAGCGAGGCTCCGCCGCCGTGGGCTTCCAGACCGTGCCTAACAGCAGCTCTCCCACACCCACCCGATGGAGGGCGGGCAGGCCCTTGGCAAAGAGGTAAAAGGTAATGGCACACACCGCGAAAATCGCCACCGCCCCACAGATCAACAGAAAGGCCCGAGCCAGACGCTCTGCGGTGAAAGCGGCATGGCCCGGAATGCCCTTGGTTTTCTTCATTTACTGGGGAAGGATCAGACCCATGGCCTTGATGACGGCCTGGCCCTCATCGGACTGCACGTAGCCAAACCAGGTCTTTACCAGGTCGTTCTGCTCCTCAATGGTACCCAGAGTGGCCATGACGAACGGACGGGACAGCTTGTAGGAACCGGCCACGATGTTCTCTTCGGTGGGAGCCACGCCTTCCAGGCTCAGGGCCTTTACGGTGTCATCTACCACATCCAAGGACACATAACCGATAGAGCCGGGGGTCGCAGCCACCTTGGCCAGTACACCGCCGGTGGAGTCCAGCTCCTGGGCGTAGGCGCACTGATCTTCGATTTTCAGCAGCTCCTCAAAAGCACCCCGGGTGCCGGAGCCGGCTTCACGGCCCAGAACCACAATGGCCTCGTCCGTGCCGCCCAGGTCTTTCCAGTTGGTGATTTTGCCGGTGTAGATGTCGGTCAGCTGCTGAGCGGTCAGGTCGGACACAACGCTATCCTTGTGGGTGATCACGGCGATACCGTCAATGGCCACAATGTTTTCCACAGCACCGGACTGCTTTTCGCCGTCTTTGAGACTCCGGGAAGCGTTGCCGATGTCGGTCTTGCCCCCAGCCAGAGCTTCCAGGCCCGCACCGGAGCCGGTGTACTCGGCGGTTACGGTGATGTCGGGAGTAACCTGCTCAAAGCTCTCAATCATGGCCTCGCACAGCTTCTGCATGGAAGTGGAACCGGCCAGGGTCACGGTGCCGGAAAGCTTGGCTTCCGTGGCGACAGTGGCAGCGGCGGTAGTGGCAGCAGTGGTATCCGGGGTCTCGGTCTTGCCGCCGCAAGCCGCCATGGAAAGAGCCAGGCAGCCCGCCAGACCCAGGCAGAACAAGTTTTTCAGTTTCATGTTTTTTCCTCCTAAGATTTCTCTTTAATTTTTGGATTTCTTGTTTACAGGAAGCATGATACTGCATTCATGTAAAACCGAAAACCCCGGGACGGTAAAAGAGTGGTAAAATCTATGTGGAAGAAAAAAGCCCCGCCGGGAGGCGGGAACATCTCCGGCAGGGGTCTCAAAACGGCAGCTGCCCCACCTTTTGGGGGTGGGGCAGGAAAATATTAGCTCAGGCGGTTTTCGTAGGTGTAGACCTCACTGGCATCGACGGCCTCAAAATAGGCTTTCAGGATGGGTTCGGCCACGGCGGCCATGGAGGCGCCGTGGGCGACTTTTTCGCCGTAGACGGCAATGGCGATTTCCGGGTCTTCCATGGGGGCGAAGCACACGAAAGCACCGTGGTCAGAGCCGCCGGAGGAGTGCTGGGCGGTACCGGTTTTGGCGCAGACGGTGATTTTGGAGGGCCACTGGGTGTTGTCCTCGTCCTTGATACCGCCGAACCACTTGGTGGCGGTGCCGCCGGGCATGGTGACGACCCGGCGCATGCCGTCTACATAGGTGGCGTAGGTGGTGTCGGAAATCTTCAGTTCGCTGACGATCTCCGGGCTGTTGGAATAGACCAGGGTCCGGTAGTCCGAAGATGTGACCCGGTTTAAGAAGGTGGCTCTATACCGGGTGCCCTGGTTTGCCAGGGTGGAAACATAGACCGCCAGCTGCAAGGGGGTAAAACGGTTCTCGGACTGACCGATGGCGCAAAGTACCCGGTCGCCGCCGTTCCAGGCCGCGTCAACGCCCGTATAGGACTTTTTCTTACTTTCCCGGTTGGCCCGCCAACCCACTTTCTCCACCAGCTCAATGCCGGTAGGTTCTCCCAAGCCCATGGCCTTGGCGGTGTCATCCATCATTTCGATGGTCATCTTGTAGCCCAATTCATAGAAGAACAGGTTGCAGGACACTTTCAACGCATCCTGGGCGATCAGGTCGCCGTGGGTGGCCATGCCCTTGGTGCTGGAATAGTACAGACAGGTGGGATGGAATCCAGAGAAGTCATCGTGGTTAAAGTAGCCCGTATCCTTGATGATCTCTCCGGCCTGGTAAATGGGGGTGCCGGTCTTGTCCGTATTCTCCATGGCCGCCACCAGGGTACACATTTTATAGGTGGAACCGGGGGCGTAGGTGGCACCGAAGGCCCGGTTGAAGAAGGGGTTCAAGTCATCCTTGGTGATCTCCTCCCAGTCCTCGTTCATGGTGGCCAGGTTGAAGGTGGGGTAGCTGGCACAGGCCAGGATTTCACCGGTCTTCACTTTCATGACGATGACCGCCGCGCCCTGGGCATCCAGGCCCGTATGCTCGCCTTTTTCTATATTGATTTGAGGGTCGGTGAGTTCTTTCATCCGCTGGGCCAGGGCATCCTCGGCGATTTTCTGGATGTTGATGTCAATGGTGGTTTCCACGTTGTTGCCCGCAATGGGCTCTTTGCCTTCAGTATACTCCTGGGAGACGATGGTGCCTTCCTTGGTAACCTTGTCCAGTCGCTGGCCGTCAATGCCGTGAAGGTAGCCCTCAAAGGCTTCCTCAAAGCCGGACTGGCCGATAAGGGCATCCATGGCGTAGCCCTCTTTTTTGTACTTGGCCCAGTCGTCGTCATCCATGCCGCCCATGTAGCCCAGGATGTGGGCGGCGTACTGGGTGTGGTATTCCCGGACGGTGGAGGATTCCACCATCAGGCCGGGGGTGTTCAGCTCCAGAATGGCCGCCAGGTTTTCACTGTTCACGTCGGAGATGAACACGTAGCTGGGCAGGTTGGTAACGCCTCGCAGGTCAAATTCATATCTTAGACCAATGACCGCCCGGGCCTCCTCCTCCGTCCAGGTTTCGGGGATTTTGTAAATCTCCCGCATTTTCTGGATCAGCAAGGGGGCGGTAATATCCGGGTCCCAGCTTCTGTCTACCATGTAGTTCTGGAAATAGCCCTGCCAGGCGGTAGAATACTGGCTCAGGGTATACTCAAAGGGACGGCTGGCCGTAATGGGCAGATGGTCCTGGTGGGATACCCCCAGCTCCTCACACTTTTTAAGCAGGGTGTACAGGTATTCGTTTCGGTTGTCCGCAGACTTGATAACGAAGTGGTTGAACACCAAATCATAACTGGCACGGTTGCCAACCAAAACCTTGCCGTTTCGGTCCAGGATGTCGCCCCGGGCGGCTCGGACGGTGGTAACGGTGGAGTACAGGGTGGTGTTATCGGTGTTGCCGTCGGTATCGATGATTTGCAGCTTAAACAGCCGCATGGCGTACAGCACCATGATGCAGGTGAACAGCCCTAAAAAAATACTGGCTCTCAGTTTGGTTACTCGTTCCATACATGACCTCCTATGGATCCAATGCGGTAGATGAGCTGATACAGCGGGATCATCGCCAAAATGGAGTACAGCGCTGTCAGCAGGAAATAAGAAATACGGTTCCAGCGGGTCAGACCCAGGAAAATGGCGGTGCCGTAGAGCCCCAGCTCATAGATCAGCATGGCAATGGCACTGCACAGAATCATGGAGCCGGTGCTGCGCCGCCAGAATTTCTGCCGGAACAGGCCGCAGAGCAATGCCGGAACGGTCATCAGCCCCACACAGTAAGCCCCGGGGGCAGAGCCGGAAAAGTAATAGACAATACCGGCTGCCAAAGCAAAGATGCTGCCGGTTTCCGTGCCTTCCAGCAATGCCACCAGCAATACTGCCGCCACGCCCAAGTCGGTGGTGGCACCAAACAGGTGGATGCGGCTCATAATGCAGTCCTGAATCACCAGGGCCATGACACAGGTGAAGACCAGGAGCCCCCCTCGCAGCAGATTCATCCGCTGCTGCCTGGTAAAATGCAGGGTCTTTGCCAGGGAGGAGCCCTGCCGGTCCGGCTGGAACTCCGCCTTGGAGGCCTGGATTTTATCGACGGTATCCACCAGCCACCGGGCAAAGGCATTGCCCTTTTTCCGCTTCCGGCGGCGACGTCTTTGAGGCGGCTGCTGGGGCCGCCGTTTACGTTGTTGTTCTGCCATATGTGACCTCAGGGGAGAAGGGTTTCTTCCGTGGCCGCAGTCTCCCCGGTACCGTCGGCAGTGGTTTCCGTGGTGGTGGTAGAAGCGGCGGAAGCATCCGCATCCGTGGTGTACTGGGTGATGATGAACACCTGCTCCAAAGCATCGATGTCCGCAGCGGCTTGCAGCAGGGCAAATTTGGCCACGCCGGTGGTTTCAAAACCGGCATCCACAATGGAGCCGACGATCAGGCCTCTGGGGTACACCGTGGAACCGGAGGTAACCACCTGCTGGTTGTTTCGGATAATGGCGGCAGAGGGCAGATAGTTCATCCGCAGCAGCTTTTCGTTGCCGTTGAGGTAGCCGCCGGAGACCATGCCGTTGTAGCCGGAGTCCGATATGGTGGAGCTGATTTCCAGAGTGGAGTCCAGCACCGTTTTGACCTGGGCGTAGTTGGGGCCCACCTGGGTCACCAGGCCCACCACTTCGCCGTTTTCCGTAATGGCGCACATGTTGGTCTCAATACCGGCGTTGGTGCCCCGGTTGATGGTCAGAACATTTGTAAAGTCCGTGGAGCTCCAACCGATGATATAGGCATCCACGGTGACGTAGCTGTCATGGCTGGTAAGCAGGTTGTTCATTTTCCGCAGACGTTCGTTTTCACGGGTGGTGGCATCGGCCTGACGGGCCGTATCCTCCATCTGGGCCAGGTCCGCTTTCAGCTTTTCGTTTTCCGCTTTCAGGGCCTCATACTTGAACATGTAGCTGTAGTACCGCTCCACGGTGTTGGTGAAGCTGGTGGCCGCACTGCGGAAAGGGGTCAGGGCACCCTGGATCAGCATATCCGGCAAACTCTGATTGGTCAGCCCCGACAGCACGGACAGGCCTGCGGTGATCAGCACCGCCAGAACCAAAATGATGCGAAGCTTGGTATTGAATAACTGTTTCATTCACGCCTCCATATCCCATTCCGGGACCATTTTTTTCAAAACCTGCCCCAGATGGCACAGGGGCAGACCCACCACATTATAATAGTCGCCCTCCATGCCGGTGCAGAACAGTGCGCCGCCGCCCTGGATGCCGTAGGCCCCGGCCTTATCCAGGGGTTCCCCGCTCTGGGCATAGCGGCGGATCTCTCCGGAGGTCAATGACCTAAAGTGCAGGGTGGTAATTTCCGTAAAGGTCTCTGCCCAGTCGCCCCGGAGGACGGTACAGCCGGTCATGACCTGATGGTCCCGGCCGGAGAGCATAGACAGCATTTCCTGAGCCCGTTCCACGGTCTTGGGCTTTCCCAGTACCTGGCCGCCACAGACCACAATGGTGTCTGCCGCCACCACCACATCCTCCTGATTCCGGGGGATGGCCAGGGCTTTGAGCCTGCTGACCCGGGCCACCTCCTCAACAGGAGGGCGGGCGGGATCCATGGTTTCATCAATATCCGCGCTTAAAATCTCAAAGGGATGCCCAAAGGCCCCCATCAACTCCCGCCGTCTGGGGGAAGCGGATGCCAAAATCAACCGCATCGTTGTTTTTTCCTTTCGGTAACAAGACAGCGTTTCTCTTTCAAGGCTTATTCTACAGCCCAATTGCGAACGCTTCTTGAAGATTTCTTGAATTCTGCGCCTAAAAACCTTTCCTTTTATGGAAAGGGAGCCGCCATAGGCGGTGAGGGGCGGTACGGCGTTTAACATTGTAGGAACAACAGGCGCAGAGGTAAAGTGCCAAAACCTTCCCCGCCGGGGAAGGGGGACCGCCGTAGGCGGTGGATGAGGGGCAGTACCACGTTCCGCATTGTAGGAACAATGGGCGCAGAGGGGAAACATCCCGAGTCTCACCGTAGGGAACGGCCTATGTGCCGTTCCGCACGTTGAAGAACGGAACCGTGACCGATAAAAACCGGAAACGTCTCACATCTTGTCATTCCGACCGGAGCGCAAGCGGAATGGAGGAATCTTCTACGTGGCAGGAAAGTACCACCACAAGGTAAAATCAGCTACTTGCGTGGATTCCTCGACTCACTGCGTTCGCTCGGAATGACATAATCGGTGGGTGGTTTCGGTTGTCCACAGGGGTTGTATTCGCAACGCCCCGGAACGGCACATAGGCCGTTCCCTACGGTTTCGCTGTTTGGGGTACTTTTCAACCGGTGGGTCTAAGGACGTTCTATTGTGGTTACGTTTCTACGGATTCGCCTATTGTTTCTGGAATGTTTCAGGCTGCCCCGCACCCTCATCAGTCAGGGCTGCGCCCTGCCAGCTTCCCCGGCGGGGAAGCTTTTTTCTTCCTTACTCCACGCCTCTAAGGTACAGCCCTCTGGTGCAGGCACCGGGGTCAAAGGAGGTGGGTACCAGGTATTCTTCCAGAACCCGGTCCACTTCCCGGGCGTTTTCCGTGGTGAAATTCAAGCGGATGGCCCACAGGCCCAGTTTGGCCAGGTCGTTCTGGCGGTCCAGCCAGTAGAGCTTTTTGCCGTTGAGCAGCACCGAACGGCAGGTATCCGCTTCTTTCATCACCGGGAAATCCGCACCGGTTTTGTCCGTCAGCTTCACGGGAACGCCGCTTTGACAGGCGCACTCCCCGGTTTTGTTTTTAATGAGGCACTGCTCCGTGATCATCAGGGGCAGACGGCCATAGGCGATCAGCTCCATGTTCACGGCCTTGCCGATGTCCCGGACCTGGGGCAGGGTCATTTCAAAGCTCAGGGTGGCCGAGGCAAGCTTTAACTCCCGGGCCACGTTTGCGGAGACGGAATTGAAAATATTCAGGCCAAAATCCCCTCTCAGCCGGAATCCTGCCTCCATGGCGGGGATCAACAGACCCATATTCCCCACCAGGCAGTCCCGGATGCCCAAGGCCCGGACCTGGCTCATGCGGTTGCGGAGCCGGGGCAGTTCATCATCGTGAACCACTCTGGGAAGCACCGCCGCCACCCGGCCCCGGGCGGCCAGCAGCTGGCAGAGTTTTGTATCCGCCGCCAGCAGATGCAGGGGTACATAGAGCATACTGACCTCAGACTCCAAAAGCCGGGGGGTCAGCTGTTCCAGGCTGGACACCTGGACCGTGAGACCGGGCTGGTCCGTGGGGCCTTTCAGATAGGGAACTTCCTTGGCCCGCCGCACGGGATGGTCCGAACGTCTGGCCCGGAGGGCCGTCATCTGGTTGAGTACATCCCGGCGCATGGCGTTGATGGCCGCGGCAGGGAGCATCAGCCCCGGGTCTACCTGGGTCCGGACTTCCACACAGCGGAAGGGGGTGCCGCCGGTTTTGCTGATGCGCTCGGCCAGAGCTTTCCCCGTCAGGGGGACATTCACCGCCCGCTCCGGCGCCGGTCCCTGGGCCATGCACATGTGGCCCTCCTGGTCCGTGGCGGTAAGACTGCTGCCGTCCACCGTGACCACCGCCCGGAATTTTACATCCACCAGGGGAGCCTCGCCGCTTTCATAGCTCTGGCGGCAGGCCTGTAAAAATTTCGTATCCTCCGGCACGTCCTCATGGACGCCGAACATTTTCTTATCCACCTTGCCGGTGTAGTACCCGGCGGTAAAGCCCTGGCGGTTAAAGGCGGCCAAAAGGGTATCCATCATTTCCTGGGTCACCGGTGCCCCGTCAATGGCCTGCCGGTAGACTCTGGTGACGGCGGCCACATACTCTGGCCTTTTCATCCGGCCCTCCAGCTTTAAGGAGGCCACCCCCATCTTTTTGATCTGCTCCACGTACTTCACCAGGCAGTTGTCTTTGAGACTCAGGGGATACTTGTTTTCCCAACGGGAATAGCCGTAGCTCTGGCGGCAGGGCTGGGCGCAGCGGCCCCGGTTGCCGGACCGGGAGCCGATCATGGCAGACAGATAGCACTGGCCGGAATAGCACATACACAGGGCACCGTGGCCAAAAATCTCAATTTCAATGGGGGCATTCTCGCAGATGTAGGCGATTTCCTGCCGGTTTAACTCCCGGCTCAGCACCACCCGGGACATGCCCATGGCGGCACACATCTGGACACCGGCCAGGGAGTGGACGGTCATCTGGGTAGAGCCGTGAATGGGTACATGGGGGGCGATTTGCCGACACAGCTGCACCACGCCCCAGTCCTGGACGATAAAGGCATCCACCCCCGCCTGGGCGGCGGTACGGATGAGGTCCCGCACCTGCTGCAGCTCCCGGTCCGTCACCAGGGTATTCAAGGTCAGGTGGACCTGGACTCCCCGGACATGACAGTACCGCAGGGCCTCTGCCAGGGTATCCACCGTAAAATTCTTTGCGCTTTGCCGGGCGTTAAAGGCTCCAACGCCCAGGTAAACGGCATTGGCACCGTTCTGCACCGCAGCCCGCAGCGCATCCATCGACCCCGCAGGGGCCAGCAATTCCAACATAGGTATCCTCTCCATATGGTATACTTAATCACATTCTACCACAGTTTCGGAAAAATTTCTAGCCTTTTATGCCGAATTTCAGAAATTTAAGGCGGCACCATCGGACCCAAACAGAAAAAAACGCCTCCGAAAGCAGTAGCTTTCGGAGGCGAAATGCTTATTTTGCGAATTCCACAGCCTTAGTTTCCCGAATGACGTTGACCTTGATCTGGCCGGGGTATTCCAGCTCGGCTTCGATCTTCTTGGCAATGTCCCGGGCCAGGAGGATCATGTTGTCCTCGGAGACCACCTCGGGCTTGACCATAATGCGGACTTCCCGGCCGGCCTGGATGGCGTAAGCCTTTTCCACACCGGGATAGGAGCCGGTGAGTTCTTCCAGCTTTTGCAGACGGCGAATGTAGTTTTCCACATTCTCTCTGCGTGCGCCGGGACGGGCGGCGGAAATGGCATCGGCGGCCTGGATCAGCACGGCGATGACGGTCTTGGGTTCCACATCCCCGTGGTGGGCCTCAATGGCATTGATGATGACAGGGTTCTCCTTGTACTTCCGGGCCAAATCTGCGCCCAGCTGTACATGGCTGCCCTCTACCTCATGGTCAATGGCCTTGCCCAGGTCGTGCAGCAGTCCTGCCCGCTTGGCCAGAGCCACGTCTACACCCAGCTCGGAAGCCATGAGTCCGGCAATATGGGCCACCTCAATGGAGTGGTTCAGCACGTTCTGACCGTAGGAAGTACGGTACTTCTGACGGCCCAGGATTTTAATGAGTTCCGGATTCAGGTTGTGCACACCGGTCTCATAGCAGGCCCGCTCGCCCTCCTCCCGGATGGTGCGGTCCACTTCTTTCCGGGCCTTTTCCACCATATCCTCAATGCGGGTGGGGTGGATGCGGCCATCAACGATCAGCTTTTCCAGGGCCAGTCTTGCCACCTCCCGGCGAACCGGGTCAAAGCTGGAGACTGTGATGGCTTCCGGGGTGTCGTCAATGATCAGGTCTACACCGGTGATGGTCTCCAAAGTCCGGATGTTCCGGCCTTCCCGACCGATGATGCGGCCTTTCATCTCATCGTTGGGCAGGGCCACCACGGAGACGGTGGTCTCAGCGGCATGATCTGCGGCACAACGCTGAATGGCTGTGGCGATGATCTCCCGGCCCTTTTCCTCGGCCTCGTCTTTCAGCTGCTGCTCGATCTCCTTGATCTTCATGGCAGCCTCGTGACGGACATCGTTTTCGATGCTGTCAAGCAAATACTGCTTGGCCTGTTCCTGGGTCAGCCCGGAGAGCTGCTCCAGGGTTTCCAGCTGCTGGGTGCGGATTTTCTCCGCCTCCGCCTGGGTCTGGGCCACCGCTGCCAGGCGGCGGTTCAGGTCCTCTTCTTTGCGTTCAAAGGCTTCTGTTTTCTTGTCCAGGGTGGTTTCTTTTTGCTCAAGCCGGCGTTCCTGTTTGGTCAGTTCGGCACGGCGTTCTTTGACTTCTCTGTCGTGTTCTGTGCGGGATTTATGGATCTCGTCTTTGGCTTCCAGCAGCATTTCCTTTTTCCGGTTTTCACCGTTTCGGATGGCTTCGTTGATCAGACGGGTCGCCTCTGCCTCGGCAGAACCGATTTCCCGCTCGGCGATTTTCTTCCGGTAGGTGATCCCCCCGAAAAATGCCAGCGCAACGGCCACAAGAACGCCTAAAACGATTGCTAAAATCGTATACCATTCCATAATTCCACAACGCACCTCCTTCCGTAAAATTGGCGCAGGAGGGCTGCGGATCGTTCCATGTGAAATTGAGCTTATTTTGGCAAATGCCAATCTATCGCAAAACGCCACAAGGCGCAAAACGCAAACCCCGGCTCATGCGCCGGTAAGGGAGCAGCCCGCAAAGAGCCGCTCACATCTCACCTTATTGTATCGGTCAGAACAGGAATTGTCAAGTAAAATTCCCCAAAAATAATTGGGTCTGCCCCATGAATTTCACACATACCTAACAGAGGAATTCCCCATCTTCCCCCAGCCCCGTCTTGCATTTTCGGGAAATATGCTGTATAGTAGGCCTAAAGCGAATTAGAAAGGGCTTTCTTTGTATGAACAAAAACAAATTATGGGTCAAGGCGTTCCGCTGTGTGGACTTTCTGATCCTTTCCATTCTTGTGGGTGTCTTGCTGATGACGGCGGTTTACGTTCTGCCGGTGGGCCGGATGCACACCCAGGTAGACGCAAGCCGGCCTCTGTTTGAAAATGAGGGCCACGGTTTTTACTGGTGTCCCCCGGATGATGTCACCACCCGGTTAGACGGCTATACCGACTGCATCATGCTCCAAAGTGCCATTTATAAAGGCACCGGCAATCCCTTGAAAGATGCCATGCTCCACGCCCGGGTGGAGTTTTACCCGGAACAGTGGAATCCCAGCGAGTCCCTCATCCGCTATGTTTACGGAGAATATGAGGGTCCGGTGCTGTCCTACGCCCGGTACTGGGGAGGCTATCTGCTGTTTTTAAAGCCCTTGCTGCTGTTTTTCACCCTGCCCCAGATTCGGGCCATGGATGCCTGTTTTCAGCTTTGCCTTACCCTGGCGGTGCTGCTGCTGGCCTATCGGAAAGGCGGTCTGCGACTGGTCATTCCCATGTCCCTGATGATGATGAGTCTCAACCCCATTACCACCGCCATGAGCCTACAGTATACCAGCATGTACCTCATCACCCTGGGGGGTGTCCTTGTAATGCTGGCCTTTGAAACCTGGGATAAAGACTGGGGGTACCTGGTGTTTTTGTTCCTGGGTATTGCCACCGCCTTTTTTGATTTCCTCACCTACCCCGCCGCGGCGGTGGGCGTGTGCCTGACCCTCCAAGTCCTCCTGGGCCGCAAAAAAGGGACGAACGCCCTACTGGGCTGCATCGGCTCCGGGGCTGCCTGGGCCTTTGGCTACGGCGGCATGTGGAGCGGCAAATGGCTGGTGGCCAATCTGCTGACAGGTCAGAATGTGCTTTCCGATGCCATGACCCAGGTCCAGTACCGCTCCAACAGCCAGCTATCCGGCAATGAGGGGGCCGAGCAGGTGGGTCTTATCCAGGTGATCCTCAAGAACCTCTCCGCCTACCGGACTCCGGCCTATATTCTGTTGGCCCTGTGCCTGGTAGCCGCGGTTTTGTGGCTGCTGCTCAAAAAACGCCGGGTTTTCCGGGTGGACAAGGGTCTTGTAGCCCCGCTGCTCCTTTGCTTCCTGGTTCCCTTTGTCTGGTACGCCCTGGTGCGCAACCACTCCGCCGTCCACTACTGGATGACCCACCGGAACCTCAGTGCCGCCATACTGGCCCTTTCCGGCTTCATTGCCTATTCGCTTCATCGCCCTCAGGAGGAAACTTCCCATGGATAAAATCGCCGTACTGATTCCCTGCTATAACGAGGAAAAAACCGTAGAAAAAGTGGTCTCAGACTTCAAGCGGGTACTGCCCGAGGCAGTGGTCTACGTTTACAACAACAATTCTTCTGACCGCACAGCGGAACTGGCGGCAAAAGCCGGAGCAATAGTCCGCAATGAGTACATGCAGGGCAAGGGCAACGTCATTCGCCGGATGTTCCGGGAAATCGATGCCCAGTGCTACATCATGGCCGACGGTGACGACACCTACCCCGCGGAGGATGCCCCGGAAATGGTCCGGCTGGTGCTGGAACAGCAAGCGGACATGGTGGTAGGAGACCGGCTTTCCTCCACCTATTTTACGGAGAACACCCGGCCTTTCCACAATCTGGGCAACCGCCTGGTCCGGGGCAGCATCCAGCTGCTCTTCCGCAACAACATCAAGGACATTATGACGGGCTACCGGGCTTTCAGCTATGAGTTTGTAAAGACCTTCCCGGTGATTTCCAAGGGCTTTGAAATCGAGACGGAAATGAGCATTCACGCCGTCAACGCCAATATGCACCTGGAAAACGTGATCATCGGCTACCGGGACCGGCCTGAGGGCAGCGTTTCCAAGCTGAACACCTATTCTGACGGCATGAAAGTGCTGAAAACCATCGTCAAACTCTACCGGGTCTACAAGCCCCTGGGGTTCTTCGGCCTGATTTCCGCGTTTCTCTTCCTGCTGGCAGCCCTGTTCTTTATCCCGGTGCTGAATACCTACGCCCAGACCGGTCTGGTACCCAACTTCCCCACACTGATCGTCTGCGGTTTTACGGTGATGGCCAGTTTCCAATCCCTGTTTTCAGGTCTGATCTTGGAGACCATCCGGCAAAAAAACCGGCAGGACTTTGAAATCAACCTGATCCGTGCCGCCAACGAAAAGGCGGAAAAACTGAAATAAACATACCGCCCCGGAAACACAAAACTGAACTGCGCCCCGTCAAGTAGACAACGAAATAATTAACGAAAAGTTCACAGCGCTGCGGCGCTGTGGCACCCAT
>CAKTPO010000007.1 GCA_934591845.1 uncultured Oscillospiraceae bacterium | reverse complement strand
ATACACCAATCCAACTGAAATCACAAGTGGATATGGAAAGAATTATTGAAATAAATGATTCGGTATATACTTTCAATTGCAAGGAGGTTTCCATGTTACTGACTCGTGTAATTGCGGAAAGGGCGTTGGAGCAAGCGTACAAATCCAATCCCGGTCCTTGGGCCGACCATGCCCGGTATGTGGCACTGGCCTGCCAAAATATTGCAAGCCGTTGTCCTCATTTGGATGTGGACGATGCTTACATATATGGCATTCTTCACGATATTGGCAGACACGCAGGTGTCAGCTCCGAGCGTCATCTGATCGATGGCTACCGCTACTGCATGGAGCGGGGGTGGGAAAAAGCTGCGCAAATCTGTATCTCCCATGCGTTTATGATTCCGGACATTGAAACATTCATCGGTGTTTTCGATATGCCGGATGAGGACAAGGCATTTATGGCACAGTTCATAAAGGATGCCGTCTATGATGACTATGACCGTCTGGTTCAGCTCTGCGATGCTCTGGCCCTGCCCACCGGCTTCTGTTTGCTGGAAAAGCGGTTCGTAGATGTTGCCATCCGGTACGGTACACACCCCGCAACCATTGACCGTTGGAAGGCTGTACTGGAAATCAAGGAACACTTTGAGAAAATCATGGGACGTTCCATCTATGACTGCCTTCCCGGTGTGATTGAAAACAGTTTTGAGAAGCGGAGGAAAAACGAATATGAATTACAACGTTAAATTGGTTGCAGTAGATGTTGATGGCACCTTTGTCCGTTCCGATTACACTTACGATGTACCCCGGTTTCGGCGCATTTTGGAAAGGATGAAGAAAGCAGACTGCAATTTTGTCGTTGCAAGTGGAAATCAGTATTATCAGCTTCGGGATCTGTTTCCTGGGTATCATGAAGAGCTGTCCTTTGTGGCAGAAAATGGTGCCTTTGTGAAAGACCGAAAAGACATTCTCTTTACCGCAGATATGCCCAAGGAAACAGTGGATGCTGTTATTGATGTATGCCGGGAATATCCGGAGGTATTGAATGTTTTGTGTGGCGTAGAAAGCGCCTACTGCCAGCGCGGAACGGTCAGTCAGGCTTTTTTCGATTTGACTGGCATTTATTATCACCGTCTGAAATGGGTGGATGACTTCAAAAAAGTGGATGATCGCATTTTGAAGTTTGCACCTACTGTTCCCGTAGAAAAGACATGGGAATACTACAAAATGTTTAAGGAAAGACTTTGCGGCTTGGTTGAACCCACCACCAGTGGCCATGGTTCCATTGATCTGATCGTTCCTGGATGCCACAAGGCATCTGGACTAAAGCGTTTGGTTGAGCGATGGAATATCGATCCCAGTCAGTGCGTTGCCTTTGGCGATGGCGGAAATGACATTGAGATGCTGCAATACTGTTCCATGAGCTATGCCATGGCAAATGCATCACAGAATGTAAAGGATGCAGCTAAGTATGTTTGTCCGTCTAATAACGATGATGGCGTACTCACTGCACTTGAGGAACTGTTCCCATGAAAAATCTGACCGCTCGTTATAGTATAACCCAATTCACCTACTGGGCAGCATCCTCCGGTGCGGCGGCTTTTACTACAACCTATCTTTTGGATAAAGGTGTTCCCTCCGGTACTATTGGTCTGCTGCTGGCAATGGCAGGCTTACTTTCCTGCTTCACGCAGCCTATTCTTGCCTCCCTTGCGGATAAAGCAGAGCGGTTTGTGCTGACAAAGATACTGCTTTTCCTGTCCGCAGTATGTTGTATATGCTTTTCTTCATCAAGCCTCTGCCAAGAGCTTCCCCCGCTTCTTTGGAGCGGCCCTTGCTCTTTTCCGCAAACGCCTGATAGGCACTGGTATTCTGCCACTGTTTCTTCGCCTCTGCGGCGTACCGCTCCATTTTCTGGGTATCAAATACTGAAAAATCCATAGTATTTCCTCCAACCTGTTTTAATCCACGGGCAAAAATGATCAGGTTTTCCAGATGCTCTTTCTTCATGGTAAGCATTTCTATCTGCTGGTCCAGCGCTTTTTCCCTGTCAAAATCCGGGCTTTGCAGAATTTCTTCGATTTCCTTCAAGGAAAACGCCAGCTCTCGGAAGAGCAGGATCTGCTGCAGGCATTCCAGTCCCTTTTCGTCATACAGCCGGTATCCCGCCTGCGTATACTCCGCCGGGTGCAGCAGGCCGATCTTGTCATAATATTGCAGGGTGCGAATGCTGACCCCCGTGCGTTTGCTTACCTCATTCACTGTCCACACTGACCGCATCTCCTTTCGTGGTATGGTTAGTATAAACCATTACGCAACGTCAGAGTCAATACCCTTTTTGAAAATTTCCTTGTACTCTGGGGCGATGCCGCTTTCTCTTCATGTCCCTCGCACAAAGACACAGCCCGGCAAGCATCAAAACCTTTCCGGGCTTGTCCTTTATTCGTTAAGCACCGCATCCCAGTAAATTTTCGCAGTCCGATTTCCATATGTGGACACCGTGCTTCCATCTGTCCGCCACAGAAAATCTTCCCTTGCATCATCTGTTCTTCATCACATGGGCCACCAGCCGCAGATTCCGTTCCACCAGGATGTTTCTGGCCTCCAGGTCGCCTTGGGCGGCGCGTTCTAAGTAGTGGCGTTCTTCCTCGGAGGTCAAAGGCTTTGGGAAAGAGCCGGAGTGGAGCTGCAGGGAGTAGAACAGGCCACTGAGCAGCAGCCAGACGCTTGCAAACATACATCTTCACCTCAGCACTACCCTATTCTCCATTTCCCACGGATATTCCGACGGGGACAGGCCAAATTCTCCGCGGTCTTCCTTGCTGAACCAGCCCAGGGGGTGGTTTTGACTGTTTTATGGGACTATAAAAGTCTCGTAGGCAAAATGAGAAATCTGTAAGCGCTCAATACACACCGCCTAATATTTCCTTCACCCCTGTGAGATAATATTCAAAATCTCGAATAGCTTCCCCTCAGCTATTTTAGGGAAGCTCTGATTAAATCGACAAGAGCTGACGGCGAAAGATTTTGGTTCCAGGCAAGGTTTGGAAAATGAGGGAATACTGGATGTATTTCCCATTTTTCAAACCGCAGCCTGGAGCCTGGGGACAAAAGATTCGCCGCTCAGCCGCAGACGATTTATTCAGAGTTTCCTTAGAAATAGGAGTAGCTGTTTGCGCAGGAGCGCAAGTGCGCCGTATACAAACCACAACATTGCAAAGAATACCACCAGAACAAGAAATTACCCATTCTCCCATGAAGAATTGCAGGCTTTCATGCCCTGGGCACCCGGCATCCAAGAGGATTGTAAGATTCCAAACTCCGATGCTTATACAAATACATATCTTGAGTAACAGCAGGCCCTGGGTGTGGGGCCTGCTGTCTTTTGGTGGGGACGGGGAATTATTGAGCGCTTACATCACGACAAGGACGGTCAGAAGAAAGACAAGGACTTTTCGATACATGGTGTAAAACCTCCTTTTTGATTTCGCACTTATCACACATTGAACTGTAATGATTATGCTCTCTTCCTCTGATATTCCAGATACATCATGGGGATCAATATGACAGTCAGCATCAGATATAGCGGAATACTGACATCTAAAGTACGGAAAACTTTACCAAAGATGGTGAGAATATTGAAGGAACCCAGATTTTGATAGAGTTCCAGCAAGTGCGACGGCATGAGGCTCAGAATTTTATCCAACCAGTTTGCCATTCCCTCCAGGAAAGAAGGAAGGAATATCAGAATAAATGGGGTTGTCACCGCAAAGACAGTGGACTTTGTCTTGGCGGAGATCCACATGGTCAGGAATGCCAGGAACAGGTTGCCGATGTAGCCGGATATGAGAGCCAGCATCCAAGCTTGCCACATATTAAGATTATAGATACTTTTCCAGAGCTGCCACTGGATAGCGCAGCTTGCGCCCTCGAAGCCGAGATAGCACAAGGTGAACAGGCTATAAATAAGCATGGCTCCCCAGTACAGGACTGTTACCAGCAGAAAACCTGCCTTAATCTTGGCTGAGGTAGCTTTATTCCTGCCACAAAGGGTGGAAAAATACACCGCATCCGCTTTCCATTTGAATTCGTTAGAGAAGATGCCAGCCAGCAGGAAACACAGAATCAGAATTCCCAGCGAGGGAATATATCCGGCGTTTTCCAGCAGCTGATGCCAGCCTTCGTGGTATGTGAAGTAGAAGGGAATCTCTAATTCTTTGTACTGCCCAATGATATACTGCTTCTCCGATTCGGAATACTTGGAGTAAGCACCATCGGTTTCATCATAAAGCCAATTTTTCAGTAATTTCTCACGGTTGGCGTAAAAGGTATCTTCATCGATGGCAGTGATCCTGTCAGCGGTGTAATAATCGTACTCCCGGAAACCATTTGAATAGGACTCATTCAGGATTTTCCGGATGGGTGCGAAACCCTGTTTCCAGCTATACGCGATTTCATTCTGCTGCACAATATCTGACTTTGCTTCGGGTGTTGCATTGATCCTTTGATTTTCCTGAATCACTCTGCTCAACTTATTCTGATCAACCCAGCCTTCCCATTCCTTCTGGGCTTCGCGCAGTTTCTTGACAGCAGATGGGCCATATTCGCTCTCCCCCTGTTCATTCACCCACTTTACCTCCACATTCAATGCACCAGTCGATGATAACCAACAGGACAGAGCCAAGACGGCAATGTACAATATCAGGGCGATCTTACCGCCAACGGAACCAAACACCTTTTTTAGTTCATACCGTACCATCGATATCACCTGTCCTTTCTCCAAAATAACAGAGGAAAACATCCTCCAAAGTTGGTTCTACCCTGACGGCATCTTCTGCTGGCCGTCCCTTGGAAACGATTCGCAGCTCCGCACCTCCAGGAATTGTCTTCACGTTTGCAACTTTGTATGCCTTCAGGCAGGCATCGATCCTGCTTTTGGGCACAGTACAGCTCCAAACTGATTCTGGCATGGAGTTAATGAGTTCCTCAGCAGTGCCGGAAATGGAAAGGCAGCCGTCCTTCATCAGCAGAATGTCACCCGCGATATACTCAATGTCCGATACAATATGTGTGGACAGCAGCACGATTCGATCCTCTGAAAGCTCGCTGATCAAATTCCGAAACCGAATCCGCTCGCTGGGATCCAGACCGGCGGTAGGCTCGTCCAGAATTAGAATCTTGGGGTCGTTCAGCATGGCTTGGGCAATACCTGCCCGGCGCTTCATGCCGCCAGAAAGGGTTTTCATTTTCTTGTACCGGGCTTTCACTAGACCAACTTGCTTCAGCAGTTCCTTGACCCGCTGCTTTGCCACCGCAGGGCGTATACCTTTGAGGGTGGCAATGTACATCAGGTAGTCGTAGATGGAAAAGTTTGGATAGTACCCAAAATCCTGAGGAAGATATCCCAACAGATTCCGGTATCTGCCGTCCATGGCGAAAATGTCTTCTCCATCCCAGCTAATTTGCCCGGATGTGGGCTTCATCAAGGTAGTAAGCATCCGCATCAGGGTGGTTTTACCAGCGCCGTTGACGCCAAGCAAGCCATAGACGCCGCAGCGTAAATCATAGCTGAAATGATCGACAGCTTTGAAGTCGCCAAATTCTTTTGTTAAGTCTCTAATTCTCAAATCCATAAAGGTTTCACCTCCATAATCGTTTGCCATTTCCTCTGTCCGCGATAGAGGGTATATCCCATGAAGAAAACAGATGCAGCCAGCAAAGATGCCCATGCAGGAACAGAGATGGCACGGAAAACAGCATCATTCAGAACGAGCACTGACCAGGCTCCAGCCCAAAGGACACACAGAAGCAGGGAAAGTGCCTGAGAATTGATCCGCTTGCTGTAAAGGGTTCTGAAGCAGATACAGCAGGTCACATTGAAGGGGAGCATAAACTGTGTAAGCATTTCCCAGAGAGTCACTCTGCTAAGCAGGGTTGCGACCGCATAGAATGCTGACAGCAGTGCCATATCTACCCAGGCAAAGAGGGTGAGTCGTGCTGCATAGATGGAACGAAGGGTATAAAATGTTGTACATTCGATTTCCAAGGCATCGTAACTTCGGTTTTTCCAGATTTCCGGATAAATCAGAATTGCAAACAGCGGTCCGGTAAGCCCCAGAATACGGCGCACGGTGAAGTCGGTTTCTGAGTTGTTAATCAAGAAACATACAAAGGCAAGCAGCAGCCCTTGCATCAGCCACCAGCGTTTTTTGATGAACTTACACTGCTGATACAGAAATTCTATGTGGGATACGGTTTGTTCCGATTCCTCAGAAAGAAATGCTTCCTTGGAAACAGCAATGGTTTTCTGTATTTTGGATTCATCGCAGATCACATCGAAACGAAAGAGCACCTTCATTCAAAATTCTCCTTCCCTAAATAGATCGTCAATAATTCTTTTGCGCGTTTGATTCGGTACTTCACCAGCGGCAGACTGATTCCCAAAATTCTAGCAATTTCCTTTTGTCTGACTTCCTGAAAGAAATACAGGATGGTTACTTCCCGCAGTTCCTGTGGAAGATGTTCCAGAGCCATATGGACATCCATCCGTAAATCCAGGGACTCCATCAGGCGGACTGGATGCTCCGGCAGTTCCTCCATCGGCAGTTCTTCCGGCTTTCTGTAATAATCCCGGCACAGATTGCCTGCAATCACATACAGATAATTTGCAGCCTTCCCATAGTGCTGGTACTGATGGAGCGTGCGGAAGAACCGGGCAAAGGTTTCCTGGGTCAAGTCTTCTGTGAAATCGGAGTCCTTGATATGTAGGTGACAGTAACGCATTATCTTTGGGTAATACTTCCGCACAAAGGATTCGATGGCCTGATCATCGCCATTTTGCATTCTGTGCAGGAGCAGGAAATCGCCGTCCATGTTTCCCCTCCTCTCCTGTAGATTAAAAGCGCTTTCATTTAGTATAACGAAGCAGAACGGAAAAAAGATAGTCTGAGATGAAATATTTTACGCTGGAGCTGTTAAAAAAGCCCTCCCCAGAAAAACGCAGATCCTCTCCGGAAACAGAAAGGGTCTGCGTTTTTTTGCATCGAGGCTGTGGATAACTTTTTAATTATACTCTAAATGAGCAAATTCATAAAATAGACAAAACGCTCCTATCACAATGCACCTTTCAATAGATATGCTTTTGTTCCTCCAGCTAAACTTCTTCAATCAAGTCGAACGCAAGAAAAATAATATTGATTATTCGTATCGAATATTGTATACTATCCGCGAGGTGAATCCTTTGGAAACACGAACAGGAAATTTAATCATCAGCACTTCTGGCGGCACTGCCGGCGGAATCGCCAACAATTATAAAATCTCCCTGCCGTCCACTTGGGTTAAGGAGTTGGGGCTGGGTGCCGAGAATCGTCAAATGGAATTGAACTTTGACGGCACATCCATTACAATTACAAAGAAGCTTTCTTTTTTCGAATTTCTGGAAGCCAATCGTCAGGTTGTCCACAAGCTTCTTCTAGTTTCCTGCTACTCTGGCCCCCTTCTCTGTGCCCGAATCGCCGCCGATGAGACTACACAGAAAATCCGTGTAGAAAATCTTGTTTCCGATTTTCTGAAGCTGCCCTTTGGGAACAACCAGAATCCCAGTTGGGAGGATTATCTTCATTTTTTGGAAAGCCGCTGCATTCCGCGAACCAGGGCGGGGCTCCGGGAATATCTGGAAACCATTGGCGTAGACCACTACGACCCACTGGAAATTATCCGGAAAACACAAGGACGAATGGCCGAGGATGATCTTTGGCTTACCGTGGAGGAAATAAAATGACTGTACACTTGGTATCCAATCAAAAAATCGCAGAAACCTCCTCCAAAGGCAATCAGGAAAAATGGCTGGACAGCGGCATCTGGTACAAGCTGGACCAATTTGGCTACGAGGCACTGGCGGAGGTCTTTACCTCTCAATTATTGGAGTACAGCAACATGGAAGCGGCCTTTCCCTTCACCTTTGTACGCTACCGAATGGAGCGTATACGAGTGCATGGTCGGGAGCGAACCGGCTGCAGCAGCCGGAATTTTCTGCGAGATGGTGAGTCGATCATAACGCTGGCCCATCTGTTCCTGCAATACACAGGAAAGCCCCTCTCCGAAACGCTGAACCGGCTGACCAGTGACAAAAAGCGAATGGCCTATCTGGCAGAGGAAACGGCAAACATCACAGGACTTTCCCTGTTCCCCCAGTACCTGACGCTGCTGTTTGAAATCGATGGCCTTGTCCTCAATGACGACCGCCACCTGAACAATATTGCGGTTCTCGCCAGGGATGGCGCCTTTGACTACTGCCCCATTTTCGACCAGGGCGCAGGGCTGCTTTCCAATGTGATGTACAGTCCCTTTGAAATCGTCCCCAAATCTTTGATTTCTCAGGCAAAAGCACGACCCTTTCAAACCACCTTTAACCGACAGGTCCACACTATGGAAAATCTGTACGGAAAACAGCTGGAAATTCCATCTTTTACCCGGGAACAGCTTGCGCAGATGGTGAAGCCACTGTTGGAATACTACCCCACCCGTGACCGGGAGCTGATTGCCGACCGGGTTTGTGAAACGGTTTTGGTACGGCAGAAATATAAATGACAGCAGCATCTCAATTTTGCTGATACGGACAATCGTCTAGCCTACCCAGCAAATTACCCCAGTAGAGAATGAATGGGCTTTTATCCGATAACCGCCCTATTCTTTTCCCATTGCACTTTCCAATCGCTATTCGTTCTACTCCCTCTAGCCAGCGGACTTCTCTTTCTTTGCGAACAAACTTTTCAATATCTTTTCGGCTTATTTTTCAAGACTTTTCAATAAATATATCGGCCCCAAAATCCCACTTTTCAAATATTCAGGTGGTAACCTCCTAGCCTTCTATCCTCCACCCATAGACAATCCCCGGCAAGCAACCTTCGCCTGCCGGGGCCATTTATATTCATCTTAGCACCACATTCCAGTAAATTTTTGCGCCGTGCTCACAGCACACAGACAGATACACCCCATCCGTCCGTCACACAGGGGTTGCTGCGGGCTTTACCCGTTTTTCATCACATGAGCCACCAGCCGCAGATTCCGTTCCACCAGGATGTTTCTGGCCTCCAGGTCACCTTGAGCGGCACGAGCTAAGTAGTGGCGTTCTTCCTCGGAGGTCAAAGGCTTGGGGAAAGAGCCGGAGTGGAGCTGCAGGGAGTAGAACAGGCCACTGAGCAGCAGCCAGACGCTTGCAAACATACATCTTCACCTCAGCACTACCCTATTCTCCATTTCCCAAATCTCAAACAGCTGAGGCTCAGCTATTTGAGATTTGGGAAATTATTTCATAGAGGTGGGGGGATTGATTGCTTACGCTCATTATCTCTAACTTCCGGAAGCACACCAGTCTATGACGTCCAAAGAAAAACATCCTCCATAGCATCCATTCATCTTGGGTTTTATGGAGGATATTTGATTTAAAGCGTGACCTTTTTTCATTTTGGAGATAAAACAGGCCGTCAACTTCTCGCTCATTGCGGCCAGCGGGCGGTCTGTTTTTCGGTATTCGGTTTCAGTTCGACAAACTGGAATTTATAAAATCGCTGTCCAAAACACTGCAATACTTTATTCGTGAATTTCCAAGGGAAGATCGTCAGGGTCATAAAAGAATGTCATTCTTTTGCCGGTGTAAGCATCGATTCTGATCGGCTCCGTGATGATGCCCCTTTTGTCCAATTCTCTTACGGTATCATCCACCGAGTCTACAGCAAAGGCAAGATGCCGCAGACCGTAAGCCTCTGGATAACTGGGGCGTTTTGGGCATTTTTTAATGATAAAGAGTTCCAGTTCCATCCCATCGAGTTGAAGGTCGATTTTGTAATCATCCCGTTCCGGTCTGTAGTTTTCCCGAACGATAGAAAAGCCTAACAGATCCACATAAAAGTGCTTTGATTGCTGATAGTTGCTTCCAATAATGGCAATATGATGAACTTTTTTCAAATTCATGGCGTATTCACCTTTCCAAAACTTTCGGTTTGTTCCATTTAGAGGTTATCAGTCCAAAATCAGAACACCTGCGCAATCGGACATTTGCGTAAATAAAAGGCCCGTAAATTCTTTTCTCAGTTCCTCAATGACAAAATCTACCTACAGCACGATCATGCTATAAACGGAGAGCTTTTTCGTATCCCACCGGAAGTCCATGCCGCAGCGTCTGCACAGCTCCGCCACGTCCACGCAATAGGCGGACATGCAGCTGAAACGCAGGTCCGGGTAGATGCAACTTTCCCCGTTCTTCATCCGGCAGGGTGAACACAGACAGCAGCAGCTGCCGCCCACGCACAGGCCGTGCAGCGTCTCATTCAGCCGCAGCATGGCGCGGTTATGGGAAAGCTTTCCGTCTTTGATGGTCTTGGTATCCTCGTAGCTCTCAATCGGCCACTGGGTTTTCAGCACCAGTGCAGTGGTCCCCGCATAAATCTTCGCCGCCATGTCTTCCACCGTTCCACAGGTGGGCGGGCAGGAGTAGTTTGCATGATACTGGCCGCAGCGGTTTTCCTCGCAGAAGTGCCGGAATTTTCCATCCGTGGGCACCTGGGAAGCAGGCAATACCGCTGCTTCAAATCCGAAACGCTCCGCCAGTTTCAAAAGCTCGTTTTCTTGCATTGGTGATCCCTCCTGTTTTGATTATAGACCATCTCCGGAAGATGTCAAGATTTCTATTTTATCCATGGCTCTGTTTATGGATCGCCTCTGCACATCAAAAACAGGTAACCCATGCCATTACTGCGGGAATGAAGATTTTTGGAACAAAAAGGCTGTTAACTTCTCGCTCATTGCGGCCAGTCAACGGGCTGTTTTTCAGTATTCGGTTTTTCAGTTCGACAAAATGGGGATTTATAAAATCGCCGTTCAATACAGTGTACCTCTTCTTGTGTCATGTGGTGAAAAAAATTTGCTTTTTTCTGCCAAAAATGCTATAATCGGTATATACTGAAAGTAGACGAAGGAACGTGTCCATACCAGAACCGCCACAGTGCCATCGGATTTGTTGCGCACCGCAAATCGATGCATTCTGCCCCACGATGCAAGGGTACCGAGCCAACACAGAAAAATCAAGCAAAAATTGCAAAGGAGGTTCCGTCATGAGAATTGCGGTTGCCTATGAAAACGGTCAGATTTTTCAGCATTTGGGCCACGCCTGCAGTGACCACGGCTGCGGCAAGCATCGCTGCCATTGATATGGAACCTACGCTGACACAACTTCCGTTCTGGCCATCCTTGACCGAACACGAAATGGAAACGCTACGCCGAAGTGCCTTTGTCCGTCATTATGAAAAGGGTGCATTCGTACACAGCAGCGACAACGACTGTCTCGGAATGCTGTTTGTTCTTTCCGGTGAAATTCGCACCTATCTTCTCTCCGAGGAGGGTCGGGAGGTAACGCTGTTCCGCCTGTATCCGGGCCAGCTTTGCGTGCTTTCTGCCTCCTGCGTCATCAGCCAGATCACCTTTGATACGCAAATGACCGCAGGAATGGATACGGAGGTTCTGATTATCCCTGCAAATGTCATCGCTGCACTCAAGGAGAAAAATCTATATGTCCGCTGCTTCCTCTATGAGTTGGCAACGAAACGGTTTTCTGATGTGATGTGGGCGATGCAGCAGATCATGTTCAAGGGATTGGATCGGCGGCTGGCAGAATTTCTCCTGGCCGAAGCGGAACGTACCGGCTCCGACACGATCCGCATGACCCATGAGCAGATCGCCCAGCACATCAGTTCGGCGCGGGAGGCAGTGGCACGGATGCTCAAAAGCTTCTCGGAAGACGAACTTGTGGAGCTAAGACGCGGTGCGATCACGCTGCGGGATAAGAACAGACTAAATCGTCTAAAATAAAAAGAAGTGTGACCTTGTCACAGAAAGAAATCATAAATTTGGTACAATAAAAGCAGAAAAGCTGAAAGGAGCATCAATCATGAAAGAAACGAAATACGCAGGAACCCAGACCGAGAAAAACCTCATGGCCGCCTTTGCTGGTGAGTCCGAGGCACGCAACAAGTACACCTATTTTGCATCCAAGGCCAAGAAGGAAGGCTACGAGCAGATCGCGGCATTGTTCCTCAAAACCGCCGACAACGAAAAGGAGCATGCGAAGCTGTGGTTCAAAGAACTGAACGGCATTGGCAATACCTCTGAAAATCTTCTTTCCGCCGCTGAGGGTGAGAACTACGAGTGGACGGATATGTATGACGGCTTTGCCAAAACCGCCGATGAGGAAGGCTTCCATGACTTGGCGCAGCGGTTCCGTCTGGTCGCCGCCATCGAAAAGCACCACGAGGAGCGATACCGCGCCCTACTGCGCAATGTAGAGATGGCGCAGGTCTTTGCCAAGAGCGAGGTCAAGGTGTGGGAGTGCCGCAACTGCGGTCACATCGTCGTGGGCGAAAAGGCCCCGGAGGTTTGCCCCGCCTGTAACCATCCCCAGAGCTACTTTGAAATTCATGCGGAGAACTATTAAAGAATACGTCTACCGCAACCTCCACAGTCTGTGGAAAGCGTAATTCACCTTCTTAAAATCCGGTGCTCAAAAAGCACCGGATTTTTTGTATCAATGTGACCACGTCACATACAAAAGAATCGTCCTGTGGTATGATAAAGCCACAATTACAAATCCTTACAGGATCAAGGGAGGAACGCTATGCTGTCAAAGAAACTGGCTGCCGTAGAAAAGACGCGGTGCGTCGCCTGCGGTGTGTGTGAAAATACCTGTCCATTAGGGGCCGTCAAGGTGCGTCGGGGCTGCTACGCCGCCGTAGAGGCGGAACGATGCGTAGGCTGCGGCAAGTGCGCAAAGCTCTGCCCCGTGGGCTGCATTGAGGTGAAAGTGAGGGCTGACGTATGAAAGCAAAGCATTGGTACGATTACCTGTGGGTATATGCCATCATTTATTTCGCACTGGGCTTTTTCAACATCCTGTTTGCATGGCTGGGCATGATCGATTTTCTTCTGCCGCTGTTTTTCGCCATCTTCGGCGGGAACAAATTCTTTTGCAACCACCTCTGCGGACGGGGGCAACTATTCAGCAAGCTGGGAGGCGACCTGAAATGCTCCCCCTGCAAGCCAACGCCCCGCTGGATGTACTCCAAGTGGTTCCGTTACGGCTTTTTGATTTTTTTCCTGACGATGTTCGGCAACATGGTGTTCCAGACCTATCTGGTCGCTACCGGCAGTTCGTCCCTGCGGGAGGCCATTAAGCTGTTCTGGACATTCCGTGTGCCGTGGGGCTGGACTTATACAGCCGGTACGGTCGCTGATTGGGTGGCGCAGTTCAGCTTCGGCTTTTATAGTCTTATGCTGACCTCTCTGCTGCTGGGCCTGATCGTTATGGTACTCTACAAGCCCCGCACATGGTGTGCGTTTTGTCCGATGGGAACCATGACGCAGGGCATTTGCAAGCTGAAAAACAAAGAATCATAAAAGGCAAAAGAAAGGAGTCATTCTCATGGCTGAACTGAAAATTACTGCTGCGAATTTTGAAAATTCGGATATTGCCGCAATGGTGGAGGGTGCAAAATGAAAGTTGTGATCGTAGGCGGTGTGGCGGGCGGTGCTTCTGCCGCTGCCCGCATCCGCCGTTTGGATGAACACGCGCAGATCATCATGATCGAGCGCAGCGGCTATGTGTCCTATGCCAACTGCGGCCTGCCGTATTATGTGGGCGGTGTGATCAAAGAGCAGGAAGAACTGACACTGCAAACTCCGGAGAGCTTCTGGGATCGTTTTCGCATTGATGTGCGGGTACGGCAGGAAGTAACTGCGATCAATCCCACAGAGAAAACCGTCACCGTTCACGCATTGGATAGTGGAAAGGTCTACACGGAAACCTATGACAAACTGCTCCTCGCCCCCGGCGCAAAGCCGACGGTTCCTGCGCTTTCCGGCGTGGACAGCGAGCGGGTCTTTACCCTGCGCACCGTGGAGGACACCCTCCGCATTCGGCGCTTTGTAGAGGAGAAAAAGCCAAAAACCGCTGTTTTGGCTGGCGGCGGTTTTATCGGTCTGGAAATGGCGGAAAACCTTGCGGAGATGGGCGTTTCCGTTACCATCGTCCAGCGGCCCAAGCAGCTATTAGCGCCGCTGGATGGGGATATGGCCAGCTTTGTCCATGGGGAAATGCGCAGACACGGCGTGGCTCTGCGGTTGGGTGAAACCGTCACCGGATTTAAGCAGGACGGAGATTCCGTGCTGACCCTGTTGGAGGGTAGTGAGCCGCTGCATTCGGATATGGTGCTGCTGGCCATCGGTGTTACCCCGGATACGCATTTGGCAAAAGATGCCGGACTCAGGCTTGGTATTCGTGGCAGCATCGCTGTCAACGAGCGGATGGAAACCTCCGTGCCGGACATCTATGCTGTGGGCGATGCCGTAGAGGTCACCCATTTCGTAACCGGCCAGAAAGCGTTGATCTCTCTGGCGGGCCCCGCCAACAAGCAGGGACGCATTGCCGCTGACAATATCTGCGGCGGCAACAGCCACTTTCACGGCTCTCAGGGTTCGTCTGTTCTGAAACTGTTTGGCTTGACAGCGGCCTCCACGGGGATCAATGAAAAGGCAGCGCAGGCAGCAGGGATTGCTTACGACAAAGTCGTATTGTTCCCGGCATCCCACGCTACCTATTATCCCGGCGCACGGTCTATGGCAATGAAGGTACTGTATGAAAAAGAAAGCCTGCGGCTGCTGGGTGCGCAGATCGTTGGCGGCGATGGCGTGGACAAGCGCATGGATGTACTGGCAACGGCCATTCGCGCAAAAATGACAGCTCTAAGCTTGACGGAGCTTGACCTTTCCTATGCGCCGCCCTATTCCTCTGCCAAAGACCCGGTCAATATGGCCGGCTTTATGATTGAGGATTTGGAGAGCGGGAAAGTGCGGCAGTTCCATTGGAATGATGTTGTGGACTTGCCTTGCGATGGCAGTGCGACGCTGCTGGACGTCCGTACCGAAGGCGAATATCGGCGTGGGCATTTGAATGGATTCCGCAATCTTCCGCTGGACAATCTGCGGGAACATTTGGACGAGTTAGACCGGGGGAAACCTGTCTATGTGAATTGCCAGACAGGGCTTCGCAGTTATCTGGCCTGCCGTCTTTTGACGCAGTACGGTTTCACCTGCGCCCATCTCTCCGGCGGATACAGCTTTTATCAGGTCGTAACGCAAGAGCAGCAGACAGCGCAGAGTGCCTATTCCTGCGGAATGGAGAAGCTATGAGTGAAAATCTATAATGTAATAAGCTTTTCAGAATTTTGTTGCATAAAAAGCAATCTTTGTTCTTTATAGTGAAAAAGCTCTGACCCCAATCTATGTGGCACTTGCCCCTGCTGCCGCCGTTGCCGCGGAATTCGCAGCCATCTGTATGTCCGTGTCCATAGTACCAGCGGCCAAGGCACGGCGGATGATGCTTGCGGCGGTGCGTGATTCTACAAACTGAGTGCAGTCCGCAATTTCCGCCGAGGGGCTTCCCTCCGGCCCAAAATCCGTGATGGAAGCCAAGCGGCTGTATTGTGTGCTTTCTTGCCATTCATCATATCGCTTGTAGTAGTCCGCCCATTTCATTTACATGCATCTCTCTATACCACTGTTTTTTGCTCTAAAAAGCAGCCCCCATCGTGAGAATAGATCACACCGACTGCCTGCAAATATGCGTAGATCACCGTCGTCCCAACAAATTTCATGCCCCGTTTCTTTAGGTCCTTTGAAATCCGGTCTGAAAGCTCCGAATGTGTCAGCCCGGTTTCGTAGGCCACTTTTCCCTCGGTCCAGTGCCAGAGATACCCGGAAAAGCTGCCATATTCCCCCTGTATTTCACGAAACACCCGGGCATTGGTAACGGCCGCCTGTATTTTCAGCCGATTCCTAATGATTCCAGGGTCATTTCTCAGGGCTTCCAGCTTGTCCTCCCCGTATGCGCAGACCGTATCCAGGTCAAACCCATCGAAGGCTTCCCGAAACGCCTCCCGCTTATTCAGAACACACTCCCAGGACAGCCCGGCCTGAAAGCATTCCAGCACCAGCATTTCAAACAGCTTCCCATCATCATAGACGGGAACGCCCCATTCTTCATCATGGTAACGGATGTACCGTTCATTTTTGGGGTTTGCCCAACAGCAGCGTTTCTTTCCGTCTGACCATTCCATCTGTATTTCAGCTCCTTTGCTCTATAACCAAGTTTTCAACCTGGTGTCATTATATCAGACAAGTAATCAAAATCATAGTGTCCGGATCGTATTCGTCGTTTTTGCCTATTTGAGGCTGCTGTTTACCTGACACCTGGAATATAATTCCCTCATTCCCGATATAATAATAAGGGAATTATCGCACAATCCATTGACCATTCCCTTATTCTGTGGTAATATTTAAGGGAATCAGGAGGGAGGTAAGGAAATGAGACTCTTTCATTACTCTGCAATCAAGAATCAGAAATGGGATTCGGATATTCTGGGATTGATTGCAGCCATATACAAGGAAGCAGGGAAACAGGAACTGTATTTGAAGCAGCGGCCGGAAGAACTGGAAAAGCTCATTGAAATCGCAACGGTACAAAGTACCGAGGCCTCGAATGCCATTGAAGGAATCGTTACTACGAATACACGAATCCGGCAACTGGTTGAGGAGAAAACAACACCGAGAAACCGTGACGAGCAGGAAATCGCAGGGTACCGTGATGTGCTGCGTATTATTCATGAGAGCTTTGATGCGATTCCCATTACGCAAAACTACATCCTACAGCTCCACAAAATTTTGTACAGCCATATGAACAACCCCATTGCAGGGCGAACCAAGGCCGTGCAGAATTATATCAGTGCCACCTATCCAGACGGTCATGTCGAAACCCTGTTTACACCGCTTGCCCCATATGAAACACCGGAAGCTCTGGACCGGATTTGTGAGGAGTATAACCGTGTGATTGGAAATATGGAACTTGAGCCGCTGATTGCCATCCCGGTTTTCATCCATGACTTTCTGTGTATCCATCCTTTTAATGACGGGAACGGAAGAATGAGCCGATTGCTCACGACGCTGCTTCTGTATCGGAGTGGGTTTTATGTAGGTAGGTATATCTCTCTGGAAGCCAAAATAGCCAAAAACAAAGACCTGTACTATGATGCGCTTGCACGCTCCCAGACCGGTTGGCACGAAGGTACAGAGGATGCCGTTCCCTTTATCAAGTACCTTCTTGGAACGATTCTCTCTGCCTATAAAGACTTTGAAGACCGTATGGCACTTGTGGAAACAAAACTACCCGCACTGGAAATGGTACGCAGAGCAAGCAGGAATAAAATCGGGCGGTTCAGCAAACAGGATATCCGTGAGCTATGCCCGACGATCAGCGACAGCTCCATTGAGGGGGCTTTGCGTAAACTGGTTGCCGTCGGTGAGCTAGAAAAAGAGGGAAAAGGAAAAAACACCTGTTATTTCAGATTAAATTAAATCAAACATGGGAGAGTATCCGTTCAAGAAATGCGTCTTTTTCTTTGCGGTTCGATGATACAAAAGAAAAGGTCCAATAAACCGCACTTATCCGGCAATCAAAGCCTCCATTTTTTGATGTTGCAAAAGAAGTATATTCGTAACGAATAGTATATACTATCTACGAAGTGATGCCACACGGAAACACGAACCGCAATCTGTACCAAAATACGTATTGATATTTACTCATAATTTTGCTATACTAAAAACGCAAAGGAGTGATGACAATGCCCAGTATCCGCCCCATTTCTGATTTGAGAAACAGTGCCAATGATATTTCGGATTTCTGCCGCCAAAGCAGGGAGCCTGTTTATATCACACGAAACGGCACTGGTGATATGGTTGTTATGAACATCGAAGAATATGAACGTCAAATGGCACTGATCGACTTGTACGGCAAGCTGGCGGTTGCGGAAGCAGAAATCTCCTCCGGTGCAGTCGGGGAGGATTTTATGACGGTTGCCAAGCAAATGCGGGAGCGTATCCATGGAACAGTATGATGTTCGCATTTTCCCCACTGCGCAGCAGGACCTTATGGATGTGATCGATTACCTCAATACCCTTTCCAAAGAAGCGGCCCTGAATTATTATGACAGACTTGTCAGCGAAATTGCCAGCCTGTCCACAATGCCGGAACGCTGCCCTCGCCCCAGAGACCTGGCGTTGGCCGCCAAGGGCTACCGCTATCTCGTAGTAGGAAATTACCTGGTTTTTTATGTGATCGTCGGTTCCGTTGTTCAGATTCGGAGAATTCTATACGCCAAAAGAGACTATAAACAGCTGCTATGATTTCGGAGTGGGCGAAAATGCCCACTCCGTTTTTATATAACTTTATGGGACGGACTAGAACGCTTCTGTTTTTTCAGATGTCGAACTGTTGCATAGGGTCAACTCAAAATGATTTCTATTGGTTTTTAGAAGCCCTTCTTTTTGCAGCCTGGAAATCTCCGTAGACATTGCCGCGCGGTCAATGCAAAGGTAGTCTGCCAACTGCTGCCGGTCAAAGGGAATATCGAAGGAGAGAGACGAATGTCTGGTGGACTCTGCCGACAGATAAGACAGCAGTTTATCCCTGGTGGTTCGCTTGCCAACATGGGTGATTTTATCGTTAAAAACCAGGATTTTATTGGCCAGCACACTGACCAGGTTGCGGATCAGCTTCTGGTGGTGTTCGCAGGCTGTCGGGCAGGAGACCAGCAGTCTCTGGACGTTTAAGAAGATGATCTCGCAATCCTCGTCCGCTACCACGCTGATATTCAGAATGGCTCCGGGGCTGGCCGCATAGGGTTCCCCAAAGAAGTCACCGGCGTGGCACTTGGACAGAATGTTCCGATGCCCCCAAAGGTCTTCCTGAATAATGAGGACACCGCCTGACACCACCAGCCCCATGACCTCGGTGGCGTCTCCCGCTCTGAAAATATAAGAATCCCGTTCTTTGAAAACAGTTGTTGCGTTTACGCAATGCAGGATGGACAGGATTTCTTGGTCCGTAAGGCCTTTGAAAAACGGACTGTTTCTGAGAATGGGCAAATATTTTTTCAAAATCATCCCTCCATGTTGGAAATCAAACATACAAGTTGTATTTATAATACTATAATTCTAACAGAAAAACAAGAAATGCTACTGACGGAGGTCAAAAAAATGATAAGAAAAATTATTCGGATCGACCATGAACGCTGCAACGGGTGCGGTGCCTGTGCCAAGGCCTGCCACGAAGGGGCCATTGAGATCATAAACGGCAAAGCCGCATTGGTGAGAGAACACTTCTGCGACGGGCTGGGCGACTGTCTCCCGGAATGCCCAACAGGAGCCATTTCCTTTGAAGAACGGGAAGCACCCGCATACGATGAGAAAGCCGTAAAAGAAGCCCAGGAAAAAGCATTTGTCAAAAACCAGGCAGCATCCAAACACATGGGCTGCCCCGGTGCGAAAAGCATGCAGATCCAGCGTCCGGCAGCATTCGAGACCGACATCTCCGCTCCTAACCCAGCACAGATGTCCGCACTCCGGAACTGGCCGGTACAAATCAAGCTGGCACCGGTCAGCGCACCCTATTTTAACGGCGCAAAGCTTTTAATTGCCGCTGATTGCACCGCCTATGCCTACGCAAGCTTTCACCAGGATTTTATCCGGAACAAGCTGACCCTCATCGGCTGCCCCAAATTGGACCAGGTGGATTACAGCGAAAAGCTGACCGCAATCATTCAAGGTAACGACATTCAAAGCGTAACCATTGTAAGAATGGAAGTTCCCTGCTGCGGCGGTCTGGAGATGGCGGCCAAGAAAGCACTTCAAAACAGCGGGAAATTCATCCCCTGGCAGGTCGTCACCATCAGTATTGACGGTAAAATTATAGAGTAAAAGGAGCATACAACTATGGAGCAGAAGATGTTTTGTTTTCAGTGCGAGCAGACAGTCGGATGTACGGGATGCACAGGAAGTGCCGGTGTCTGTGGGAAAAAGGCAGACACCGCAAAATTGCAGGATGAACTGACAGGTGCGTTGATTGGTCTGGCAAGAGCAGTCGATGGTGCGGAAACCATTTCCAAAAGGACCGGGCAGGTCATCATTGAAGGGCTGTTTACGACAGTTACAAACGTGAGCTTTGACAATGCGGCCATTGAAAAGATGATACAAAAAGTCAGAGCCGAGAAAGAGCGGCTGGTTCCCGATTGCAGCAGCTGTCAGTCCCCCTGCGGTAAGACAGACGAATACGATATGCGGCAGCTGTGGAATGCCGATGAAGATATCCGTTCCTTGAAATCGCTTATTCTGTTCGGGATTCGCGGAATGGCAGCCTATGCTTATCATGCAAGTGTTCTGAATTATGAAGATGCCGAAGTGGATCAGTTTTTCTGCGAAGCCCTATTTAGAATCGGTTATGAAGAAAGTATCGAACGGCTGCTTCCTACCGTGCTGAAAGTCGGAGAAATCAACTTGAAGTGCATGGCACTTCTGGACAAGGCCAATACACAGACCTATGGGACACCGGAACCGACCGCTGTGACCCTTGCCGTAGAAAAAGGGCCGTTTATCGTTGTGACCGGTCATGATCTGAAGGACCTTCAGCTTTTGCTGGAACAAACCCAGGGAAAAGGGATCAACATCTACACCCACGGTGAAATGCTCCCGGCCCATGCCTACCCCTTCTTAAAAAAATACGCTCACCTGAAAGGACATTTCGGAACCGCATGGCAAAATCAGCAACAGGAATTTGATGATCTTCCCGCCCCAATCCTCTACACCACCAACTGCCTGATGCCGCCCAAAAACAGCTATGCAGACAGAGTATTTACAACAGAAGTAGTTGCTTTTCCGGGTGCTGTTCATATTGACGAACAGAAGGATTTTACGCCGGTTATCGAAAAAGCACTGGAACTGGGCGGCTACAAAGAAGACCGGCAATTCTCCGGTATCAATGGCGGCACGACAGTGACAACCGGTTTTGGTCATGCAGCCATCCTATCCCATGCGGGTACAGTCGTAGAAGCCGTAAAATCCGGTGCCATCCGCCATTTCTTCCTGGTTGCCGGTTGTGACGGTGCGAAGCCGGGCCGAAACTATTACACAGAATTCGTGAAACAGACCCCTCCCGACAGCATCATCCTCACCCTGGCCTGTGGAAAATTCCGTTTCAACGATCTTGATCTGGGAGAAATCGGCGGTCTGCCCCGGCTGATGGATATGGGCCAGTGTAATGATGCCTACGGCGCAATTCAGGTTGCCGTGGCACTTGCGGAGGCTTTTGGATGTTCTGTAAATGAACTTCCGCTCTCCTTCGTTCTGTCCTGGTATGAGCAGAAAGCGGTCTGTATCCTGCTGACTCTTCTGCATCTCGGTATTAAAAACATCCGCCTTGGTCCCTCTCTCCCGGCGTTTTTGTCCCCCAATATTCTGAACTTCCTGGTGGAAAACTATGGCATTGCGCCTATTACTACACCGGAAGAAGACATGAACGCCCTCCTGAACCAGAAATAAAGCGACGATTCCGCCACTCAAAGCACTTCCCCACACAATGACACCGCCCGGCAAGTATCAAAACCTTGCCGGGTTTGTCCTTTATTCGTTAAGCACCGCATTCCAGTAAATTTTCGCAGTCCGATTGCCGCACACGGACACCGTGCTTCCATCTGTCCGCCACAGAAAGTTTTCCCGTGTATCATCTGTTTTCATCACATGGGTCACCAGCCGCAGATTCCGTTCCACCAGGATGTTTCTGGCCTCCAAATCCCCTTGGGCGGCCCGTTCCAGGTAGTGGCATTCTTCCTCGGGGGTCAACGGTTTGGGGAAAGAGCCGGAGTGGAGCTGCAGGGAGTAGAACAGGCCGCTGAGCTGCAGCCAGACACTTGCAAACATTGTCTTCACCTCAGCACTACCCTATTGCCCATTTCCCACGGATATTCCGACGGATAAGCCCGTCCCCGGAACACCTCGGTTCAAAAAGTGCCCCCATCAGCGAAACCGTAGAGAACGGCCTATGTGCCGTTCCGCCCCTTCCGGATAACCCCTCTTTGGAATCAAAGATTAGGCCGTCAGACATCGGACAAAGGAACGGACGAAGCGATGAAAACATCCATTTTGGGAGCAGTCGTGGACTGTTCCCGATGTTTGTTGTGAGTCTCTAAACTTACAGTGCCTATAGTTAGCGTAAAAATTGCGCACTTCACGTTGAGTTACCGGGCAAAATGTGTTACACTAAAGGAGAATAATTCAGGATAAGTTTTTTCCCATGAAAGGCCACCGAGATGAGGAGGGACACATAGGTGAAAAAAACAAGAAACAATCTTCTCAGCCGCAAAAGTATAATTATATTGGTATTGATTCTCGTAATATTTAATCCTATGCTGATACAACTGGCCTATTGGATTGGTAAAAAGTATCCAATAATCGTAACATCATGGGATGAATCTGACATCCTGGCTTTTTATGGTGCGATAACCAGTTCCATTGGAACAATTGTTTTGGGGACTATAACGCTAGAACAAAATAGGCGACTGATGAAGCTTGAGGAACATTATGAATTCCATTTAATGCTATGAAATTTTGAAGGCCGGCAACCACAAGGAGCGTACCAATGAAATTGATCCATCTATCGGACCTGCATCTGGGGAAGCGGGTCAATGAGGTTTCCATGTTGGAGGAGCAGGAAGGGATTTTGCTGCAAATTCTTCAAATCATCCAGGACACCCAGCCGGATGTGTTGCTGATTTCCGGGGACGTTTACGACAAGAGCGTTCCCTCGGCGGAGGCTGTTACGGTTTTTGATGATTTTCTATGCCGTCTGGCCCAGCGGCGGCTTCCGGTTTTGGTGATCAGCGGCAACCACGACAGCCCGGAGCGGTTGGCTTTTGGGAACCGGCTGATGGAGGGCAGCGGCATTCACATTTCCCCGGTGTACAATGGCAAGGTGGAGCCCATCACTCTGGAAGACCAATTTGGGCCGGTGTATTTCTGGCTTTTGCCCTTCCTGAAGCCGGTGCACGTCCGGCCGTTTTTTCCGGAGGAGGACATAGAAAGCTATTCCGATGCCTGCGCCGTCGCCATTTCCCATATGGCCCTGGACAAGCGCAAGCGGAATGTGCTTTTGACCCATCAGTTTGTCACCGGTGCCACCACCTGTGAGTCGGAAGTGCGCTCTGTGGGGGGCACGGACAATGTGGATGCCGGGGTGTTTGCGGACTTTGACTATGTGGCCCTGGGCCATCTTCATGGGCCCCAGAATGTGGGCTCCAACCGCATCCGCTACTGCGGAACGCCCCTTAAGTATTCCTTCTCCGAAGCAGCCCACCACAAAAGCGTGACCGTTGTTGAACTGAGGGAAAAGGGGGAACTCCATCTGGATTTGATTCCCCTGGTTCCCCGCCACGACCTGCGGGAGATTCGGGGCAGTTTCAAGGAACTGACGGACAGAGCCTATTACGAAGGCACCGCCACCCAGGACTATCTGCACATCATCCTCACCGACGAGGAGGATATTCCCGATGCCAGCGGAAAGCTGCGGCTGATTTATCCCAACCACTTGCAGCTGAGCTACGACAACACCCGCACCAGAACCAACCAGATTCTGGACTGCGCCGAGGACGTCCGGCAGAAAAACCCTCTGGAACTGTTTGATGCGCTATACGAAAGCCAAAACAATCAGCCTATGAGCGATACCCAGCGCTCCTTTGTACAGCAGCTGATGGAATCCATTGGGGAGGAACTGCCATGAGGCCATTAAAACTTACCATTTGCGGCTTTGGCCCCTATGCGCACACCCAGGAGCTGGACCTTTCCCGGCTGGGTACCAGCGGCCTGTATCTCATCACCGGCGATACCGGCGCCGGGAAAACCACGATTTTTGATGCCATCACCTTTGCCCTTTTTGGGGAAGCCAGCGGCGAGAGCCGGGAACCCTCTATGCTCCGCTCCAAGTATGCGGGCGACGACACCCCCACCTATGTGGCACTGGACTTTGACTACGGCGGGAAAATCTACAGTGTCAAGCGGAATCCCGAGTATTCCCGGGCCAAGGCCCGGGGCACCGGCACCACCAAACAGGCCGCCGCCGCAGAGCTGCTGTACCCGGACGGCCACAGCGTTACCAAGCTCAAGGACGTCAACGCCGCCATCCGGGACATCATTGGTCTGACCCGGGAGCAGTTTTCCCAAATCTCCATGATTTCCCAGGGGGATTTCCGAAAGCTGCTGCTGGCGGGTACCGAGGAGCGGCAGAAGATATTCCGGGATATTTTCGGCACCGGCTTCTATGTGCTTCTGCAAAACAAGCTCAAGGAGCAGGCCGCTCAACTGGGCCGGGAGAAAGACGAGTTCTCCCGGAGCATTCAGCAGTATATCCGGGGGATCACCTGCGGGGAGGATTCCCCCCACCGGGCGGATACAGAAAAAGCCAAAGAGGGCCAGCTGCCTACTGACGTCTTCCGTCAGATTCTGAATGAAATTCTGGAAGAAGACGGTCAGGCGGAAGCCGCACTTCAAGCCGCCATGGCCCAGTTGGAGGCCCAATTGGAGGAAACCAACCAGGAGCTCACCAAAGCTGAAGCCTACCGGGGGGCAAAAAACCAACTGGCCCAGCTATCCGAGCAGGAGCCCGGGTTGGTGACCCAGCTGGAAAACGCCAAAGCCGCCATGACCGCCGCCCAGACCACTGCCCCACAGCAAAAGGAACTGCGGGAGCAGCTTGCCAAAGGGGAACTGCTGCTGCCAGACTATGACCGGCTGGACGGCCTGAAAGCGGAACGGGACACCATGCAGCAGTCCCTGAATCGCACCCAAAAATCCCGGGCCACCGCCCAACAGCAGCGGGACCGACTGACAACCGAAATTCAGGAACTGACAGGCCAGCAGGAAGGTCTTTCCGATGTGGAAGCAAAAAAAGAGCGGCTGACCGCCCAGGTGCAGCACCTTTCGGAGCGGAAGGCAGAATTTAGCCAGCTGCTCCGGCAGCTTCAGGAGCTGGATACTCAGCAGCAGGCCCTGGAAAACTTGCAGCAGGCATTCCTGACCGCCCAAAGCCACTCTGCCCGGCTTCAGGCGGCGTATACGGAAAAGGATGCAGCCTTTCTCCGGGAACAGGCGGGCATTATGGCCGGTACGCTGGCAGATGGTACCCCCTGCCCCGTCTGCGGTGCGATGCACCACCCCTGCCCCGCCACCCTGTCTGAAAGTGCCCCCACCGAGGCGGCGGTGAAAAAGGCGAAGAAAGAATACGAAGAAGCAAAAAAAGAAACCGACGGTGCCAGCATCCGGGCCAGCACCCAGCGGGGCCTTGTTGCCGCTGCCCAGGAGCATCTTCTGGGAGCCACTGCCCAACTGCTTCCGGGCATTTCCCTGGAGGGTGCCCCCCATGCCGCCGCAAAAGAGGCAGAGGCCCTTTCCGATAAAATCACGGATGCACAAAACGCCCTTCAAATCATTCAGAAAGACATTGTCCGGAAGAAGGAATTGGAGCAGCTGATCCCGGAAAAAAACCGGACTCTGGAACAGGCCGTCAAAGCCTTTACAGATGCCAACACCCAAATTGAGATCCTTACCGCCCAAATTTCCGGTCAGGCCCAGCAAATAGAGGAACTGGGGGCCAGGCTCCCCTTCCCGGACAAGGCCGCCGCCACCACCCGGCAGAAAACCTGGCAGCAGGATTTGGACCGGCTGGAATCCGACCAGAAAGAAGCAGAAGAAGAATACCACCGGCGGGACAAGCGCCTGTCGGATGTCCGTTCCGTCATCCAGCAGCTGCGCACCCAGTTGTCCCAGCAGCCGGAGCAGGACGTGGCACAGCTGGAACACCGGAAAGAGGCCCTGGTGCAGCAGCGGACGGCCATTGCCCAGGCACAGAAAGACGTGAACTACCGCATGACCGCCAACAAAAAAGCCAAAGAAGACATTGCTGCCACCGCCTCCACCCTGGAAGAACTGGAACAGCGCTACGCCTGGGTCAAGGCCCTGTCTGACACCGCCAACGGCACCATCAGCGGCAAGCCCAAAACCCAGCTGGAAACCTATGTGCAAAGTGCCTTCCTTGACCGCATCCTACTGCGGGCCAATATCCGCCTGCAAAAAATGTCCGGCGGCCAGTATGATTTGAAACGCCGTGCCGTTGCGGACAACCGCCAGAGCAAGGCCGGTCTGGAGCTGGACATCATCGACCACATCAACGCTTCCCAGCGCAGTGTCAACACCCTCTCCGGTGGCGAATCCTTCCTGGCCTCCCTGGCCCTGGCCCTGGGCCTGTCTGACGAGGTGCAAATGTCCACCGGCATCCGGCTGGACACCCTGTTTGTAGACGAAGGCTTCGGCTCCCTGGACCCGGAAGCCCTCAGCAAAGCCTACAACACCCTGGCCAGCCTCACCGAGGGCAACCGCCTGGTAGGCATCATCTCCCACGTCTCCGAACTGAAAGAGCGGATCGACAAACAAATCGTCGTCACCAAAACCAAAGACGGCGGCAGCACAGCACAAATCATCACCTGAGCGCAGCAAGCCCGGAGAACGGCAGTCCTCCGGGCTTGGTTTTTTCATTTCCGCCCCTTAGAATCCCGGACTTTGGGCTCCCGTTGTGAGACCTCAGCGTTTTCCTTAACACCCCAGGCAGATCTGGTCAAACTGGTAGAGGGCAGCGTTGATTTCGTAGATGTCATAAACGCCCCGGCGGATGTACCCCCGGCCCAGACCGGACCCCGGGTGTGAAACACGTATTCACAGGGCAGCTTATAGCCCGGTGTCACCCGCAGTTCCCCCTGCCCCAGCTTTTTCAACATCCCGCAGGCCTGCCGCAGCCCCGGCCCTGCCGCCTGATGTACGGCTCGGTCCACCCCACCGGACCCGGAATACCGACTGTCCGTCGGGTTTACAATGGCATCCACCGGGAGTTTTGTAATATTCTCCCGAACGATTTCAAAGGGCATCGGCAGGACCTCCTTATATTTTTCCGGCGTATTTTCCGCTTTTCTGTCTGTATTCTACCATATCCGTTCAAAGAATGAAAGTGCCATTGCGCAACGTCTTCTTTCCATTTTTTCAAAACTGTGTTAGTATCAAATGAAACAATTTGACTTGTCGGCACGTGTTGTATATGAAAGGAGATGATCGCTTGCAGGAAGCAGGATTGTCAGAAGCCATGGACCGGTATGGCGATGCCGTCTACCGCCTTGCCCTGTGTCGGCTGCAAAATGTCCAGGATGCGGAGGATGTCTATCAGGAGACCTTTCTTCGCCTGTTTCAGGAGGATGCGGCAGGCTGGGATGAAGAACGTCAAAAGGCATGGCTATTGCGTGTGGCCCTGAATTTATGTCGGGATGTAGGCCGGAAACGGAAAACCCGGAGCTGGGTTTCCCTGGAAGATGTGGCGGAGATCCCCGGCGGCAAAGAACCTCCATACTCGGAGCTGTGGGATGCGGTAAACCGTCTGCCGGAAAAATATCGGATGGTTTTTCATCTGCACTACGCCGAGGGGTGCAAAACAGAGGACATTGCCAGAATTTTGAGCGTCCCGGGGGCAACGGTCCGGGTACGGCTGTCCCGGGCCAGAACGATTTTGCGGAAGGAGCTGGAACTCTATGACCTATGCTGATTATCAAAAACTCAACGACTGTATTCACGCTCCGGCGCACCTGAAAGAGGACGTGCTTCAAAAAGCCCAGGCCATAAAGCCCAGGCGTTCCAAGGTGTTACCCCGGCTGGTGGCAGCGGCGGCCTTGGCGACGGTGATTCCCCTGTCCGTATTGGCGGTGACGAAAATGCCCGGTCTGCGGGAATACCTGACCCAGTTCGGTTTCAAAAATCCGGAAGCGGTGGAGCAGCTGGTGGAGAAGAACACCCAGGAAGTGTCCCACAGCAATGATTTGGCACACTACGCCATTGAGGAAACCCTTTGTGACGGCAATGCGCTGTACGTAACGGTAAAAATCACCCCCAGAAACAGCAACCATTTTCTGGTACCTGAATACACCATGCTCTCAGATAGCATTCAGTCCCTGAACCTGGAGGGCCCGGAGGGCCAAACGGTGGGGGAATACCTGAAATCCATCAAGAAAGAGCCTGTATTTGCCGGCGTGTGGCTGGGAACCAACGGCGAGGGGTCTCAGGGCTGGTGTGACCCCCAGGGCAACCTTTATTACTATATTACCGCACAGATGCCTGCGGATGGCATTCTTCATGTATCCGGCACTGCCAGAACCAAGCAAATGAAAGAAGTCTGCCGGGTGACTTTTGAGCAGAAAGTGGAAAGCAAAGCCTCAACCCAGGAAACCACGGCGGGCAGCTGCGACCCCCGGATCACGGAATCCGGCATTGAAATGGAAAGCATTCAGGTGGAAGAAACGGAGCTTGGGTATTATGTAACCTTTACTTGGCGCAAACTCTATGAGAATCGGTCTGTCAGCCTGAGCCTGACGGATGAATCCGGCGAATATTTGCCCGGTTTGCCGACTTTCAGCAGCGGGCAGACCCTGAACGCCGATGGCAGCTACACCCAGACCCTTTCCGCGCAAAAAACCATCGGCATGGAAGATTTGTATTTTGTGATCCAGTGGGGGCAGCCCTTTGGGCCGTACCCTGTGCTGGCAAAGTAAGGAGGAAACAACATGAAAAAGATATTGCCCGTTTTACTGGCTTGTTTGATGCTTTTGGGCTGTGGGGCAAAGGAAGCCCCCGCCCCTACTGCTGGGGTGACAGTGGCGACAGAGGCGGCAGAAACCACCGTGGCAACAGGACCCACCGTGGCAGCAGAACCCGTAGAAACAGAACCGATCCCGGAGCATTTACAGCTTCGCCCTAAGGAAAATTATAACGTGGATGCGGAGGTCTTTTCCCACGGGGTCACATCTGCCGCCCCTGTAGAAATGGCACCGCTGGGGCTGACGGCAGAGCAGCTGCTGTCCATCCTGGTTCCCGAGGACACTTCTCAGCGGACCACAGAAAATGTGGAATTCAGACGCATTGTGACCACGGAGCAGGGCAGCAGCCTGACATTCACGGATAGCCATTTCACTGCTTTCCGGGGAGGATATGAACATCAGGATTTATATGAAATGGAAACCCTGCTGTCAGGCTGGGCCGAAGATCACCCGGAGGACGCGGTGCATCCCTTAAATTTTATGTCCCCGGAGGAGGCCCTTCAAAAGGCACAGGATGTATTGAAGCAGATGAACGTGGGCTATGAGCCGGTGGTGGATGTCTTTGCGGCCCTCACCGGCCCGGAGATCAACGCCTACCAGCAGATATGCCTGGATGACCCCATGTATACGGAATTTGGAAAATTCCACATGCTGCCGGAGCTGACGGATGCCCATGATGCCTATTATCTCCACTTTTCCTTTGCGTTCAACGGCATTCCCCTATCCCAGCCCGGTGTCATGAGCAACACCTACGGTGCGGTATTCGCCCCGGATGCGACCATCCTCATCACCCGAGAGGGCATTGCGTACTTTTCTTGCCTGGGTCTGCAAGCACTGAAGTCCGTAGGGGAACCCCAGACTCTGATCACGCCGGATGAGGCCATTGAAGCCATGGGAAAGGTGGTGCAGGACCGTTTTTACGACCAGGAAGTCTATCGCACTTCCCGGCTGGAGCTGGATTATCTTCCCTTGTGTGCAGAGGGAAAAACCACGCTGATCCCCTATTGGGGCGTCGAAGTACACACATCTTCAGTCCCAGATGACCTGCTGCCCCAATACCTTCCCCAGATCAGCGACTGGTTCAACGGCTTCACCGGTGCCTATTTTACGGATGAATAAGAACCAACAAGAAACCTTTTCCAATTGGTTTTCCCTTTTGGCCTGTCAATATGACTGCGTGGCAGGCTCAATTGATGCCGTTCTGAACCCATCCCATTGTGACGGCCCCATAAAGGCCTATCTGGACTGGATCTGCATCCTAAAAGGCTGCCGCCATAAAGGTGGGACTGCTGCACTTTGCTCCGCAGAGCGCCGTCACACTTTGTTAAAGATTTGCGAATAATTCCCATATTGACAAACAGCAGGAAGTGATGTATAGTAATCTGCGATTGAATCGCAGATTGGAAGTGACCCCATGGCGAAATACCTGACAAAACAGCGTAGGCAACTGTCGAGTTATCTGGAACAGCACACGGACGAGCTTCTGACTGTCCAAGATATATCCCAGGCATTAGACGGAATCAGCGTCAGTGCCGTCTATCGGAATCTGTCTGCTATGGAGGAGGATGGGCTGCTGAAACGGACCATCCGGGAGAATACCAGGGAAGCGTTTTATCAGTACATTGCCACTCCCGCTTGTAGGAATAGCCTGCATCTCTCCTGTCGGCTTTGTGGGAAAAGCATTCACTTAGGGGATCAAGAGACCAGGCAATTACTGGACTCCACATTGCAAACAACGGGTTTCCAGATTGACAAATCCGAAACCATTCTCTATGGCATTTGTGCCGATTGCCGATAATAATCAGGAGGTGTACATGATGGCAAAAAACAAAAGGATCCTTGCGATGCTGATGGCTGTTGCCATTTTTGCCATCATCATCTCCTCTGCCCTTTTTCTGGCCGAGGAAGCCCATCACGATTGCATCGGTGACGGATGCCAGATCTGCTTCCAGATAAATGTCTGCCGGGGAATTCTGAAAAGCCTTTCCCTGGTGCTTCATGTTGCCGTGGCGGTGCTGTTGGCTGCCTGTATTTCGTGCGGACGTTTCTGGCCCTGTGGCAAATCCACACATCAGGTCACGTTGGTCACTCTGAAAGTCAAACTCTCCAATTAAGTTCAGAACAGATACAAGGGTGAGGTCTATTCTTTGGGGATAGGCTCTTGCGGCGTTGCCGTTCGCCCTTGTATTTTTGCGCCCATTTTACAAAATATGTTCTGATTATTGGAGGTTCACTGATATGAAAAAAGTAATTTCCGTCCTGCTTGCAGTTCTGATGCTGATTGGAATGCTGAGCGGCTGCATGAATAAAACCGATGTTCCTACTTCTGAGAATATCTCCCCCGCCCCCCAGACAGAAAACGTTCCGGAAAAGGAACTCCGTATTGTCACCACCATCTTTCCGGAATACGACTGGATCCGGGAGATTTTAGGGGACAAGGCTGGCAACGCAGAAATCACCATGCTGCTGGATAACGGCGTAGATTTGCACAGCTACCAGCCCACAGCAGATGACATCATCAAAATTTCCGACTGTGATCTGTTTATCTATGTCGGCGGTGAGTCTGATGGCTGGGTCGAGGATGCTTTGAAAAATGCGACCAACAAGGAAATGAAGGTCATCAACCTGCTGGAAGTGCTGAAAGATACCGTCAAGACCGAAGAAGCTGTTCCCGGTATGCAGGCAGAAGAAGGTCATAATCACGGATACTCCAACTTTGCTGACAGTGATGTTCAGGATAGAACCTTGTCTGACTGGGGCGGCGATTGGCAGTCTGTGTATCCCTACCTGCGAGATGGCGTTCTGGACGAGGTGATGGAGCGCAAGGCGGAAAACGGCAGCAAGACGGCAGAAGAATACCGCGCGTACTACAAGACCGGTTATAAGACGGATGTTTCGCAGATCACCATTGACGCCGAAAATAATACAATGTGCTTTGTAAAAAACGGCGTTGCAGCAAAAGCAACTTATGAATACAAGGGCTATCAGATCTACGACTATGCGTCCGGCAGCAGAGGAGCCCGTTACTTCTTTGAAGCCGCAAGTGGTGATGCTGATGCACCGAAATATGTTCAGTTCAGCGACCACGGTATTGGGCCGGGCAAAGCCGAGCATTTCCACATCTATTTCGGCAATGACGGTTTTGACGCACTCTCTCAGGAAATGGATAACTGGCCTACATACTATCCGGTGGATATGAGCGGCGAGGACATCAAGGAAGATATGCTGGAGCATGAGGAAAAGGAATACGATGAGCATGTCTGGCTGTCTTTGAAGAACGCCGAAACGCTGGTCGGTGCCATTTCCGAGTCTTTGCAGGAGCTTGACCCCGATAACAAGGACACCTACGCCGCCAATACAGCCGCCTATGTTGAAAAACTGTCTGCCATAGATGCGGACTACCAGGCAGCCGTGGACGGTGCGACCTATAAGACCGTTCTGTTTGGTGACCGTTTTCCGTTCCGCTACCTGGTAGACGATTACGGTCTGAGCTACTACGCTGCCTTTGCGGGCTGCTCCGCCGAGAGTGAAGCCAGCTTTGAAACCGTTTCGTTCCTCGCTCAGAAGATGGACGAGCTGAATCTGCCCTGTGTGTTGACCATTGAGGGTAAGGAACACAGGATCGCTGAAACAGTTGTTGAAAATACGACAGCAAAGGGCCAAAAAGTACTGACAATGGATTCCATGCAGTCCACGACCTCTAAAGATGTGGAAAACGGCACGACCTATCTCTCCGTTATGGAGCAGAACCTCTCCGTGCTGAAGCAGGCTCTGGGTTAATAGGAGGAACGTTTATGGCTCAGCTCACTTGTCAAAATCTCTGCGTCGGCTATGATGGAAGGCCAGTCCTGCAAGACCTCAGTTTTGAAGTCTTTGCGGGTGATTATCTCTGCATCATAGGAGAAAACGGCTCCGGCAAGAGTACACTTATGAAAACAATTCTCGGCTTGCAGGCACCTATCAGCGGCAGAATATTGACAGGTGACGGGCTGCGTAAAAACGAGATCGGCTATCTGCCTCAGCAGACGCAAGTGCAAAAAGACTTCCCGGCATCCGTGAGAGAAATCGTTCTCTCCGGGTGCCAGGCCCACATGGGCAGCCGCCCCTTTTACAGCAAAGAGGAAAAGCGGCTTGCCGAGGAAAACATTCAGAAAATGGGAATAGACTCCCTGGCAAGGCGCTGCTATCGGGCGCTGTCCGGCGGCCAACAGCAGCGTGTGCTGCTGGCCCGGGCGTTGTGCGCTACCCGGAAAATGTTGCTGCTGGACGAGCCCGTATCCGGGCTTGACCCCAAGGTGACGGTGGATATGTACCGGCTGATCCATACGTTGAATCGCAAGGATGGCATCACCGTGATCATGATCTCTCACGATATTGCCGCCGCAATTCAATACGCCAGCCATATTCTACACATTGGGGATGAAATTTTCTTCGGTACCAAAGCAGAATATCTCCAAAGTCCCCAAGGGCGACTCTTTGCAATAGAGAACGGTGGTGAGACATGATGACTGCCATTCTGGAAAAACTGGCCCACTATTGGGCTTACCCCTTTGTTCAATACGCTCTGATTGTCGGTGTACTGATTGCCCTTTGCTCCTCGCTATTGGGGGTGACGTTGGTCCTTAAGCGGTTTTCCTTTATTGGTGACGGTCTTTCTCATGTAGCCTTTGGTGCTATGGCCATTGCCGGGGTGTTGGGGCTGACAAATAACACGCCTTTCGTAATGCTGATCACCATTGTCAGTGCGGTGCTGCTTCTAAAAACCGGACAGAATACCAAAATTCAGGGAGATGCCGCCGTGGCGATGATTTCCGTTGGGGCACTGGCCCTGGGCTATTTACTGATGAATCTGTTCTCCACATCCAGCAACCTTTCCGGTGACGTATGCAGCACTCTGTTTGGCTCCACCTCTATTCTAACCCTTTCTAAGGAAGACGTGTGGCTCTGCATGGGAACATCCCTGCTGGTGGTGCTGGTATTTACCCTCTACTACCATAAAATCTTTGCGATAACATTTGATGAGAACTTTTCCAAGGCCGTTGGAACTCCCGCAGAACGGTATAATCTATTGATTGCCGTGACGGTCGCCATTGTAATTGTACTGGCAATGAATCTGGTGGGGTCTCTGCTGATTTCAGCGTTGGTGGTCTTCCCTGCTCTTTCCGCCATGCGCGTTTTTCAGAGCTTCCGTGCCGTGACAATTTGCTCTGCGGTGCTTTCTACCCTTTGCGCCGCATTGGGAATTCTGGTTGCGATTCTGGCTGGAACGCCGGTGGGTTCTACCATCGTCGCTGTAGACATTGTTTCCTTTTTCCTGTTCTACGGAATAGGTCACCTGATTGGAGGAATTCGTGCATGAAACGATTGATCAGCCTTTTACTTGCTGCCGGAATGGCCCTCGGGATCACCGCTTGTAGATCCCAGGTGCCGGAATCAGCTGCCGAGGAATTGACGACCCCAACCACAATTGTATCCGACCCCACCCCGCTGCCCACGCTGCCCCGGGAAACAGTAGAAACCATTGAGGCAGAAACAACAATGGTAGACCTGACCGCTTTAAGCAGCACCATGGTCTATGCGGAAGTATTCGCCATGATGTCCTCGCCGGAAGAATATGTAGGGAAAACCGTCAAAATGCGGGGAATCTTCAGCCGAGGTCAGCTTTACGCTGGAGACGGAAGTCTGGACGATGGCGACATGGTGTTTGCCTGTGTCATTCAGGATGCCACCGCCTGCTGTGCGCAGGGCATTCCCTTTGACTTGGCCGGTGACTACAGCTATCCACAGGACTACCCAACGTTGGGAGATACGATCACGGTGGTTGGAACCTTTGAAATCTATAAGCAGAATGGATTGCAGTTTTGCAGACTTGGAAATGCTGAATTTGTGCAGTGAACCGGTGTACCCTTTCCCACTAGCGGGCGGGCTCTGGTCTTTCACCCCTTAGACTCGCCCATGCGAGATGGGCAAAAAACTGCCCCTGCTTTCAAAAACGAAAGCAGGGGCAGCAGCCGTTGCAAAGTTGGATGCAGCGCATGTTAAAGGGCAGTATTCCCAACGGTGGTGCAAATTTTGCGGTATTCCTGGGAGTCTTCCAGAAGCTGCTTGGCTTTTGCAGGCAGCAGTGCCCAATTGGGCCGACGGTTGCCCATGCTGTGGCAGTCTGACCCCAGAATGTGGACTTTCCCGGCTTGCAGCATGGACATGGCCCGGTGTTTTTTCCACCGCTGACCAAAAATCGAAACATTCATCTGCATTTTCACGCCGTTATCCTCCAGCGCCACCAGAGCTTTGGGCGACACATCGGAAAGATACCGGTCAATATGCGCCAGCACCACCACGGTATCCCGCTGGGCGCTCAGCTCCAGAATGTTCTCTACCATCCGGTCTTCCCACCGCCGGAAGGGCATTTCCAGCAGCAGATAAGGTGTTCCCTGGATTTTCAGTTCCTCAATCTCTTCGGCCTGACAGATGCCCTCAAAATACTGCACCTCTGCCCCAAAGGAAACCTTTGGCAGTCCCTGGTGCATATGGGGCAGCAACGCATTCCAGGATTCCCTGCGGCGGCGAAGAAACTCCCGGGGGCTATTCTGGGAGGCATAGAAGTGCGGGGTAAACACCACCCGCCGGATGCCCGCCTCTGCCTCTGCTTGAAGCATTGCCAGGCTTTCTTCTACGCTGCGGCTTCCGTCATCCATTCCCGGCAGAATATGTGTGTGGAAATCCGTCATCATGTTTTTCCCGCACCCTTGCCGTCGTAGCCGCCATACTGCTTTTTATAGTAGGACTTTTCCTGGGTATCGGCATCGGTCATCACAAAGCCCAGAACCTTGGTGCCCGCAAACCGCAGCTGGGACACCGCTTCATCCAAGGCCCTCTTGTCACAGTAGCCCTGGCGAACCACATGGATCATGCCGTCGGTCACGTCATTCAGCAGCAGCGCATCCGTTACCACATTGATGGGCGGCAAGTCTACCACGATCACATCGAATACCTCCGAAAAGGCTTTGACTGCCATGTTCATCCGCTTGGAGCCTACCAGTTCCGCAGGGTTGGGGGGAAGATTTCCGGCGGTGGCCACCCACAGATTGGGGATCAGCCCGGATTCCTGCAGCACATCATTGCCGGAACACTGGCCCACCAGCAGATTGGAAAGGCCCGGGGCCTGCTTGATCTGCAATCGCTTGGCCACCGTCGGCAGCCGCAGATCCGCTTCCAGAAGGAGCACCTGTTTGCTGGTCTGGGCCATGGTATAGGCCAGATTAATGGCTGTTGTAGATTTTGCTTCACCGGCAACGGAGCTGGTAACGCCGATCACACGGCAGTGCCCCCCCCCCCCCGCAGGCAGGGAAAAGCTCAGATTTGTCCGGAGAAGCTTATAGGCCTCCGCAGAGGCAAAGTTCAGGCCGCTTCCCAGATATTTCCGGCTTTCGTCCAGGGTCAGCACGGTCTTGTGCTTGGAAGATGCCTTATCCTTCCCCTTGTCCCCCTTGGCATACTGGGAATAATTCTTCCCGCCGGAGGAGGTCAAATCCGGAATGACCGCCAAAACGGGGGTATCATAGGTCTGCTTTAAGTAGTCTGTATCACGGACCTTGGTGTCCATCAGCTCTTTCACCACGATCAATGCCGCCGCCAGGAACGCACCCAGTACAACACCGATCATGGTGTTCTTTCTCAGGCTGGGGGAAGATTTATGGGACGGAACCACCGCATAGTCCACGATGCGGGCGGAACTGCCCTCTACAATGGATGCGATTTTGTCAGGTAAAACAACGCCAATGGTGTTCGCCAGAACCTCCGCCTCTTTGGGATCCGTGGAGGTGACCTCAATGGCAAATACCTCCGTCGAGTTTACGGCCTTTGCCTGGATCATATTGTTGCCGATGATTTCCTCATAGGTATAGGGCACCCCGGACTGGGCGATCACTTCATTCAGGGTCGTCCGGGTCTGCAAAATTACAATATAGGTATCCACCAGACTCTGGGCCGCGGAAAGCTCCGCCGCACTGATGCTCACCTTTGCAGCCCCCAGGGAAATGTTGCTGCTATTGACGTAAAGCAGTGTCTTGGCCGTATACTTTGGCTTGATAAACAGAGCCGTATACCCCAGGAAGCATCCGCCAAAAATCACGGCCGCCAGCAAAATTGCCCAGGCCTTCTTCCAAAGTGTCCGAGCCAGTTCCAGAAGATCGATTTCTTCCATCCCGTCTTCCTGCCGCTGCCGCCCCGGCTCTGCCTGCTGGGCCGCAAGAAGCTCTGCCACCTTCTTGAGCTCCGCCTCCGTAAACTGCCCGTCGTATTGTTTGCTCATTCTCCGACCCTCAATTCCCTTCTGTTTCCCTCTTGGCTTTCTCCGACGCTTTATGCATCATGCAGCCGCCCATGGGTGATTACGCAAAAATTCCATATTTCACTTATCATATACTACAGCATTCCCCCTTGTTTGTCAACACTCCCGAAAAAAACGCACCACAATTGTAAGAGGGTAAATTCCCTTATTTTCAGCAAGATTTACAGGCCCCGACACCCAGGCCGTCCTCTGTGCCATTTTCGTAGGGTGCCCCCAAACCGCTTGACACCGCAGGTAGAAAAGGTATATAATACCCCTGATAAGAGGGAGTAACTTACGCTTTTATAATAGCGTTTGCGGTGTCGTCAAGACGGTGGAAACATCCGGGGCCGCAAGGAAACGGTGAGACTTTTATTGCATTTCGGTTTGCAATAGGGGTCTCTTTTTGGATTCAAAGGACAGGAGGCGTACAAATGAATTTAAGTGAAAGAACCCTTAAAAGGGTGCGGGAGCTCATCGTGTTTTCTGCACTGCTGGTGGTGGCGCTGTGGAAATTGGATGCGGTGCTGGGGGTACTGAAAGGGATTTGGGGCATTCTGCTGCCCTTTGTGCTGGGCGGGGCCATTGCCTTTATGATCAATGTTCCCATGAGCTTTCTGGAAGAACGGCTTTTTGGAAAAGCCAAGGAACGGGGCAGCAGCCTTGTCCGGAAATTGGCCCGGCCCCTGAGTTTGCTTCTGACCGTCCTGCTGGTGGTTGGGGTAGTCGTTCTGGTGCTGTTTGGGGTGATTCCCCAGCTGACCAAGACCGTTGGGACCCTGATGGCGACCATTGCGGACTTTATTCCACAGATGCAGAACTGGATACGGGAATTTTCCCACAACAACCGGGAGATCATGGGGCTTGTTGAGAATGTCCACTTTGACCCCAATGAGGCCATTTCCTGGCTGGTGGGCATTCTGGGCAGCGGGACCGGGAACGTTATGAACACCACCGTGACGGCGGTAGGTTCCATTGTCAGCGGCGTGACCACCTTTTTTATCGCCTTTTCTTTTGCCTGCTATGTGCTGTTTCAGAAAGAAAAGCTCCATGTACAGGTGCGGAAGGTGTTTTTTGCCTTTCTGCCCAGGCAAAAAGCAGAGGGGATTTTGAGCATCTGCGCCCTGACCTACCGGACCTTTGCAAACTTCCTGGCAGGACAGTGCCTGGAAGCGGTGATTTTGGGCAGCATGTTTGTGGTGACCCTGTGGCTTTTCAAAATGCCCTATGCACTGCTCATTGGCATTCTGATTGCCTTTACCGCCCTGATTCCCATTTTCGGGGCCTTTATCGGCTGCGCTACAGGATGCTTCCTGATTTTTATGGAGGACCCCAGGGGGGCGTTGCTGTTTGTCCTGCTGTTTTTGGTATTGCAGCAGCTGGAGGGCAATCTCATCTATCCCCATGTGGTGGGCAACTCCGTGGGGCTTCCGTCCATCTGGGTGCTGGCGGCTGTTACCGTTGGCGGCAATCTGATGGGCATTGTGGGAATGCTAATTTTTATTCCTCTTGTATCCGTATTTTACACCCTTTTCCGGGAATTTGTGTATCTGCATCTGGAAAAACGGCACATTAAGCGGGTGACCAAAACGGAAGTGGAGGAATACACGCCCCAGGAACTGGCAGAGAGAAACGCCCCGCCAAAAGAAGACGGCGAACTCGGCTTGTAGAAAAAGCCTCGCAGAGTTCGCAGACCTTTGTCTGCGAATAAAGTCCAATCATTTTCTGCCGGGGCGCACCCCAGGGTGGCTTCTCTTGTCCCTCTGGGACAATTCACCTTCTGTACCTGGCAGAAAATACCTATCAGGCTGCAAGTGTGGAAATTGTCCGCCAAAGGCGGACAATTTATGCACGCAGCAGACTGCAAAAGTTTGTCTAAAAAGCCCTTAAGGGCTTTTTAGACAGTCTGAACGCCCGACTCTTAGAAGTCGGGCGTTTTTGCGTACAAACATCGGCTGCCCAGGGAGCGGGGCAGCCGATAAAAGGGGGAACTCTGTAATTGGAACAAGGATAAGAAAAGGATAGGATTTTATCAGGAGGTAGTTCGGCAACACAAATCCATTTACAGAGGGTTTTGTATCGTTGTTATACGGCCAGTGCCTCGCCCAGTTGGCGGCAGGCGGTGAGGGCATCGTCATCGGGGGTTTCCTGGCAGATCACGCTGTCGCAGGCCAGGGCAGCGCCCTTGCTCTGGCAGGTGTCTTCCCAGGTACGCATCCATTCGCCGTCACCCCAGCCGTAGGAGCCAAACAGGGCAATTTTCTTGCCGGAGAGCTTGCTTTCGCAGCCCTCAAACATGGGGGCAAATTCCCCATCTTCCAGTTCCTCGGCACCCATGGCAGGGCAGCCAAAGGCGACGGCATCAAAGAGGTCCATCTTGTCACTGTCAAATTCGGCAGCGGAAAACAGTTCTGTTTCTGCGCCGACTTTTTGGGCGCCTTCTACAACGGCCTGGGCCATGGCCTCGGTATTGCCGGTGCCGCTCCAATATACAACTGCAACTTTCATAATTTAAGTTCCTTCTTTCTTGATCGTTTGACTGGCTACGGTGAGCCGTTCCATGTTGGTGCCTTTGGCGTATTGCTGGCAGTAGATTTTGGTACAGGTTCTGTACATGGCAAAGGTCTTTTGGGCCTTTTCCTCATTTTCATAGACTTTCCAGCAGCCGGTACATTTGCAGGGCCGGTGTTCCAGAAAGCCCTGTACATCCTCTGCCGGGTAGCTGAGAAACAGGCCGATTTCATGGGGAAAATCCTCCTGCTGCCGGAGCCGTTGGGCAAGCTTTCGCAGACAGCCGTTTCCATCCTGGCAGGAATAGCCGCATTGCCGCAGCAGTGCGCCGGAAAGGGACTTGGAAAGGTCTTCTTCCAGCCTGGACGGGCGGTAGAGGTAAATCAGTGCCTTTTTCCCGGAAAACCGCAGGGGGATGGCCCGAATGCCCTTATGGCCCAACCGGCGGTTGAATCGCCGCAGAAAATCCAGCACTTCTTCCCGACAGGTATAGGGGCAGGAAAATAAGTTCCCGGTTTTGAGCCCCGCCAGTGTAGGGGCGCAGTTCCGGACCAGCAATTCTTCAGACATGGCCGTTCCTCCCGTGGAGAATGCTCCGGCGCAGGAAATGGCGGATGGACACAACGCCCACAGAAATCAGGGCAATGGCCGCCAATGCGTTGATTGCAGTCCATATTCTAAAAACTTCCATTCGTCCAACCTCCTGTGCTTTGATGGTGGTGCCATCCTTGAAATATCGGTTAGCCTTTGCTAACTGTCAGTATCATACACCATGCGGCTCTATTTGTCAAGCATTATTTTCCTACTATTTTTGTAGGGAGTAAAAATACAGTCGCAAAAAAGCCCGGCAAGTTTTTACACCTGCCGGGCTGCCCTGTTCCATTTGTACGTTACCAGGCTGCTTCTTCCTCTGGGAAATGGGTTTTCAGCCAGCCCTCAAATTCTGGACTTGGGGATTTTGCTTTCTTTTGGAGCTGGTGGAGGTGGAGGGCATAGAGTTCCCCCTCGCCGCCCTGGCGGTCAGACTCCATTTTCTCCACAACTTCCCAACAATCCGAGCAGAACTGAACCTTATTGGCCCCCGTTCCCGATGAATAGAACATATCCAGCAGCCTTTTCTTTCTGCCGCAGCAACTACAAACCATAAATAGCCCCTTTCCGCGATCGTCAGCCCTGTGCCTTTTGAAGTGCCTGTGTCCATTTGTCCTGCTGAAAGCCTACCAAAACCGTGTTATCCCCCACCAGCAGTGGCCGCTTTACCAGCATCCCGTCTGTAGAGAGCAAGCGCAGCTGTTCTTCCTCGGACATACCCGGCAGCTTTTCCTTTAGTCCCAGGGACTTATAGACCAGGCCGCTGGTATTAAAAAACCGTTTCAGGGGCAGCCCGCTGCGGCGATACCACTCGTCCAATTCCTCATAAGAGGGATTCTCTGTTTTGATGTCCCGCAGAACATAGGAAACGCCCTGTTCGTCCAGCCACTTCCGGGCTTTCTGACAGGTGGTACATTTGGGGTAGCAAACAAAGGTCATGGGAACCACACTCCTTTTTTGTTTTATTATATTTCAGTTTCATCAGAAGCGCAAGAAGTTTTCTCTCCAACAATAATATTTTGGTAACCTCACCTTTGGGAAGCTATGGTATAATGGAGAAAAAAGCCGGAGGGGAACGCAATGGGAAATCGGGTGTTACTGATCGAGGATGACGGGGCCATCGCCCAAGCGGTGCGGCTCAATTTGGAGTGTGCGGAGTATCGTGTCACGGTGTTTGACAACGGCCTTACAGCCTTTCGGGCCTTGGAACAGGATCACGGCTATGACCTGGCACTGCTGGATATGATGCTTCCGGGGATGGATGGGTTTTCCCTGCTTCCCAAGCTGCAAAGCTATGACATTCCTGTGATTTGCCTGACCGCCATGGGGGATGCCCAGCATGAAGTTCAGGGGCTTCGGGGCGGGGCCGAGGATTATATTTCCAAGCCATTTGACATGCTGGCGTTGATGGTGCGGATGGAAAAGGTGCTGCGGCGCAGGGGAAAATGGAGCGAAATCTACCATTTCCGGGATCTGACCCTGGACAGCGGCAACCGGCGGCTGTGCAGAAACGGGACGGAAATCTCCCTGCCGCCGCTGGAATTGGATGTGCTGACCATTTTGATGAAAAACAAGAACCGAACGGTCTCCCGGCAGCGGATTTTGAATGAGATTTGGGGAGAGGACTACTTTGGAGACATCCGTACCGTGGATGTGCGGATCGCCAATCTGCGGAAAAAGCTGAACCTGGCCCAGGAAATCCGAACCGTTTCCAAGGCGGGCTACCGATTGGAGGAGCGATGAAACTAAAACTCAAATTGACCCTGCTGTGCGCCCTGCTGCTGTTTCTGGTGGCGGTCAGTCTGACAGGGGCCATGCTGTGGCAGGTACGGGAGCAATCCTATGAATTGCTGACCCAAAGTACCAAGAAAACCCTGGATAGCCTGGTTTCCGGCTTTTCCCAGCTTCTCTACAAGGCCCCGGAGGAGGCTTTGACAGGCCCTGCTCAGGAAGCCTTTCTAACCTACAGCTTTCGCACCCAGGGCATTCCCGGAAGTGTCTTGGTGGTAGATGGGGTGTGCCTCACCGCCTCCACCCCCATTGCCCCGGAACAGGACTGGCCCCAACGCTGCGGCAAGGGCCTGCGGGTATCTTCCGGCGGGAAAAACTATTTGGTTTTGGGCCAAAGCACCACGGGCTTTGACATTTCCTGCCACATCTACCTGGTGGCGGATGCCGGTTTTATTCAGGGGCAGCTCTGGCAGCTCAGCGGACGTTACGCTCTGCTGGCCCTGGCCATTGGACTTCTGGGCCTGGGGGCGGTGTACTTTATGGTTTCCCACGCCCTTATGTCTCTTACAAAGCTTTCCCAGGCAGCGGAGCGGATTGCCGCCGGGAATTACGGCCAGCGGGTACCCCAGACTTCCGCTGACGAGGTGGGGCTTCTGGCAGGAAGCTTTAACCGCATGGCCCAGGCGGTGGAGACCCATGTAGACACCCTCCAGGAGCAGAACGCCCGACAGACCCTGTTCCTCCGGGCTGTTACCCACGAACTGAAAACGCCCCTGACATCCCTGCTTCTGAACGTCAATACTCTGCAAACGCTCTATCTGCCCCAGGAGCAGCAGGAGGCGTTGCTCGGCAGCATGGATACCCAGCTGCACTGGCTGGAAACCATGGTGAGGAAACTTCTGACCCTGCTGTCCATGAAAAACAAAGTCCAGCCCGTTCCCACCGATGTGGCGGCCCTCCTGGCCCAGGCCCAGGAGCTGACCCAGCCTGTCTGCCAGAAATACGGCGTCACCCTGTATACGGACTGCCAGATTTCCACACTGGTTGTGGATAAAGACCTGATTTGCAGCGCACTGGTAAACCTCATTGAAAACAGTGCCAAGGCATCCTTACCCGGCGGAAAAATCTGGCTTCGGGGGACGGAAAAAGGCTTTACCGTGGAAGACCGTGGCCGGGGCATTCCGCCCCAGGATTTGCGGCGGGTCACAGAACCCTTTTACATGGGGGACCCCTCCCGAAGCAAATCCACCGGCGGCTTTGGCTTAGGGCTTGCCCTGGTTCGGGAAGTAGCCCTGGCCCACGGAGGCACACTGGAATTGGAAAGTACCGAAGGCATCGGCACCACCGCCCGGATCCTGCTGTAGAATGGGGGCGGTAATCAAACGGTAATAGGGCGGTAACCTCTTTTTCCTGCGAGTATGGTATCCTGAAACCATCCCGGCAGGGACGGTGGATGATTCCGGTTGTCCACACAGGTTATAATTGCAACGCAGCGGAACGGCACACAGGCCGTTCCGCACCCGAAAGCACGGAACTGTTACCGAAAAAAACCAGAAACGTCCCCCATATGTCATTCCGACCGTAGCGACAGCGGAGTGGAGGAATCCACCAGGTAGCAGGAAAGTACCACCACATGGTAAAATTTGCAACTTGGGAAGATTCCTCGACTCACATTCGTTCGCTCGGAATGACATAATCGGTGGGAGATTCCGGTTGCCTGCAGGGGTTGTAATTGAAACGTGCCAGCCCCTCGCCGGGAGGAAAATTTTGAAAGGAAGTGTCACCACATGAAAAAGAAAATATCCAGCCTTTGTGCCATCGGTCTGGCCCTTATATTGCTGCCCGGCTGCGGGAGCAGCCAGGAAAGCCCCGCACCTACCAGTGTGAACCAGGCCATGCTGCTCCAAAAGAGCGCCCAGGAGCAGACCGAATACCCGCTTCCCGAAACCTTTACCGGCCACTGGGTCAGCCAGGAGGGGCGGCTCACCATCGATGCCCAGGCCCAGGTGGTGGCAGAGCAGGGGACGGCCCTCCCCACCGCCACGGTGACCCCCAGGGAGTTTACCCAGGAGGATGTGGACAACCTGTTGAAGGTGTTTTTGAAGGGGGAGCCGCTTTATAGCCATATACCGACCAAGCAAGAGCTGCGGGACTGGTTGGATTACATCAATTCTCCTCAATGGCAATCAGACCCCGACAGCCCGGAACGTTCCCCGGAGCAGTTGGCCCAACGCCGCAAGGAATTGAACGACTATTACACTGCGGAAATTAAAAAAGCCCCGGAGGAAAAGCTTATTATCCACGGCTTTTACGACTCTGATGACCCCACCCACATGAGCGGACAGGCCACGGTAGACGGTGAAGAATATGATGTAGACATTCGGAATACCTCCGAATATTTCACTCCCGACGCATTCATCACCATGAAAAAGTTCAAATACGGTAGTGAAAACGAAAATTGGGGTGATTGCTCCAAAGATGAAGCCATCGAAAAGGCGGACCGGCTCATGGCCGCCCTTGGATTTGACCACATGGCCCTGGATGCTGTTTATCAGAACACCGGCGACAGCCGCAAGGGCACATGGTCCCTCTTTTATGTTCCAACGGTCAATGGTTTTCCTGTCTCCGGAGTCTGCGAGCAACATGGGGATTCCACCGGTGTGACCCACTGCCAATACTGGACCTACCGTTGTTCCGAATCGGGCAACGCAGATTCTGTGTACTGGCCATTGGAGTACATTTGGATGTGTGTAGGCAAAGACGGTATCTTGTCCTTTGAATGGTCTGCCCCCTCCACCGAACCCATCCTCCGGGAATCCGCTACAGCCCTTCTTCCCTTTGAAGACATTGCTTCCATTGCAAATACCATGCTTCCCCTGGTGGTCACGGGTCCGAAGAGCGGCTTCAGCCTTACCGAAACAGACGCAAACAGCGGCAAAGAGACCCGCATGGACGTGGACATCACCAAGGTCTCCCTGTCCCTGATGCGCATTCGGGACAAAGGCTCCATGCAGGGAACCATCGTCCCCGTCTGGGATTTCTGGGGGACCAGCGACTGGTATGACGTGGCCCCCAACAAATGGGGTTACGACGAAAAAGGCATGAATTACACCACCCAGCCCATGCTGACCCTGAACGCCATTGACGGAAACGTGGTCAGCCGGGAGCTTGGGTATTGATTTCAAAACCGCACCGCAAAACCCTGAGGTGCCCCCCGTCTCACATTCGCCCCGGCTATGGCAGAAAACGCCACCCTTGGAACCCGCCGGTTGAAAACGTCCCCCTACCAGCGAAACCGTAGGGAACGGCCTATGTGCCGTTCCGCACCCGAAAGCACGGAACTGTTACCGAAAAAACCAGAAACGTCCCCCATATGTCATTCCGACGGTCGCGACAGCGGAGTGGAGGAATCCACCAGGTAGCAGGAAAGTACCACCACATGGTAAAATTTGCAACTTGGGAAGATTCCTCGACTCACTTCGTTCGCTCGGAATGACATAATCGGTGGGTGATTCCGGTTGTCCACAGGGGTTGTATTCGCCACGCTCCGGAACGGCACATAGGCCGTTCCCTACGGTGAGACTCGGCATGATTCCCTTTGCGCCTGCTGTTTCGACAATGCGCAACGCCGTACCGCACCTCATCCACTGCCTGCGGGACTAAAAAAACTTTGAAAGGATGTGTCACCATGAAAAAGAGAATTACCAGCCTTTGTGCCATCGCTCTGGCCCTGGCATTGCTGCCCGGCTGTGGGAACAGCCAGGAAAGCCCCGCACCTACCAGCGTAAACCAGGCCATGCTGCTCCAAAAGAGCGCCCAGGAGCAGACCGAATACCCGCTTCCCGAAACCTTTACCGGCCACTGGGTCAGCCAGGAGGGGCGGCTCACCATCGATGCCCAGGCCCAGGTGGTGGCAGAGCAGGGGACGGCCCTCCCCACCGCCACGGTGACCCCCAGGGAGTTTACCCAGGAGGATGTGGACAACCTGTTGAAGGTGTTTTTGAAGGGGGAGCCGCTTTACGCTTTCTGTACCACCAAGGCGGGCTGGCAAAAGTCCATTGATTATGTAAAATCCGACAAATGGCACACAGACCCGGACAAGCCGGAGCTGGCTCCGGAGGAAAAGGAGGCACGCCGTCAGGAAATCATTGAGGACTATACCAAGCGAATGGAAACGGCCCCGGAAGAAGCCCCCATTGTCCACGGCTTTTATGATTCCGATGACCCCAAGGAAGTCAGCGGCCACGCCGTTGTGGATGGGGTAGAGTATGATGTATTCATCCAAAACAACCTGGGCGGATTTCCAACCGAGGCCCAAATCATCCGAGATGACTTTAAGTATATGAAAAAACAGGATTGGGGCGGTATTTCCAAGGAAGAGGCCATTGCCCAGGGAGAGGCCCTGATGGAGGAACTGGGTTACAATACCACCATGGTCCTAGGCGATGTGCAGCAGCAGCACACCGGTGACTGGCAGCTGGTTTATGTGCCCACCGTAAACGGCATTCCCATCCCCTGTATCCGCTCAGACCGTGTGGAAACCAACGACGGCGTACAATACAATTCCTTCGCCTATATGAATTACCGCAGCTTGGAAGAAACCAATCCCGATCCCATTTCCTGGGCCATGGAGAGCATCTACATCTGCGTGGGCGGGGACGGCATTCTGTCCTTTACCTGGGAATGCCCCAGTGCTGAAACCCTGATCCAGGAAACCCAGACGGCCCTGATGCCCTTTGAGGAAATTGCCTCCATTGCAAATACCATGCTGCCGGTGGTGATCATCGGGCCGTCAGAGGTGCGGAGTTTGGTAGAAATCGACCGAATCAACGGTGATGAGACCCGCATGGACGTGGACATCACCAAAGTCTCCCTGTCTCTGATGCGCATTCGGGACAAAGGCTCCATGCAGGGTACCATCGTCCCCGTCTGGGATTTCTGGGGTACCAGCGACTGGTATGACGTGGCCCCCAACAAATGGGGCTACAACGAAAAAGGCATGAATTACACCACCCAACCCATGCTGACCCTGAACGCCATTGACGGAAACGTGGTCAGTCGGGAGTTTGGGTATTGACCGTTTGGTGATGTCATTCAACCACACGGGTTGTATTCGCCACGCACCCGGAACGGCACATAGGCCGTTCCCTACAGTGAGACTCGACAGGTTTCCCTTTGCGCCCGTTGTTTCAATAATCCGCAACGCCGCTCTTCCTGTCTTTAGAATCCCTCGATTGAAAACGTCCCCCTACCAGCGAAACCGTAGGGAACGGCCTATGTGCCGTTCCGCACCCGAAAGCACGGAACCAGTTCCCACAAAAAGCAGAAACGTCCCCCCCATTATGTCATTCCGCCCAGAGCGGCAGCGGAGTGGAGGAATCCACCACGTAGCAAAAAGCACCTACACAAGGTAAAACTTGCTACTTGAGTGGATTCCTCGACTCCGTTTCACGCTCGGAATGACATAATCGGGGGGTGGTTTTGTTTTATCCACACGGGTTCTATTTGCAACGCAGCGGAACGGCACATAGGCCGTTCCCTACATACTTTAACGGACGGACTGAAATGAACAACGTTGGTCGCCCAAATAATTGTCAATTGTCAATTGTCAATTTTCTTTCCGCCATAACTGTCAACGATTTCTTGGAATAAGGGGGGCTTCTTTTATTTGGCTTCGTTCAGATACCTGGTGACACAGTACAGGGTCTGGCCGTTGTATTCCACACGGGACCAGCCTACGTCCCGGTTAATGCCGGTGCGTTTGACGGTGTCGTGGCTTGTGATGGTGGCCACCACCTTGGAATCCGGGTTGTCAACCGAGGGGATGGAGCGGAGATTCACCTTTTCCTTGGGGGTCACCAGGTCGTCCACTTCCTCAAACTGGGTTTTGATTTCCCCGGAGCCCATATCTTCCAGTGGCTTTCCCTGTTCGTCTACCATGACCAGGTAACTGGATACGGCGTAGCAGGGGGCATTGTTGTATTCAATCCGGGACCAGCCGTTGGTGCTGATGCCGGTGCGGCGGGCGATGTCGCCGTTTTTCAGCACCGCCACCACCTGGGAATTGGGGTTGTCCACCGAGGGCATGGAGCGCAGATTCACCTTTTCCTTGGCGGTGACCCGGTCGTTGGCGGTGTCAAACTGGGTGGTCAGACCGTCGGAGTCCCCCTGGCTGGTGGCAGGGTCATAGTTTAGGTCCGTGGTCAGATAATTGGTCACGGCGTAGCAGACCTGGCCGTTATATAGGAGCCTTGACCAACCGCTGGGGCTGGTGGCGGTGCGCTGGGCGGTCTCGCCGTTTAAGAGGGTAAAGAGAACTTTGCTGCTCTCCCCCTGGTCCGGGATGCTGCGCAGGTTGGTCTTTTCCTTGGCGGTCACCGTTTCCTCCACCTCTGTAAAGGTCATCAGTGCCTCCGGGTCAGGCCCTACCTCCTCCGGCGGGGTAGAATCCCGGGGCGGTTCGATGCCGTCATAGCCAAAGTAAGCAAGATTCATGTCAATGGGCTGGCTCAGGCCGCTGATCATGGCGGTTTTGGTAAACTGCCACATGTCATGCTTTCCGGCGTAGCTGGAGGTCGGTGTCTGGGGATAGGGCTGGGCGGGGTACTGGGCCACCCAGATTTTATAGTGCTTCTCAATTCGCTCCGTTTCCCACCGGTCTTCCAGTTCGCTTTTGGAGGCGTAGAACATGCCGGTATAGCCCAGTTTCTCGATTTTCTTCAAAAAGGCCAGGGCCACGTCTGTCCGTTCTTCCTTGGTCATGGATTTCTGGCGGCTGTCCGGGTCGTCAAAGCCCTCGCAGTCGTAGACGATGGGGTAAGTAATGGGGTATTTGGCAACCAGCGCCGCCACCCACTGGGCTTCCTCCTCTGCCTCTTCTTTCGTTGTGGCAGTGGAGAAGAAATAGCCGCCCATGGGGATACCGGCCTTGCTGCCCTCCTGCAAATTATACCGGGCGTTGGTGTCCTCTACGATGGTCCCCTCCCCCGCGGTGCGGTAGCCCAGGCGGACCATGGCAAACTTGGTTCCTGCCCCGGCCAACCCCTGCCAATCGATGGTACCCTGGTATTTGGCCACATCCACGCCCATAAAGACCCCTTCCACCTCTTTGGTTTTCCGCTTGCTGCCGCAGGCGGTAAGACCCAGAAGCATGGCACCGGCCAGAACGCCGGAAAAAAGCCGTATCCAGTTTTTGCGCATAGCTGTTTTCCTCTCTTCGCTACGTGATTTTCCCCATCATATCACAAATTTCGCCGTTCGTAAAGCCGGGGAGCTGTTTACAATTTGTTCTTATTTCATTCAGTTTTGTTTCAGGTTCCGCTATTACAATGGAATTATTTCCAATGCTCTTATTCTGGAGGTATCTCTATGGCAAAACCAACCAAGGCCCAAAAGCGGAAGCTGGCCATTCAGCGCACCATTGCCGCCGCTTCCCTGGTGCTGGTGGCGGTGCTGGCCGGAACCCTGTATGTCCGCAAACAGGTTCAGCGGAAAGTCACCGCCCAAAGCGGCAGCAATATCAAATCCGCCACCGTCACCACCGGCTCCATCAAGGCCACGGTCTCCGGCTCCGGCACCCTGGTCTGTGAGGATGTGGTGGATTTGACCGTCCCCTCCACTGTGAAAGTGGAAAAGCTGCACATTGCCCAGGGGGATCCCGTCACGGCGGGTACCTTGCTTGCCGGGGTCAACAGCAGCACGGTGCTGTCCTCTCTGTCCACCGTCCAGGAGGCCCTGGAGGATCTGGATGAGGACTTGCAGTCTGCCAGCCGGGATACCGTCAGTTCCTATGTGAAAGCCGGTGTGGCCGGACGGGTCAAAGCAGTCTACGCCCAGGAGGGGGACAACGTGGCCGATGTGATGTACCGCCACGGAAGTCTGGCAGAGCTTTCCATGGATGGCCATCTGGCCCTGGACATTCCCGCCGGGGCATTGCAGCCGGGAGAGGCCCTCACCGTCACCACCTCTGACGGCCAGGAATGGGACGGCACCGTAGATACCGTCACTGCCAGCACCGCCACGGTGCTTCTGACCGATGACGGCCCCTTGGTCGGTGACACCGCCAAAGTTGGCTCCCAGCAGGGCCAACTCTACATCCACGCCCCCTTGAAAATCACAGGCTACGCCGGGACGGTGAACTATGTATCCGCCAAGGAAAACGCCAAGGTCTACGCCAGTACCGCCCTGTTCACCCTGAAAGACACCTCCGATTCCGCCAAATACAACCAGCTGCTCCAAAAGCGGGCAGACTACGAGGAACTCTATCGGAAGCTGGTAAAGCTCTACAAAGACGGCGGCCTTACAGCAGAACAGGACGGCACCGTTGAAACCCTGACGGACCTGGACACCGTGACCTTGGGTACCGACCCCTTGGAGGAAACCACCCTGGCAACCCTGGACCCTGGAAAGAACATGTCCGTCACCATTTCCGTAGACGAAACCGACATCCTCTCTCTGGCCCAGGGCCAGGAAGTCAGCCTGACGGTGGAGTCCATCGGAGACGAGGAATACAAAGGTACCGTCTCGGAAATCGACACCACCGGATCTAGCGGTGCCTACCCCGTCAAAATTCTTCTCACCAAGCAGCCCGGCATGCTCTCCGGCATGACCGCCAAGGCGGAGGTCACCATCGAGGGTGTGGAAAACGCCCTGTTGGTGCCAAATGATGCCATCCGGAAAACCAGCACCACCGCCTATGTCTATACCGCCTATGACCCGGAAACCGACACCTTAGGGGGCATGACGGAAGTGACCCTGGGTCTGACCAACGGCAGTCAGACGGAAATCATTTCCGGCCTGAAGCAGGGGGACACCGTATACTATACCCCCAAGGAGCAGACCTTTACCTTTGGCGGCATGACCATTACCACCGGCGGAGAAATGCCGGAGATGCCCGGCATGGCGGATGGTGGAAGTTCCGGCAACCGGGGCAACCGAAAGCATCCGGATATGTCCGGCATGACCGGGATGCCGGGAATGCCCGGGTAAGGAGGCTGCCATGATCGACCTACAGGACATTTCCCGGGTTTATCAGATCGGCTCTGAAAAGGTCTATGCCCTGAACAAAGCCTGTCTGCACATTGACCCCGGCGAATTCGTCAGCATCATCGGGCCCTCCGGCTCTGGAAAGTCCACCTTAATGAACATTATCGGCTGCCTGGACACGGCAGACTCCGGCACCTATCTCCTGGACGGTACGCCCATTGAGGATTACACGGAGAATCAGTTGGCCCGTATCCGGAACCGGAAAATCGGCTTTGTGTTTCAAAGCTTCAACCTGATTTCCAAACTCACCGCCGAGGAAAATGTGGAACTGCCCCTTATCTATCAGAAAGTGCCCCGGTCAGAGCGGAAAGAGCGGGTGGAACAGGCCCTGGCCCGGGTGGATTTGCAAAAGCGGGCCAAGCATCTGCCCACGGAGCTTTCCGGCGGCCAGCAGCAGCGGGTGGCCATTGCCCGGGCCATCGTCACCCGGCCCAGCCTGATTCTGGCAGACGAGCCTACCGGAAACCTGGACTCCAAAACCACCCTGGAAATCATGGATATTTTTCACGAACTGCACCAGGGCGGCAACACCATTGTACTCATTACCCACGATGATGACGTGGCCAAACAGGCCAGCCGCATTGTGCGCATCAAAGACGGACAGCTTACGGAGGTGGCAGGATGATACAGGCATTTAAAATGGCCATGAAGTCCATTTCCGGCAACAAATTCCGGGCGTTTCTCACCATGCTGGGCATCATCATCGGTGTCATGGCCCTGGTAATTCTGGTAAGCCTGGTCTCCGGCGCCACCGGCACGGTGACAGACACCATTGAAAGCCTCGGAAGCAATCTTTTAACCGTCACCGTTGCCGATGACAAAGGTGCGCCCGTGACCCTGGACACCCTGAATACCTGGATGGCCGACCCTCAAATCGGTCTGGCCGCCCCCTCTGCCACCACCACCGCCAGCGGAAAATACGGCTCCACCACCAAAACCGTCACGGTTTACGGTGCCACCCCGGCCTACGCCCCCATCAACGGCCAGAGTGTTCTTCTGGGCCGGTTCCTGACCCAGGCGGATGTGGAGAACCACACCAGTGTCTGTGTCATTCCGGAGAAAACCGCCGAGGACATGGTGGGCTACACCGACTGTCTGGGGGAGGAAATCGCCCTGGACGGCATGAAATTCACCATTGTAGGCATTTTCAAAAACGATGACGAATCCCTGACGGGCATCCTCACAAAGAATAGCATGATGGCCTACATTCCCTACACCACCTTGATGCGGCTGTCCTCTACGGTTTCTTCCACCATCACCAGCTTCTCCGTCAGTGCCCCCCAGGGCGGCACCATGGCCGCCACGGAAAGTGCCATAAAGCGGCTGCTGCTGGAACGGTTTGAGGAGGACGAGGATGCCTTTTCCATTCTCTCCCAGAACATGCTGGAAGATGCCATGAAGAATGTCACCGGCATTTTGACGGTGCTGCTGGGCGGCATCGCCGCCATTTCTTTGATCGTGGGCGGCATCGGCATTATGAACATCATGCTGGTGACCGTTACCGAACGCACCCGGGAAATCGGCATCCGCAAAGCCATCGGCGCAGGCCGTGGGGTGATTTTGCAGCAGTTTCTTCTGGAAAGTGTGGTGCTGTGCATGATCGGCTGCGCCATAGGTGTCTTCCTGTCCTGGGTGGTACTGCGGCTGATCTCCGTGATGGTGGCCAGCATGGGCATTTCCTTTGGTCTGGAATGGGGCGTGGTGGTCATTGCCGTGGCGTTCTGCTTTGCCATCGGCGTGATTTTCGGCCTGTACCCCGCCAACAAGGCCGCAAAGCTTCCCCCTATTGAAGCCCTGCACTACGGCGGTTAAGGAGGACTCTATGAACGTTCGAAAAAAATCTTCCGAAAATACTATGCCCACCCTAGACATGGAGGAGCAGGACACTCCGGACCGGGGCGGCAAAGCAAAATGGGTCACGGGACTGTGCGTGATTCTGGCTGTGGCCCTGGTGGTGGGGAATCTGCCCTCCGGAGTGTCCAGTGCCACCACCGTTCACACCAGGCTCTGCTCCGCTACGGTCCAGGAAGCTTCCATTGCCACGGTACTCTCCGGCGGCGGCGTCCTGACCCCCCAGGAGGGACAGACCTTGTCCATCCCACAGGCCTTGGAAGTACAGGCCCGGTACGTCAGCAACGGGGACCGGGTCAAGGCCGGTGATCCCATCGTCCAGGTGGACAAAACCGCCGTGGTCGCCGCCATTGCGGAGCTGCAAGGAGTTCTCAAAGAACTGGATGCAGACCTTTCCGCCGCGGCGGGGAAAACCAATTCTTCCTCCATCCGCTCCGGCAGTGCCGGACGGGTGAAAAAGATTTACGCCCAGGTGGGAACCAGCGTGGCCGACACCATGTATGACCAGGGCGCGTTGATGCTCCTGTCCCTGGATGGGCTGATGGCGGTGGAGTTGGAGGGTACCCTGCCTGTGGGCCAAGGTGTCACCGTGACCTTATCCGACGGAACCCAGCTTCCCGGCACGGTGGAAAGCATTTCCGAGGGAACCAGCGTGGTGACCCTTTCCGATGAAACCGCCCCGGTGGGCGATCTGGTCACTGTCACCGGCAGCACCGGGGAATTCCTGGGTCAGGGAACCCTTTACATCCACAGTATGCTCCGGCTCACCGGGGCCTACGGCAAGGTTTCCGCAATTTCCGTGAAAGAAAATCAAAAGATATACGCCGGTGCCACCCTCCTTTCTTTAAAGGACACCGGCCATACCGCCGAATATGAAAAACTGCTCTCCCGCCGGGGAGAGCTGGAAGAACAGATGGAGCAGCTTGTAAAGCTCTCCAAGGACGGCATTCTCTATGCCCCCGATGACGGTCTGGTATCCGGCCTGGATAGCAGTCTGACCCTGGAAACCCTGGCCGCCGCCCCCCGGAGTCAGGCCAGCCCCGGCTGGAAAGAACTGCCCGGAACACGGATGGAGGGAGAACCCAACCAGACTCCTACCCCGTCCGATGGCGACAGCGGAGGCGGCAGCGGGGGCGGCAATGGGGGCGACACCGGCAATCCCGGCAATCCCGGCGGTTCGGAGTCCGGAAGTGGCAGCGAGGGCGGTGAAACACCGCCGGAGCCGGAGGGTGCGAAATACGCCCTGGGCTATGTGCTGTCCACTAAGGACGGCATTACCTACGTCCCCCAGGGAACCATGGTGGTTACTGAGGGCAGCGTTCTTCCCGCACTGGCCGCCCCCGGCGGCTCCGGCATGGCCCTGGACATTTCCGGACTGACGGTCGAAATCAGCACCGGTTCCGGCTGGGAGGACAGCGACAGCAGCCAAATCACCGCCGGGGACTCCATCCTCATTGGGAACGGTCTGCTGGTCTTCCAGCACAACGCCCCCTCCGGCGAAACCGGCGGACTGCCCCAAGGCACCCCCGGCGGCAGCCTGGACATGGGTTCCATCCTGGCAGGGATGGCCGGAAGCATGTCCGGCATGTCTGGCATGACCGGCAGCATGGCGGGAATGTCCGCCCCGAAAAGCCAGGCCTCTTATGATAGCTATGACACGGAAACCCAGGACGTGGCCTCCATCATCCCCGAGGAGGAAATGACCGTGGAGATTCAGGTGGACGAACTGGACATCCTCTCCTTGCAGGTGGGCATGACCGCCCAGGTGACGCTGGATGCCCAGCCCGGAAAGGAGTTTACCGGCTCCATCACCAAAATCAACGCCTACGGGGTCAATTCCGGCGGCAACACCAAGTATACCGTCACCGTAACGATTCCCAGACAAGACTCCATGCGCTCCGGCATGAACGCCTCGGTGAAAATCACCACCGCCCAGTCCCAACCCCTGCCCACCGTCCCGGCGGAAGCCATCGTTTTTGACAGCGGCAAATCCTGGCTCTACACCGGCTATGACGAGAAAACCGACACATTATCCTGCCTGACAGAAATCCAAACCGGCCTTTCTGACGGCAGCCTGGTAGAAGTTGTCACCGGTCTGGACAAAAACACCACGTTCTATTACCGCTACGCCGACACCATTGAGTATCGCTTTGTAGGCTAAAAAGAACCAAAAGCGCCGTGAAAGAGCGGAAACGTCTCTTTCACGGTCCTTTTATTCCGTCCAGACCGCCCCCGGCTGGCCGTTGCGGGTTTCCAGATAGGCATCTTTCAGCCGCTGCAAATAGGCAAAGGGTTCCTCCGGGGAGATGGGTTCAAAATGGGTTTGGGGTGGGTCGTGCTTGAGGGCCAGACGAAAGCTCAGTGTTCCCTCCCCCAAATGCTTCACGGGCCGCCGGGTATCCAGGCCGAAGCCCCCGTCCATGGGTACCAGCACCCCCAAGTCCTCTTGCTTTTCTCCACAGCTGACCCACAGCCGCACGGCCTGCCGGGTATCCAGCCGACAGCGGCAATGAAACACATAATACAGCCCCTGCCGCAAGGCCTGCACTTTCCCCACCGGGCTGCCGCCCAATTCCAGTTCCGCTTCCATAAAAGCACCCCCTGGCCACAGTCTATGCGGCCAGGGGGTGCAGCTTGCAGTGTTCGTAAGTCTTTGTCCGCAAAAAGGAACCGGTATGGAATGCTCAATTTGCGGAACACTTCTCCGTCCGTTTCTGTTCCAATTCCGCTCTTAGAATAATGCCAAGGGTCAGGCAGTAATCCGGGTCTTTGAGGTCGCTGCCCAGCATGGCGGTAATGTGTGCCAGACGGTCCAGAAGCGTGGAGCGGTGCAAAAACAGTGCCGAGGCGGTTTTCGCCACGGAGAGGTTGTTATCCAGGTAGATTCGAAGCGTATGCAAATAGGACACCTGAGAATGGTCATCATGTTCTTTGAGCCGCTTCAGTCCCTCCGTGTAAAAGACCCAGGTGGGACGTCCGGACAGTGCGCCGCTGAGAAGCTGGGGAAGCAGATAATTCTGAAAGCAGAAGATGGACGCACCGTTTCCCTGACAAAGGCCGTTTTGCAGGGCAGCGGATGCCTGGAACCAAGCGTGATTTGCGTCATACAGATTGGAAAAGGAAGAGGAAATGCCGCAGACAACCCCCAGCTTTTCCAGAACCGGGCACAAAGATTCCATGGACTCTTTTTTTGCCTGATCCACAGGGAGAAATCCTGCCACGGCATCCTCAAATTCAAAGGCCAGCGCGCCCGGATGCCGCTCCTCCAGAGCGGCTGAGAGATAGGCCCCCGGAAGATGTGCCGTGCCGGATTTGGGCATCAGCTTGACACAGACCCAGTCTTGCTTTCCGCTTTCCACACTAAGAGCGCGGCGATATTCAAAATCGATGCTTTGCCCGGAGATGACGCTGCGCAATGCCCGGCGCACAGCGGTACGGGTACCGGCCAGCACCGGATTAAGCTGGATGGCCTGCCGCAAAAGCTTGGAGAAGAAAACCGCCAGGGCCGTGTCGGAATCCCGGAAGGGCCGGGTGCCTTCATAAACAGTCAGGCAGCCCAGATACTCCTCCTGATCAAAGATGTTCACAGAGAGGGTCCGCCTTCCTTGCAATTCCAACAGCAGAGGCTCCCGCACATGGTTGGACATGTCATGCAGAGACAGGAATGTGGCCATTTTTTCCACGTCAAAGGACTGGGTATCCAGCTGGATCCCCAGCTCGTTTTGCAGATACCCTTCCTCCGTGACCCCCAGATAGCGGAAGTCCGAGCCGATCAGCAGCATGGGGTTTTCAAAAATGCCCCGGCTCACATCCAGCATTTGCGGCAGGGCCGCCCCGTGGCGCAGAATGGACCAGAGCTGCTCCTCCCAGGTGTCGCAGAGGTTGAATACCTCCTGCACCAGATTGAACACCCGGAAAATATCCCACGGACCCTCTACCAGGATCACGCTGCACCGGTCGTAGCAGGCGTTGAGCTCCCGGCGCTGCCCCAGGCACACCAGGCAGACATTTTCCCCCAAGCGGGGGCTTTGGGGCAGATGATCCGCAGAGCACACATACACCCTGTTTTTTTCAAAGGACTGGGTGCGGTCCAGGTAAAATTCCGGCCGGTTCAGTGCCAGCTCGCTGCCGGTTTTGCCCCGCAGCGTGACCGTTGTCAGTTTTTCTTTCAGCCGCCAATAGAGAATATCCGCGCACAGCTTCATAAAGCCGCCTCCCATAGAAGATTGGACTTATTATAGTTTTTCTCCGGTATGCTGTCAAGGCGTCTCCCGTACATTTTGTATGGGAGTTTCTTTCTATATAGGAAATATCCACAAATTCCGCCCCTATAAATTGTATGGTTTGGTGGAATACAAATTGTACGGTGCAGGGAGGGCAAAAACACCGTTTTTGTAGAATACCCTCTTCGGTGTTTTTTCACTATAATGGAATTACAGCAAAAGAAGTTAGGAGGCACACCATGCTGAAAGAAAAACTGGATACCAGAAAATGCTTCGCCACCGCCTGGGGCAAGCTTATTACGGAAGAAGAGGCCTATCGGCAGCTGAACCGGCAAATCGCTGCCATGACCGCCAACCTCTTCCAGGTCATGCGGATCTTTGAGCCAAGCTGGGAAAAGCGCACCGCCGCCATCTGCGACATTGCCAATATGATGAATATGGCAGTAGCCGGTTCCCCGGAGGACCAAAAGGCTTATGTAAACCAAGCTCTTTATGAAGCCTTCAACATCCCGGAGCTTTGCGAAAAGTCCAGCTGGCTGGGGGGCATCACCGGCGACTCCGGTGACGAATGGGAGAATATGGCCGGTCGTGTGGTACAATTCACCCGGAACCGGGTGGAAAAGGAGCTGGATACCTGCCCCTGGGACATTGTAGGCAGCGAGCTTTGCAACATGACCACCAGCATGTTCACCGCCAACTTTGACCTGGCCTCCTCCAAAGGAACGGAGAATGAGGTGGCGCTGAACATGTGTCAGGCCCGGGGCTGCGGAAACAAACATTGCCGGGTGGTTGCGGAACGCCGGGATGTGTACGGCCTACCCAAGCAGAACTGGCTGGAGCATATGCAGCAGCCGGTAGACCCCATCCACGACACCCCCCGGGAGCGGATGGTCAAAGAGGGTCAGTGCCTGCGCAACGGCCAGTATACCCAGAATTTTGGAGAAGAGACCTCTCTGGAAACCGCCTACCACTGGGTCGCCCAGATGGGATGGGTCTGGTCCATCCAGTTCCCCATGATGGCCATTAAGGACATGGCCCCTGACGAAGACGAGTTCCTGCGGGTATTCCGCATTGTGTTTGCCACGGCGGGCAAGAATCAGTTTATTGACCCCTTTGCCAAGGAGGGTCTGCGGAGCTTCCTGGGCGTTCCCCATGAGATGGATGAAAACGATGGGCGGCTCCTGGGCGGCTATATCCGCTATATGCTGGATGTGCAGCAGGTCCCCTACGAAATGGTCCGCTGGACCAAGGACGAGACCTGGATCAAGGTCAAGAGTGAAGACTTCACCGCCCGCTATGAAATGGCCCCGCTGGATGAACTGATCGATGCCTACGAGGCCCAGTGGAACGGTGCCGCCAAGACCCTGGTCAGCCCTGAGTGGTCCTGCGTCATTGAGGACCGGGAGGAAGAAGAAATGTATATCAAGGTCATCCGCAAAGAAGACCTGCGGATGCTGTAAGGAGGTGCCGGAATATGCTGTTTAAAGAAGATACCGTTGCCCGCGCCGATGCCATGGCCATCCGTCAGGGCGTTGGCTTCTATCGATGGACCCACGATCTGGTGGAGATCACCGGTAAGGATGCCCTGGAGGTGCTGCAAAAAATCTACATCAGCGACCTGTCCAAGGTGCCAGTGGGAAAGTCCAAATACACCGCCTCCCTGGATGAACTAGGAGAGATCATCGACGATGTGATCGTCATGCACATGGCTGACGGCCTGTACTGGGTCTCGGACCTGTACGGTCCCCGGCTGCTGCCTTGGATTGAAAAGCACAAGGGGAACGCCGACATTCAGGCGAAAATCATCACCTATGACTGGGACATGTACGCCGTGCAAGGCCCGGACAGCCTGAACGCCATGAACGCCCTGCTGGACGCGCCGGTAGACGAGTTGAAACGGTTTGCCATCTGTGAAAGAAAAATCGGGGATATTCCCGTTTATATCCACCGCTCCGGCTTCACCGGGGAAAACGGCTATGAGATTTACGCCGCCTTTGACCAGAGTCAGGCCATCCACGATGCCGCTTTGAAAGCCGTGGAAAGTGTTGGTGGCCGGGAACTGCAAACCCTGGAGGTCTATGTCCGCTCCATTCCCATGGAGAAAGGCTTCGCCCTGAAACAGGACTTCAAGCACCTGAGTCCCTACGAATGCGGCCTGGGCTGGGCTGTAGCCACGGAGAAAGACTTCATCGGCAAGGAGGCCGCCCTGGAACGGAAAGCCCACCCCAAATACCGGATGGTGGGTCTGGAATTCTCCCGGGAATCCACAGAGGACATTTCCATCTGGGAGCGGGTGTACTGGTATGGCGTGGAGGTGGGCCGCTGCGCCCAGACCATCTACGGTTACACCGTGGAAAAGAATATCGGTTTTGCCACAGTCCGGGCGGATGTCCCCGACGGTGCGGAACTGACCGTGGGCTGCAATGATTCTCCGGCGGTGGTCGTCGGCAAGGTTTTTTGTTGAGGAGGGAAATTTATGGGTAGAATGGACGGAAAGGTCTGCATCGTCACCGGTGCTTCCGCCGGTATCGGCAGAGCCACAGCGACCCTTTTCTGCCAGGAGGGAGCCAAAGTGGTGGCAGTTGCCCGCCGGGAAGAACGGCTGAAGGAGCTGGCCGAGGAATGCAAAGGGATGCCCGGTGCCATGGTCTGGTATGCCGGAGACGTGGGTGACCCCGCCACAGCTGTTGGCATGGTTCAAAAGGCAGTGGAGACTTTTGGTCGGCTGGATGCCGCCGTCAACGGTGCCGGTATCATGGATGACAACACTGCCATTGCCGATTTGTCAGACGAAATGCTGCATGAGACATTCCGGGTCAACACCTTTGGGCTGATGTACGGAATGCGGGAGGAATGCAGGCAGTACCTTGCCCAGGGGGACGGCGGTGTGATCGTCAACATCTGCTCCGTAGGAGCCACCCATCAGACCTCCGGCGCGGCCTATTGCGCCAGTAAGGGGGCCGTGCTGGCGGCTACCAAAAACACGGCATTTATGTACATGGAGCAGGGCATTCGCTGCAACGCCCTGTCTCCCGGCGGCGTGGTGACCGATATTCCCCTGGTCATGCCGCCCTCCGATGAATTTGGATTTGGCAGAACCAGCAAGCTTCTGGACTTCTCCGGGGAGCTTGCCATGCCGGAGGATCTGGCAGATGCCATTTTGTTCCTGGCCAGTGACCAGTCCCGCTACGTCAACGGTGAAGAACTCAAGTGTGACGGCGGCTGGACCTGTTTCTAACGTCCCGGGCAGCCCCCTTGCGGGGGCTGCCTAATGAAATGGGTGCACTGACGGCGTTCCTGTGTTCTGCCGGTGCCGGGTACATCAGCGGCGTAGACATTCTTGCCGACGGCGGTCAGAACGCCGGGATCTTTGTCCCACAGATCTGAAAACTAAGGAAATAACAGTCAGAAGCGGCTTCCGATTCGGGAGCCGCTTCTTTTGAAGTGTTATTCAATTGCCTGTAGTTCTTTTTCCAGGGCTTCCAGGTGGGGTTTCAGGAATGCGGACTGGGGGAAAGACGCCAGCTTCCGCAGGGTCAGGCCGCCAACCAGCTTCATCTGGGGATTCTTGGAAGCATCGGGGCTGTACTTATCCAGAACCGCTGCCGCTGCCGGATTCTTCAGAATGTCCTTTACCTTGCTGTCGAGAGAGAATGCCATAATTGTTTACCTCCTGTTTCTGATTCTGGTCATATTATACAAAACATTCTTCAAAAGCGACAGCCTGCAAAGTGCAGGATTTACAAACGCCCTGCCCCACCAATTTGACGGGTATCCCCCAGTATAAAAGCACAGGGCAAGGCAACGCCCCCTGGCCACAGTCTATGCGGCCAGGGGGCAGGTTATTTAGGGGAACAGATTTCTTTACCGCAGGGTTGCACCCAGTTGGTCTTCCAGGTCTTTCAGGACCTTGGAGGTGACGGACTCGGAGTCGCTGTCGGTCAGTGTCCGGTCGTCGGCACGGAGTTCCAGGGAGAAGGCCATACTCTTTTTGCCGGCGGGGACACCCACGCCCCGGTAAATGTCAAAGAGCTTGACATCACGCAGCAGCTTCCCGGCGGCAGCGGCAATGACCTTTTCGGCCTGGGCAACCGTTACCTCTTCGTCACAGACGATTGCCAGGTCCCGGCTGACGGCGGGGTACTTGGGCAGGGGGACATAGGTAGGCTCCGGCAGCAGCAGACCCATCATTTTGGTGAGATCCAGCTCGGCGCAGAACACTTCGGAATCCATGCCGTAGTTGGCGGCAACCAGGGGGTGGACCTGACCCATAACGCCAATGTCCACACCGTCTACGGTGATTCTGGCGCAGCGGCCGGGATGGTAGCTGGGGTCGTTCTTTTCTGCGGTATACTCCGCTTTCTTCATCCGCAGGCCGGAGAAGATGGCTTCCAGCTCGCCTTTCAAGGTGAAAAAGGTCTCGGTGGTGCCATAGGTACCCAGCACCAGCTTCTTGGGCTCCTCCGGCAGGACCTGGCCCTCCCGGGGTAGATACACCGTGGCGATTTCATAGAGCTTGGCTGCCTTGTTGTGGTAGGCATTGTTCCGGGAGAGAATTTCCAGCATGGAGGGCAAAGCCACGGTCCGCATAATGGAGGTATCCTCACCCAGGGGGTTCTGGATGCGCAGGACATTGCGCAGGGGGGAGTCGGCGGGAATGCGGATCTGGTCAAAAACAGTGGGAGAGGTGAAAGAATAGGTGATGATTTCGCTGTAGCCCATGGCCCGGCAGAGGGTGCCGGTCTTGACTTCCAGCTTCATTTCTCTGGAATAGCCCCCGTGGGTGGCGGTACGGAACTGGGTCACGGGGATCTCGTTGTAGCCGTAGGAACGGCCCACCTCCTCGGCAATGTCCACCATCCGCACCAGATCCGGGCGGAAAGAGGGTACCTGGACTGTATCGCCCACCACCGGCACTTCCAGCAGTTCCAGATACTTGACCATCTCCTCTTTGGAGATTTTGGTACCCAGGAGCTTGTTGATTTTCTCCGGCTCCAGGGGAATGGTTCTGGGCTGGGGTACGTGGTTGATCACATCGATCATGCCGTCCAGCACGTCGCCGCACTGAAGCAGTTCCACCAGCTCACAGGCCCGCTGGACGGCGGGAACCGTCAGCATGGGGTCCAGGTTCTTTTCAAACTTGCCGGAAGCTTCGGTACGCATACCCAGGGCCAGGGCGGTCTGGCGGATGGAGGTGCCGTTAAAGTTGGCGGACTCGAAGACCACCATGGTGGTGTCTTCCCGGATTTCACTGTTGAGGCCGCCCATGATGCCAGCCAGGCCAATGGGCTTTGTTTCATCGGCGATCACCAGCATACCGGGTTTCAGTTCCCGCTGGGTGCCTTCCAGGGTGGTCATGGACTCGCCCTCCTGGGCTTCCCGAACCACGATTTTCCCGGAGGAGACATAGCGGTAGTCAAAGGCGTGCATGGGCTGGCCGTATTCCAGCATCACATAGTTGGTGATGTCCACAATGTTGTTGATGGGACGGACGCCGTTGGCTCGCAGCCGCTGCCGCAGCCACTTGGGGCTTGGCCCGATCTTCACATTGGCAACCATCCGGGAGGTGTAGCGGTTGCAAAGGTTCTCCGCCGGAACTTCTACATCCAGATGCTCAAAAATGGAACCGGCTTCGGAGCCGTGGACTACAGGCTCATGGTGCCGCAGGGGCTTGCCGAAAGCGGCGGCAGTCTCCCGGGCCAGGCCGATGATGGAGTAGCAGTCCGGGCGGTTGTTGGTGATTTCAAAGTCCACCACGGTGTCATCGTTGCCGATGATGGGATTGATATCGTCGCCGGGCTTGCAGTCCTCGTCATTCAAAATCCAGATGCCGTCGGCAAACACACCGGGCAGATCATTCTGGGTCAGGCCCAGTTCTTCAAAGGAGCAGAGCATGCCGTTGGACTTTTCCCCACGGAGCTTGCCCTTGGTGATGTGAACGCCGCCGGGCAGGTAGGAATTGTGCAGGGCCACCGGCACCAGGTCTCCCTCATGGACGTTCTGGGCACCGGTAACGATCTGCTCCGGCTCCTCCCGGCCCACGTCCACCTGGCAGATGAACATATGGTCAGAATTGGGGTGGCGCACCATGGAGAGGACTCTGCCCACCACCACATTCTTGATTTCGGCATCCATCCGCTCCCAGGTTTCCACCTTTTGGCCGAACACCGTCAGTCGCTCTACAAATTCTTTATCGGAAACCTCGTGCAGGTCCACGAAGTCCTCATTGATCCATTTTCTGTTCAGTTTCATTGTTTTTCCCTCCTCAGAACTGGTTCAGGAACCGAACGTCATTATCGAAAATCAGACGCAGGTCGTTGATTTTCAGCTGGCCCATGGCCATCCGTTCCAGGCCCATGCCAAAGGCAAAGCCGGTGTACTTCTCCGAATCAATGCCGCAGTTTTCCAGGACCTTGGGGTGGACCATACCGGCACCCAGCACCTCGATCCAGCCCTCACCGTGGCAGGTGGAGCAGGTCTGACCGTCGATTTCGCCGGTGCCGTGGCACTTGTGGCACTGCATGTCCATTTCACAGCTGGGTTCGGTAAAGGGGAAGTGGTGGGGACGGAACCGGGTTTCGGCGGTCTCGCCGTAGACTTTCCGCAAAATGGCGATAAGCGCACCTTTCAAATCGCCCATGGTGATGTCCTCGGCCACCACCAGGCCCTCAATCTGATGGAACATGGGGGAATGGGTGGCATCGGCTTCATCTTTCCGGAACACCCGTCCGGGGGCCAGCATGCAGATGGGGGGCTCATGGGTCTCCATGTAGCGGATCTGCATGGGGCTGGTCTGGGTGCGCAGAAGCACGGAATCGTCATCGGTGAAATAGAAGGTGTCACTGCGGTCCCGGGAGGGGTGGCCCTCTTCAATGTTCAGCTTGGTGAAGTTGTAGTCCGCCAACTCCACCTCCGGGGCTTCGTAGACCGTATAGCCCATGCCCACAAAGGCATCCTTGATTTCCTGCAGCACCTGGTTCATGGGGTGCTGGTGGCCGACGGTAAACTGCTCTCCGGGAATGGTCACGTCAATGGCCTCGGCAGCCAGCTTGGCTTCCAGGGCAGCGGCATGGATGGTCTGCTTCCGCTGTTCCAGCTTTTCCTCAATGGCAGCGCGGACAGAGTTGGCCATCTGGCCCATGACGGGCCGCTCCTCGGCGGAGAGCTTGCCCATCTGTTTCAGCACGGCGGTCAGCTCGCCCTTTTTGCCCAGCAGCTTGACCCGCAGCTCTTCCAGAGCCGCCGGGGTAGAAGCCTCTTCCAGAGCGGCCAGGGCCTGCTCCCGAATGCTTTCCAATTGTTGTTTCATGGTTCTTCCTCCTGTTAAGAAAGGTCATTTTTTGTATAAAAAAACACCTTCCATCCCAATATCGGGACGAAAGGAGATCCTTCCGCGGTACCACCCGCATTTGCCGTCAAGACGGCACGCTTTTCGGACGCAAACACGCCCCAGACCCATAACGGCGTCACCCGGCCAACCCTACTGTGTGTTTCAGGCGGCAGCTCCTGGGAGAAAGCCCGGTTTCCTGCACATACGCGGCTCTCACCATCCCGCGCTCTCTGAAATGCAAACCAGCAAAGGGCAGCCCAATCGCAGCTTTTGAAGTATTCTTTCCGTATCATAGCACACCTGAACCTGATTTGCAAGGATTTTTTTGTTCTGGGCGGTAGATAATCCGGGGACTTTATGCTATGATAGGGAAAAAGCATTTTAAAAGGAGTTTACCTATGCTTCCCGAAGCATTTTTAACACGGATGCAGCAGCAGCTGGGGGAAGAATACCCGGCGTTTTTAGAGTCTTTGGAGCGGCCCCGGGCGGTGGCCCTGCGGTTTGACCCCAGAAAGGGGGCTGTTCCCACCCTGCCCTTTGTAAAAGAGCCGGTACCCTGGGAACCCATGGGCTATTATTATGACCCCCAGGCCCGGCCAGGGCTGCACCCCTATCACGAGGCGGGGGTCTACTATTTGCAGGAGGCCAGTGCCATGTCCGCCGTGGCCCTCTTAGACCCCCAGCCCGGAGAGACCGTCTGTGACCTCTGCGCCGCCCCCGGGGGGAAAAGCACCCAGATCGCCGGACGGATGGCAGGACAGGGCTTTCTTCTTTGCAATGAATATAGCCCCACCAGGGCGAAAATCCTCTCCCGGAACATCGAGCGCATGGGGGTTGCCAATGCCATCGTCACCAACGAAAAAACCGGGAATCTGGCAAAGCGGCTTCCGGGCTTCTTTGACCGGGTACTGGTGGATGCCCCCTGCTCCGGAGAGGGCATGTTCCGCAAAGAGGAAGCCGCCATTACGGATTGGAGCCAGGAGACCGTAGAAATGTGCGCCGCCCGACAGGCGGAAATTCTGGACAACGCCGCCCGGCTTCTAAAGCCCGGTGGGCGGCTGGTGTATTCCACCTGTACCTTTGCCCCGGAGGAGGACGAACTGGCCGTAGCGGCCTTTTTGGACCGGCACCCGGAATTTGTGCCGGAGGAGGTAAATGCCCCCTGGTTCACCCCGGGACCCCAGGGCAGCTACCGGATGTGGCCCCACCGGCTTTTGGGTGAGGGACACTTTGGGGCGGTGCTGCGTAAGCTGGAGGGGGAAGAACCGGAAATTCCGCTGGAAAAAGGGGCAGCCCTGCCCAAACCCTGGGTCGCCTTTGCCAAGGAGACCGGGCTTACGCTGCCGGAGGGCATTCCCGTGACCTTTGGGGACCGGCTGTACTTAACCCCTCTGGGTACCCCGACCCTCCAGGGGTTGCGGGTACTGCGGGCGGGTCTGGAACTGGGAACACTTAAAAAAGACCGGCTGGAACCGGCCCACGCCCTGGCCCTCTGGGGGCGGGACTTTGCAAATATTCTGCCTCTAAGTTCCCAAGGGCCGGAAATCGGAAAGTACCTCCACGGGGACGTTTTGCCCGGAAATATCCGGGGCTGGTGTCTGGTCACAGTGGACGGCTACAGCATCGGCTGGGGAAAAGGGGACGGAAATCAGGTCAAAAACCACTATCCCAAGGGCCTGCGCCGGTGATTCGGGGGAAACTATGCCGAAACATGGGAATCTCCCTTTACAAATTCTCTATTTTATGATAGAATACTCCGGAATTTTAATGTTCTATCCCTGAATCTATCACAAGGAGAGGATCGTTCCTTGGCCAGATATGAAATTAACGGCGGCCACCCTCTGGAAGGGACCGTCACCATCAGCGGCGCCAAAAATGCGGCAGTGGCCATTCTGCCTGCGGCACTGCTGGTCAGCGGAAAATGCCGTGTTGAAAACGTACCTGATATATCCGATGTCCGCATCCTTCTGGACATTTTAGAGGGAATGGGTGCAAAGCTCAGCTACCCGGAACCCCATGTGGTAGAGCTGGACTGCACCGATGTACAGTGCGCCGCCCCGGATGCAGACCTGGTTCGGAAAATGCGGGCCAGCTATTACCTGATGGGCGCACTGCTTGGCCGGTTTGGGAAGGCCCACGTGGCCCTGCCCGGGGGCTGCAACTTTGCCTCCCGCCCCATTGACCAGCACATGAAGGGCTTTTTTGCCCTGGGTGCCGAGGTGGATGAGCGGGAAGACTATATCGCCCTGCAACCCGGCGAAGAAGGGCTCCACGGTGCCCGCATCTCTTTGGACATGGCCAGCGTTGGTGCCACGGTGAATATCATGCTGGCGGCCACCCTGCTTCCCGGCCAGACCATTATTGAAAACGCCGCCAAAGAGCCCCACATCGTGGACCTTGCCAACTTCTTAAACACCATGGGTGCCCGGATCACCGGTGCCGGTACGGATACGGTAAAAATCAAAGGTGTCAACACCTTAAAGGGTGGCACCTACGCCATCATCCCGGACCAGATTGAAGCCGGAACCTATATGGCGGCAGTCACCGCCACCGGGGGCAACATTCTGGTTCAGAATGTGATTCCCAAGCACATGGAGTGCATCACCAGCAAGCTGGAAGAAATGGGAGCCAAGATCATCGTCTTTGACGATGCCATCCGGGTCATCCGGAACGGGCCTTTGCGGCAGACCACCGTCAAGACCTGCCCCTACCCCGGCTTCCCCACGGATATGCAGGCCCAGGTCTGCGTGTGTATGTCCTTGGCCAGAGGCACCAGCCGTCTGACCGAAAGCGTATACGAAACCCGGTTCTTCGGCTACTGCGAGGAACTGGAACACATGGGTGCCAACATCCGCATTGAGGGAAAAACCGCCACCGTTGGGGGCGTAAATACCCTCCATGGAGCCAGAGTCTTTGCCCACGACCTGCGGGCCGGTGCGGCACTGGTCATTGCGGGACTCAGTGCCCAGGGCCACACCCAGGTGGAAAACATCCACTTTGTGGAACGGGGTTATGAAGACCTCATTGGAAAGCTTACCGCCCTTGGGGCCGAGATTCGTCGTGTTGAAGACTGATTTTATGGACGGCCCGGTTTTTCCGGGCCGCCTTTTGTGTAAAGGAGGCAGTTTTATGGCTACTATGGAGCAGCAGGTAGAGGCCATTGTGGATACCATTCTGGAGGATTACCACAACGGCCGCAGCATTGACCGCATGAGTCCCTTTGCCCACCCGGACAAGGCCGTGGTCATCGACATGATTCAAAAACTCATGCGCATTGTCTACCCCGGATTCAGCCGGGACCGGAATTTCCGGATGTACAATGCCCATCACAATCTTTCCATGCTCATTGAAGACGTAATGTACAATCTGGTAAAGCAATTGACGGCGGTATACCACCAGGATTTGAGCGAGCAGGAAGCCCAGGAGAAAGCCCAACAGGTGAGTCTGGAATTCTTCCGGGCCATCCCCGCACTGCGGGCGGTGATTCAGACCGATGTGGAGGCCTTTTACGACGGTGACCCGGCGGCCTACAGCACCGATGAGATCGTCTACTGCTACCCCGGCATTTTTGCCATCACCGTCTACCGTCTGGCCCACATTCTCTACTGCCAGGGGGTGCCACTGCTTCCCCGGATCATGACGGAACACGCCCACAGCGTCACGGGCATTGACATCAACCCCGGAGCCACCATCGGCAAATATTTCTTCATTGACCACGGCACCGGCATCGTCATCGGCGAGACCACGGTCATTGGGGACCATGTAAAAATCTACCAGGGTGTGACCCTGGGTGCCCTGACCACCCGTGGGGGCCAGAGTCTCCGGGGCAAGCGGCGGCACCCCACCATTGAGGACAATGTGACCATTTACGCCGGTGCTTCCATCTTAGGAGGCGAAACCGTCATTGGCCGGGACAGTGTCATCGGCTCCAACGTGTTTATCACCAGTTCCATCCCCCCCTGCACCACCGTCAGCGTCAAAAGTCAGGAATTGCAGATCCGCCAGCGGGGCGGCTGCTGCCCGGAACCTTTCTGGCCCGGCTCCAAGGAAAATCAGTGAAAAAAAGTTTCTCTGGCCGTAAAAAAGAATTGCATTTTCATTTCATCCGTGGTATATTGAAACACGCTTTGAATACTGTTATGGATCTGCCTGCGGCTTTGGGCCGCCAGGGGAATGGGGTGCAAAGCCCCGCGAGTCGGTCACTGTGAAGCCCGCTTGGGATAAGTCAGGATACCTTGCAGACCCATTGTCTCCACCGGAACTGGAGTCAGAACCTATGCAGAGGTTTTCCCTCTGCTTTGTTTGGCCTGCCGTCTTTTCCGATGGCAGGTCCTTTTTTCGTGTAAAACCGCATTCAACTCCCCTGGAGATTGAAAATAAACACAAGAAATCGAGGAATCTTTATGCACAACGCAAAACGCATCCTGACCCTGGCTCTGGCAGCCCTGCTGGTCCTGGGTCTGGCAGCCTGCGGCGGCCAGACCGCCCCCGCCGCCACCACCGCTCCCGAAACCACCGCCGCCCCGGAGACCACTGCGGAGACCACCGTGGAGACCACCGAGGGCCCCACCGAAAGTGCAAAGCACACAGTCTATCCCCTGACCATTCAGACCTATAACTACTCCAAGGAGCCCGTGGAATACACCTTTGAGAAGGCCCCTGAGCGGGTATGGGCGCAGAGCCAGGACAACATCGAAATCCTGTTGGCTCTGGGTCTGGCCGATAAGATCGTGGGTGCCTACGGCCTGGACGGTGATGTCCGGGAGGATTTGAAGGCCGACTTTGAAACCATCAACTACTACGACAAAATGCCCAGCAAGGAAGAGATCATTGCTCTGAATCCGGACTTCATCACCGGCTGGTACTCCACTTTCTCCGACAAGCGTCTGGGCGACGTGGACTTCTGGCATCAGCGGAACGTGGGCACCTACATGTCCCTGAACAGTGCCTGCCGCGGCAAGGCCGCCGAGAACCCCCAGACCGTCGAGCACGAATATCAGGACATCTTGACCTTGGGCGAAATTTTTGACGTACAGGACAAGGCCGAGGCCATTGTCAACGACATGAAGGCTCAGGTCCAGCAAATCGACGATTACCTGGCCGACAAAACCAGACTGACCGCTGCTGTTCTGGAGGACGAGGGCGGCACCTACCGTGTGTACGGTGAGGATGTACTGGGCGGCAACGTTGCCATCCACGGCGGTGCGGAGCTGGCCGTGGGCAAGCACGGCGAAAACGGCAATATCAGTGCCGAAGACCTGGTACTGGCCAATCCCGATGCCATTTTCATGGTCTGGTATGACGGCTACTCCGTCGGTGATGTGGACTACGCCGGTGACCAGGTGGTAAAGCTGATTACCGAGAATCCCGCCTTCGCCAGCCTGGATGCCGTAAAGAACAACAGAGTGTTCGCCATCAACCTTTCCGGCATCTATTGCAGCGGCATGCGTACCATTGACGGCATTCTGGATGTAGCTACCAATCTGTATCCCGAGCTGTATCAGTAATACACAAAAATATTTGTCTCTGGGTATCGGCAAACCGATACCCAGAGATTGCTATAGGAAGATCATATGGACTTAAAAAACGGTATTTTTCATGGAAAGCCCCTGTATATTGTGGCGATTATCCTTTTAATAGCGATCCTGTTTCTATCGTTGTGCTGGGCCGTGACCATGGGTGCGGCAAACCTTTCCGTCAAAGATGTTTACAGTGTGATCCTCTATAAAACGCTGAAAATCGGCGACCCGGAGCTTTACGGCAGCGGCAGTCTCAGCGATATTGTCTGGTTTATCCGGCTTCCCCGGCTGGTGCTTGCCATTTGCGTTGGGGCCGCTCTGGCGATCTCCGGCGTAGTCATGCAGGCCATCGTCAAAAATCCCCTGGCTGACCCCTATATTCTGGGCGTTTCTTCCGGTGCCTCCCTGGGTGCGACCCTTGCGATCCTGCTGGGGGTAGGCACGGTTTTTGGCGGAAACTATGTAGGTGTCATGGCCTTTCTGGGTGCCCTTGCCGCCTCCTGGGGCGTGCTGTTTCTTGCAAACATCGGAGGCCGAGCCACCTCTGTAAAGCTGATTCTGGCGGGAACCGCCCTGTCCTCCATCTGCTCGGCGGTATCCAGTTTTATCCTCTATGTGATCAACAACAGCAGCAACGCCATTGCCGCCGTTGGCCGCTGGACCATGGGCAGTCTGGCCGCCGCCAGCTGGGATACAAATCCCACCATGCTGGCGGTGACACTGGTCTGTGTTGCTTTCTTTATGACCCAGCACCGCACCCTGAATCTGATGCTGGTAGGCGATGAATCCGCCGTGACCCTGGGCACCGATCTGCACCGCTGGCGCATTCTCTATCTTGTGGTGTCCTCCCTGCTGGTGGGCTTTTCCGTGTACAATGCGGGTATCATCGGTTTTGTAGGCCTGGTGATCCCACATATCGTTCGGATGCTGTTTGGAACGGACCATAAAAAAACAGTGCCTATTTCGGCTCTGCTGGGAGCCGTATTCCTTCTGTGGGCGGACGTGGCCTGCCGCACACTGCTGGACCGGACGGAACTGCCCATCGGCATTCTGACCTCGATGATCGGCGCGCCCTGCTTTATTTATCTCATGGCCCGGAGCCGTTACGGATTTGGAGGTGGCGAGGGATGAAACTGGAAGCAAAAGACATTGAAGCGGTGCTGGGCGGAAATCCCATCCTCCGGGGTGTTTCCCTAGAAGTGGACCACAACGATTTTGTGGGCATCATCGGCCCCAACGGCAGCGGCAAAAGCACCCTGCTCAAATGCATCTACCGGGTACTGAAGCCCCAGGCAGGTATCGTGCGGCTGGACGGCACGGATATTCGGGAGCTTTCCTATAAAAAGAGTGCCCAAACCATTGCGGTTCTGGCACAACACAATTACTACAATTTTGAATTTTCCGTCCAGGATGTGGTGCTCATGGGCCGTTCCCCCCATAAGCGGACCATGGAACGGGACAACGCCCAGGACTATGCCATTGTGGCCCAGGCACTGGAGACCGTAGGCATGGCCGACATGGCAAAACGGAGCTTTTCCACCCTCTCCGGCGGCGAGCAGCAGCGGGTGATCTTAGCCAGGGCCTTGGCCCAGCAGACCCCCTGCCTGATTCTGGACGAGCCAACCAACCACTTAGACATCAAATACCAGCTGCAATTGCTGGACATCGTGAAAGGCCTCCACAAAACGGTGATCTCCGCCGTTCACGATCTGAACATTGCCGCCATGTACTGCACCTGGCTTGTGGTGATGAAAGACGGCCTGATCGTCACCCAGGGTACCCCCCGGCAGGTTCTGACCCCGGAGCTCATCCGTCAGGTTTACGAGGTAGAGGCCCGGGTATCCACCGACGAACAGGGGATCCTGCGCATTCTCTACTATCCCAAAACCCAGGAGGAAGCCAAATGAAAATCGCCATGTTAAACTGTCTGGATGCCAACCGTGTCTGCACCGGAGCCGGGTGTCTGAAGGCCTTTAACGGCAAGACCCGGCACTTTGCGGACTACGAAGAACCTCTGGAACTGGTGGCCATGGCCCGGTGCAACGGCTGCGAGGCGGGCATCGACGCAGGTTTCCAGGAAAAGCTGGAACGCATGGTCTCCGAGGGGGCCAAGGTCTGCCACCTGGGCATCTGCACCGTCTGCCAGGACACCGGCAAAGAATGCCCCACCATCACCCAGGCCGCCCAATACCTGGAATCCCAGGGCCTGACCATCGTCCGGGGAACACATTAAAAATTGACAATGGACAATTGACAATTGACAATTTTTAGGGAACGGACGTGTCCGTTTTTGGAATACGTTGGGTAAAGAATACGCCCACCAGCGAAACCGTAGGGAACGGCCTATGTGCCGTTCCGCACCTGAAAGGACGGTACCAGTTCCCGATAAAAACCAGACACGCCCCCTCACATGTCATTCCGACCGCAGCGCAAGCGGAGTGGAGGAATCCACCACGTGGCAGAAAGTACCAATGCAAGGTAAAATCTGCCACGTGGGAAGATTCCTCGACTCCGTTTCACTCGCTCGGAATGACATATCGGGGGGTGGTTTTGTTTTGTCCACACGGGTTATAGTCGCAACGCAGCGGAACGGCACATAGGCCGTTCCCTACATACTTTAACGGGTGGATACATATGAACAACGTCGGTTGCTCCAATTATTGTCAATTGTCCATTGTCAATTGTCAATTGTCAATTCCCTAATACCCCTCTCCCCGGCGGATCACGCTTCCGTCTATGGCGTTGAGGGTCAGCAGAACCTGGCGGATGGGGGTGTCTTCATTGTACTTCTCGGTGACGGTGGCCCAGAAGTCCCACACCGGCAGGACGGTGGCGGTGTCGCTTCCTTTGTCGTGGACTTGCATCAGGGTCAGGTCTACCTGGTCAACGGTGGCGGTTTTGGTGTCTGGGGACAGGGTCACGACCTTCGGCAGAATGTCCTGGGCGATTTGGGCAACGGTGTTAAAATCCAGGAGTTTGGCCTGATCTGTCACCAGCTCCGTGACCTCAAAGGGCATGGTCCAGCGAAATGCCAGAATGCCCTGAGTTCCGACCTCCAAAAGGATTTGGGCGTTCTCCCAGGAAAAGCCGCCGTCCATGTCCCGGGGGGCCTGATAGGTCACGTAGGGACTGATTTCCCCCTGGGTATTCCGGTGCTGCTGGGCGATGACGGACAGCCGGATGTCCTGGACGGTAGGCACATAGCACAGAAGCTGGGCACCGTTGAGGCCCTGGCGGATGTCGTCACAGACCATGTTGGATAGGTTCAGGGCTTCCATGAGCTGATCGCCCAGAGCCTTGGCTTTCTCCTGGGTGATCTGCTGGGGCGGCTGCACATAGGAAAAATCCTGCCCGTCTTCCAGCTGTATCCAGCTGGCACCGTATGGGCCATAGGTTTTTTCATAGCACAAAGCCTGGGTCATGGTTGTCCCGTTATCGATGATTTGGAACTTCCAGTCTGTACCGTCCACGGTCGCTACTCCATAGAACACGGGGCAGTCAAAGCCCTCATCGTGCCAAAATCTGGTGACCGGCGGAAGGTCTGCTTCATCCGGCAACCCTTTTAGGCTCCTTTCCAGCCTTTTGAGGCGGAATTTCGCATCCCCCGGCCACTCTGCTCCATCATAGGCCTGGTGGAGTACATCAATTTCGAATTGTGCGGACTGCTTGGTCTCCACCGTATTCCCCCGGCAGGGGTTTCCCTTGGCAAAGGCGGCCAGCAGCCGGTCCAGGTCCTCCTGGGTGAAGCGGTGCCGCTGGATGAAAGCCAGGGGCATTTTTGTTCCCTGGGAGGCGGTAATGCGGGCATCGGCCTGGAGGGTGTCGGTCCAATGGGCCGTAAACCGGTCCGGCAGCGTCAGTTCCTGCCAAGTTTCCCCGGCCTGGGTGGCCCAGAGGCCTTGCTGGCCGCTGGTAGGCTCTGGGGGAGTGGACTCCTGGGTACAGCCGGTAAGCAGCAGGCACAATAAAAGCCATAATATGCTTCGTTTCATCCTCATTCCTCCTTTGGCAGCAACAGCCGGGCAATGGTTCCCTGGCCGGGGGTACTTTCGATTTGAAGGGCTCCACCCTGGGCATCCATCATGGCTTTTACCAGGGACAGGCCCAGGCCAACGCCGCCCTGCCCCTTGCTCCTGGATGGGTCTACGGTATAAAATGGCTCCGTCAGCCTGGGGATCTGCTCTTCCGGGATACCGCAGCCCCGGTCCTCCACCTCCAGGGTCTGGCCCAGCAGCCGCAGAGTGACGACAGAGCCGGGAGGAGAAGCGTGAATGGCGTTTTCCGTCAGATTCCGCAGAGCCGCGCAAAGCAGTTCTCCATCCCCCAAAAGGGGCTGGTCATCCCGTTCCAATTCCAGAGAAACGCCCTGCTGCTTTGCTGTGGCCCCACACAGGGCCTGAATTTGCTCCAGGAGCCAGATTTTTTCTACCGTCTGCCGGTTTGGAGCCTGGCCCAGGGTCAGAAGCTTCAGTAGCTTTTGCACCAGGGCTTCCAGGTAGGTCAGCTGACGGTCCATATCGCTCAGAATATCCTGCCGTTCCGGCTCCGGCAGGGCCATGGTTTCCAGGGTTTCCACATTCAGAAGCAAAGAGGTCATGGGGGTCTTGAATTCGTGGGTCACCGCCCGTAAAAACTGCTGCTGCCGCCGGTTTTGCTCTGTCAGTTCCTCAATATGGGTCTGCACTGCCTGGGCCATCCGGTTAAAGTCCCCCGCAAGAAGCCCCACCTCGTCTTTTCGTTTGACCCTGGCCCGCTGGTCGTAGGCCCCGTCCGCAATGCGGGCCGCCGCCTGTTGCAGCTGCCCTAAAGGCAGGAGGGACCGCCAGAGGATCAGCACCAGCACCGCCACCCCGGCCCCCAGGGTGATGGAAGCCGACCTTAAAAATCCCTGATAAAGCGATTCCATCCGGCTGTAGGTTCCCCGGAAATCCTCTAAAAGATAAAGTTCGTATTTGGGGCCTGCAAGCAGAGAACTGCCACCCCCTGCCCGGATGTAGTCATGGGTGCTTTCCAGGCTTCCCCAGCTGCCTTGCCGGGTATCACCCGCAGGAAAGATTCGATTTGTGGAATCATACACCGTTTCTCCGTCCAGCCGCAGCACCGCCGGGCCGGTGACCAGGGACTGAAACAGATCCCGGAGTAGGGTATCCCGCCCCGGAGAATCCGGCAGTTCGGCGCAGATTTTGGCCCCCTGCGCTTCAAAGGATGTCCGGATTTGCTTGGACTGCTGTTCCAGTGCGGACTCGTGAACATTATAGGTTTGCCGCAGCACCTGGGCATACATATTTTTTGCCAGTCCCAGGGACAGCACCGCCATTACCGCCGCACAAAGTCCTGCCAGCTTCCATCTCAGTTTCATAGTTCCTCCAATCTGTAGCCGCTTCTGGGGATGGTCCGAATTTCCTGGGAAAGTCCCAGCTTTTTCCGCAAATTGGCAATGCGCACATCCACCGTCCGCAGGTCTCCAAAGTAATCATAGCCCCAGATGGCTTTGAGAATTTCTTCCCGGGAGACTGTGCGGTTTTTGTTTTTCATCAGCACCGTCAGTACCTCCATTTCCATAGGCGGCAGGGCGACAACGGTGTTTCCCCGCCGCAGCACCCGGTTTTTGCCGTCCAGCTCCAAATCCCGAAAGCGGTAAATCCGGTTCAGTTTCCCACTGCGCTCCAACACCTTTTCAATCCGCACCAGCAGGGCCGCCATCCGGAAAGGCTTGGGAATATAATCCTCTGCCCCCTCCCGCAGACCCCGGATTTCCGATTGTTCATCTGTCAGTGCCGTAAGACAGATCACCGGAATGCCGTATTCCCGCAGCCTGGGCAGAAGCCCAAAGCCATCCACCCCCGGCAGCATCATGTCAAGCAACGCCAAATCGTAAAACCGGTCCTGTTCCAGCGCCTCCAACGCCTGCCCGCCGTCAGCAAAATGGGTCAGCACATACCCCGCCCACTGCAAATTCCGGCACAAAGCCTTGGAAATCTCCGGGTCATCCTCAATAACCAACAACCTGTTTTCCGCCACAGCACCGCCCCCTTTCTTTGTCTGCATTATACCACATCCGCCCGCACGATGGTATTACGGTTTTATTACCGGGTGCAGCCCTCCCCTACCCCCACAGGCAGGCGAATGCCGTTGCATTGGGGCAGGTCTTTGTCTAAAAAAAACACGGGAACGGTGTTTGGGCCGTTCCCGACAATAACGATAACCGCACCTACATATACCTCGGGCGAATCCGTAAAACGGATGTTCTCAGAACATGATGGTTGAAAAATGCCGCCAATCAGCAAAACCGTAGGGAACGGCCTATGTGCCGTTCCCTACGGTGAGACTCGGCATGTTTACCTTTGCGCCTGTTGTTTCTACAGTGGAGAACGCCGCACCGCTTGCTGGCCTTTCCTGAAACGCAAATCGCCCCCGCCTGTCAGGCGGGGGCTGATGCTTTTTGAAAAATTACACCATTGCGGCGGTGATAATGGCCATCTTGTAGACCTCGTCGGCGTTGCAGCCACGGGACAGGTCGTTGATGGGAGCGGCCAGGCCCTGCAGGATGGGGCCGTAGGCTTCGAAGCCGCCCAAACGCTGGGCGATCTTGTAGCCGATGTTGCCAGCCTCAATGTTGGGGAAGATGAAGGTATTGGCATGGCCCGCCACGGGGGAGCCGGGGAACTTCAGCTGGCCCACTTCGGGAGCCACGGCGGCATCGAACTGCATTTCGCCGTCAATGGCCAGTTCGGGAGCCATTTCCTTGGCAACGATGGTGGCATCGTGGCTCAGCTTGACGGTGCCGCCCTTGCCGGAGCCGTTGGTGGAGAAGCTCAGCATGGCGACCTTGGGGTCAATGCCGAAGACCTTGGCGGTACGGGCAGACTCAATGGCCACCTCGGCCAGCTTCTGAGCGGCGGTCAGGGTTACATTGCCTTCCTTGTCTACGGAGTCCTCGTAGCTCAGGTTGATGGCGCAGTCGCCCATGGCCAGCTTTTCCTCGCCACGAACCAGGATGAAGCAGGAGGACACCAGGTGGGCGCCCTTCTTGGTCTTTACCAGCTGCAGAGCGGGACGGACGGTATCAGCGGTGGAGTAAGTAGCGCCGCCCAGCAGGGAATCGGCGTAGCCCATCTTGACCAGCATGGTGCCGAAGTAGTTGCCCTTGGACAGAGCCTTGCGGCAGTCCTCTGCGCTCATCTTGCCCTTGCGCAGCTCTACCATCTTCTCGACCATGGCGTCCATGCCCTCGTAGGTGGCGGGGTCCAGAATCTCCACACCCTCAATGTTGAAGCCGCCCTTAGCAGCGTTGGCCTTGACTTCCTCCACATTGCCCACCAGAATGGGGGTCAGGAAACCGCCCTCTACCAGGCGGGCAGTGGCCTCCAGAATACGGGCATCGTGGCCCTCCGTAAAGACGATCTTCCGAGGGTTGGCCTTCAGAGTTTCGATCATAGCATTGAACATTGGAATCATTCCTCCATTATACGGGCCGAAGCCCATTTTTTCGTGTTTATTATAGCTCACATTTTCCTTTGGCGCAACCCTTATTTTGAAAAGTCCTGGGGCGTTCCTGATGAAAAGCTTTTTAGGCATTCTGATGAAATCATTTCTAAATCAGCATTTTTTCCTATTGATTTTTGTGCGATTTCCCTTTATAATGGAGGCATCGAGTATGAGGGGGAGAATTGCGTGGGCGAACTGTATGCCATTGTCTCCGGCAAAGGAGGAACTGGCAAGACCTCCGTCTGCGCCGGTGTTGCCACGGCTCTGGCGGAGTCCGGCAAAAGCGTTCTGTGCATCGACTGTGATGTGGGACTGCGAAACCTGGATATTTCCCTGGGTATGTCTGACTGCGGCGCCCTGTCCTTTCTGGATGTGTGTTCGGGCAGCTACAGTTTGGAGGATGCCTGCCGCCACCCCAAATACGATACCCTGCGGTTTCTTACCGCCCCCATGAACATCCCTGTGGAGGAAATTGACTTGGAGCGTTTTGGCAATTTGCTGCGCCAGGCCCGGAACGTGTATGATTTTGTATTCCTGGATGCGCCTGCAGGGGTAGATGCAGGGTTTCGCCTGACCAGCACCTGGACAGACCGGTTTCTTTTGGTCACCGGTTCCGGCCCCGCTGCCGTGCGGGATGCCGCCCGGGTCAGTGACCTTTTGGAGCTGGAAGGCAAGAAAAACGTCCGGCTCATCGTCAACCGGGTGGACGAGGAAATGCTCTCCACCGTGCGGCTGACCATTGATGACGTGATGGATGCCACCGGAACCCCCTTGGCTGGGCTGGTGCCGGAAGACCCCAATATCACCCTGGCGGCGGCCTTTGGCGTGCCCGTCCTTTTGTATGCCAAACGCTGCCCCGCTGCCCGGGCCTTCCGCCGCATTGCCAGGAGGCTGGAGGGTGTTTCTTCCAAAATCAAATTGTAAATATAGAGTTCCGTTTTTTAACGGAGATAAGGAGTGACCTGTATTATGAATATCGCATTTCTGGCCCATGACAAGAAAAAGGAACTGATGGTTCAGTTCTGTACGGCCTACAAGAGCGTCCTTCAGAAGCACAGTCTTTACGCCACCGCCACCACCGGGCGGCTGATCGCGGACAATACAGGCTTGCCCATTACCCTGCTGCTTTCCCACAAGCAGGGGGGACATCAGCAGATCAATGCCCGCATTGCCTACAATGAAATTGATTTGGTCCTGCTCTTTACGGACCCCAACACCACCGACCCCTGGGACGATGGCCAGATGATCGAAACCATTCGCCACTGCGACAAGCAGAATGTACCCATTGCCACCAACCTGGCCAGCGCGGAAATGTTCATTCTGGGCCTACAGCGGGGCGATCTGGATTGGCGGGAAATGGTTCACAGCAAGACCAAGTTCTAAATCATCCATTCCTAAAAATGCTGTAAAGGGCGGCAGTCTTTGTCGCCCCTTTTTTGCGAAAACCCACTTACCGATAAAGGAGACCAGATTTATGGATATTATCAAGCCCCGCACCCTCTCCGGCTTTATGGAGCTGCTGCCGGACAAGCAGATCCAGTTTGAGCGGATGACCAAAATTCTCCGGGAGACTTACGCTTCCTATGGCTTTGCCCCGCTGGATACCCCCGCCATTGAAGATGCCCAGATTCTTCTGGCCAAGGGCGGCGGAGAGACGGAAAAGCAGATTTACCGCTTCACCAAGGGCGACAGTGACCTGGCCCTGCGGTTTGATTTGACAGTCCCCCTGGCCAAATACGTGGCCCTTCATTATAACGAACTGGCATTCCCATTCCGCCGGTATCAGATCAGCAAAGTCTACCGGGGAGAGCGGGCCCAGAGAGGCCGGTTCCGGGAATTCTACCAGGCGGACATTGACATCATCGGTGACGGCAAGCTGGATATTCTCAACGAGGCGGAAATCCCCGCCATCATCTACAAGGTCTTTGCGGGCTTCGGCATGACCCGGTTCCAGATTCGGGTGAACAACCGGAAAATTCTCACAGGCTTCTATGACATGCTGGGCCTGGGGGAGAAGAGCGGCGACATCATGCGGTCTGTAGACAAGCTGGACAAAATCGGCCCGGAAAAGGTCAAGGCCATTCTTTTGGAGGACTGCGGCCTGACGGAAGAACAGGCCCAGGAGATTCTGCGCTTTATCGCCATCCGGGGAACCAATGCCCAGGTTTTGGAGGCCCTGGAGGGGTATCTGGGCAAGAATGAGACCTTTGACGTGGGCGTGTCCGAGCTGAAAGCCGTTACCGCCAACCTCTCCGCTTTCGGTGTGCCGGAGTGTAACTTCGCAGTAGATCTGACCATTGCCCGGGGCCTGGATTACTACACCGGCACCGTTTACGAAACCGCGCTCCTTGACCATCCGGAAATCGGCTCCGTCTGCTCCGGTGGCCGTTATGACAATCTGGCGGGCTACTACATTGACAAGCCCCTGCCCGGTGTGGGCATTTCCATCGGCCTGACCCGGCTGTTCTATGTGCTGGACGAGCAGGGCCTCCTGAACCCCGCCCTGCCCTCCGCTCCCGCGGATGTGCTGGTGCTGCCCATGACCGCCGATATGGCCCCGGCCATTGCCCTGGCAGAGCGTCTTCGCACTTCCGGTCTGCGGGTCCAGCTCTATGCGGAGCAGAAGAAGTTCAAGCAGAAAATGGCCTACGCCAACAAGCTGGGCGTCCCCTTTGCGGTGCTTCTGGGAGAAGACGAGCTGGAAAAGGGCCTGTGCAGTCTCAAAAACATGGTTACCGGCCAGCAGCAGCTGCTTGCCCCTGAGGAAGCGGCCCAGGTCATCCACCAGGCCGTCAACGCCCAGTGTCCGGTGATCCTGGAAAAGTAAAAATATCAGAGAATATAAAAGAGAGAAACGTATCATTGCAACATCTGCGGGTTTTGCAATGATACGTTTTTTCTCTGCTGCATTATGGGTTTCTACCAATTATGGATTTGAAAAAATTCAAAACTATGTGCATTTTGCTATTGACGAATGGGTTTTTGGGATGTATGATGTAGCAAACCAAATTGTAAAATATATTTTACAAGGAATTTTTTTCAAAAGGAGGTTTTTCCGTGTCCGCGTTTCATCATACGCTTCTGAATCTGCCCCCGGTACCCACCGTGATCATTTCCGTGGCCCTGATGCTGTTTTCCGGATTTTTGCTGACCCGGATCACAAAGCTCCTGCGGCTGCCCAATGTCACGGCCTACATTGTGGCGGGCATCCTGATCGGCCCCTTTGGCCTGAACCTGGTTCCCCAAAACATCATTGACGGGACGGATTTTCTTTCGGACATCGCCCTGGCCTTTATCGCCTTTTCCACAGGAGAGTTTTTTAAGCTGTCGGTGCTGAAGAAAAACGGCATGAAAGTGGTGTGGATCACCATTTTGGAGTCGGTAATGGCATCCGTGGCGGTGTTTATTCTGACCTATTGGGTACTGGGCCTGGAGCTGGCGTTCTCCATTGTTCTCTCGGCTCTGGCTTCTGCCACCGCCCCGGCTTCTACCATGATGACCATTCGTCAGACCGGGGCCAAGGGGGATTTCGTCAATACCTTGCTGCAAGTGGTGGCCCTGGACGATGTGGTGGGGCTGGTGCTGTATTCCATGGCCATTTCCGTGGCCCTGGCCTCCCTGGGGGGCGGTGGCTTTACGGTGTTTACCCTGGTGCGGCCCATTCTGCTGAATCTGCTGGTCATGGCTCTGGGCGGCTCCTTTGGGGTGCTGATGAAGCTGCTGATGCCCAGCAACCGGTCAACGGACAACAAGCTGATTATTTCCATTGCCCTGCTCTTCAGCTTCTGCGGCATCTGCGCCCTGCTGGATGTATCGCCCCTGCTTGGCTGCATGGCCATGGGTACGGTTTATACCAACATTGCGGAGAATGACAAGCTGTTTCGGCAGCTGGGCTATTTCAGTCCCCCTATTTTGCTGCTGTTTTTCGTCCGCTCCGGCATGTCCTTCCAGCTGGATGCCCTGGTGTCTACGGAGGGCGCGCTGAATGGGGTGCCGTTGCTTGTCATCGGCGGCGGCTATTTTCTGGTGCGCATTCTGGGAAAATATCTGGGAGCCTGGCTGGGCTGCTGGGCTGTGGGGAAAACAAAGCTGGTGCGCAATTACTTAGGTCTGGCCCTGATCCCCCAGGCCGGGGTGGCCATTGGTCTGGCGGCTCTGGGTGCCAGAACCTTGGGCGGCAGCATGGGGGAGGACCTGCAGACCATCATTCTTGCTTCCAGCGTGCTGTATGAACTCATCGGCCCAGGCTGTGCCAAGCTGGCACTGTACCTTTCCAAATCCTATTCCAATTGCCTGGAAGATTTGGCCCTGGTGGAGGAGATCACAGAGACCGGGGAACGGAAAACCGACGTACAGCTGCTTATTGAACGTATCCAAAAAATTCAAAAGGACCTTCCCCAGCATGACCCGGTGATGAGCGAGGAGGAAGCGGCCTTTACGGAAGCCGCCGAGGAGCATCTGGCAAGAGGCCAGATCCAGCGGCACTATTTTTCAACATGGAGGTAATGTATTGTGGAAAAAGATTGGATTTCCGGGCTGCTGGGCCAGTGGAGCGGTGAACTGAATCTGTGGTCTGTGCTTTTTCGCTTGGTGCTGAGCCTGGTGCTGTCGGCCATTATCGGCTGTGAGCGTTCCAGCAAACGCCATTCCGCCGGTCTGCGGACCTTTATTCTGGTAAGCCTGGTGGGAACCGGCACCATGCTCATTGACCAGTATCTGATGCTATTCTACAAAGCCCCCCTGCCGGTACTCTCCGCCGCCGGGGTCATCGGCACTGCCACATTGAGCAGCAATTCTGTTCTTTTCAGCTCCAAAAGCCAGATCAAGGGCCTGACCACTTCCGTGGGCCTGTGGTGCTGCGGCGTGGTGGGCATCGCCCTGGGTGCCGGTATGTACACCGTGGCCATAGGCCTGACTCTGACCATGCTTGCCTGTATGTCCAGCCTCCCGGCTCTGGAAAAGAGCCTCAAAGACCGCTCCAACCATTTTGAAGTCCACCTGGAACTGAAAAACAAAAGCGACCTGCCGGACTTCGTCTCCACCGTCCGGGCCTTGGGCATCCGCATTGACGACATCGAGTTAAACCCCGCCTACCTAAACTCCGGCATCAGCGTTTTTTCCGTCTCCTTTACCATTGCCAGCCAGGAATTAAAAAAATACAAAAAACACGAGGACATCATTTCCGCCCTGCGCTCCCTGGAATATGTATATCATATAGAGGAAATGTAGGATTGCCGCCACCACCTGGCTCTGCTTGTCAAAATCAAAGAAGCCCAGGCAAAACCGCATTGACAAAGCTCCTGTCCTGTGCTATATTGAAACCCGAACGCGGGCATGGTGGAATTGGTAGACTCGGTGGATTTAGGTTCCACTGCTAACGCGTGCAGGTTCGAGTCCTGTTGCCCGCACCAAGAAAAAAGGTCGCCTTTCGGCGGCCTTTTTTTGTTGGTGCGGGCAACAGGACTCGAACCCATTTTAATGCCAAATGCCAGTGGCATTTGGCGGCAACCAGTTCAAAAACTGGTTGCAACCATATGGTTTTGCCGTGCAAAACCCGCACTCGAGTCCTGTCCCCCATAACATCAAAAAGGTCGCCTTTTGGCGGCCTTTTTCATTGGTGCGGGCAACAGGACTCAAACCCATCTCAATGCCAAATGCCAGTGGCATTTGGCGATAATGGCCACAAAAATTCGTAGCTTTTTGACCCGAAAGTTCAAGCCTTTGGCCTGAAAATCAGTTCATCGTAGCCGGTTTCTGGGTCTTGTTCTACGCCGAAGGACTGGCCGGGGAGTTCGGCGATGACCAGTTCGCAGGTGGTGTTTACCAGGCAGCCGGGGCAGAGGTGGCCGCCCAGGGTGGTGAGGTCTTCTCGGGAGAGGGCGATGTGCAGGTGACAACGGTCACGGCTGACGGTTCCGTTGAGGCTGACGATCTCGCATTCCTCCGGGATGGAGCGGATGTTGACGCCGCTGGCGTCCCGCACCCGGCCCTGGGAAATGCAGCCTACGGCACTGAGGACCACACCGGCCTGGATGTCTGCTTGCCGGGCAAGCTCCCGGATGGACAGCAGCAAATCGTCACCCCGGTGGAGCCGGAGGCTGTGGCACCGCAGAACGCCCTGGGTGGTCAGAATGGAATGCTCCATGGCTTACCCCCGATAGGCGGTCAAATCGGAAAGGTCTTTCCGCTTTTTGGGCCGCATGGGGTCGCCCTCCTGGGCATAGCCCAGGGTGATGACCAGCCGGACGGGCTGGGTCAAATCGCAGATTTTCCGGATTTTTTCATCATCCAGCCAACCCAGAATGCAGCTGCCCAATCCCTGGGCCGTGGCCTCGGCAGTCATATAGGCGGCTGCAATGCCAATGTCGATGGAGCGGTAGTCGTTATGCTTGACCTTGGAGCCTACGGCGGCTGTTTTGACGTAGGCTTTTTCCGACAGCACCAGTACCACCGGTGCCTGGGAAGCAAACTTGTTCATCCCCATGCCCTGGCAGGCAGCGGCCACGGCCTTGGCGGTGTCGCCCCGGCAAACAGTCACAAAATAGGGCTGCCCGTTACAGGCAGAGGGGGCCAGACGCAGGGCTTCCAGCACCGCGTCCAGCTTTTCCTGCTCCACAGGGGTCTGGGCATAGTTCCGGCAGGACTGCCGGGTTTGGGCGATTTCCAGAAAATTCATAACAAGACCTCTTACATTTTTTCCGGGGCGGAGAAGCCCAGCAGATGGATACAGGTTTCCAGAATGTTTTTGCACAGGCCGATGAGGGCAATGTAACCGGCTTTCAGATGCTCGTCTTCCTCGCTGAGGATCCGGGTCTCGTGGTAGAACTTGTTGACGCAGCCGGAAAGCTCATAGATGTAGGAGCAGATCAGGTTGGGGCTGGAAGTCTTGAGGGCCTGTTCCAGGGTGGGTCCGAGCTTGGTCACGGAGAGCATCAGATCCTTGGCGTAGTCGTTGGCGGGTTCCTGGATGGGCAGATTCTCCCAGGCACCGTAGCGGGCCAGAATGCTCTTGATGCGGACGATGGTATAGAGAATGTAGGGACCGGTGTTGCCCTCAAAGGCGGCGAACCGCTCCATATCGAAATTGTAGTCCTTGGTGGGCTGATTGCTCAGGTCGCCGTATTTAAGGGCGGCCATGGCAATTTTTTCGGTGGTGGCTTCCACCTCGCTGTCCTCTACGATTTTGTTTTCAACAACCTTGGTGCGGACAAAATCCGTCATGTCGGAAATCAGGGTTTCCAGCCGGAGAACACCGCCGTCTCTGGTCTTAAAGGGCTTGCCGTCACTGCCGTTCATGGTGCCGAAGCCCACGTGTTCCAGTTCGGTGGTGGGGGGGACGATGCCCGCTTTCCGGGCAGCCCGGAAGACCTGCTCAAAGTGCAGATTCTGCCGCTTGTCGGTGACGTAGAGTACCTTGTCCGGGTTCCAGTCCTGCATCCGCTGGACCAGGGTGGCCAGGTCCGTGGTGGCATAGATGGAGGAGCCGTCGGACTTTACCAGAATACAGGGGGGAATTTCTTTCTTGTCCCCCTCCTGGGCCACGGGAATGACCCAGGCTCCTTGGGACTGGACGGCAATGCCCCGGGCCTTCATATCCTCTACCATAGCGGGGATATAGGGGTCGGCATCGGATTCACCCAGCCACTTTTCAAAGTGGACATCCAGGTTGTCGTAGTTTTTCCGGAGATCCGCCACGGAAACGTTCATAATGTGCTGCCACAGCGCACGGTAGCCCCGGCGGCCCTGCTGCAGTTCCAGGGTGGCCTGGTGGGCCTGGTGAGAGAATTCCGGGTCAGACTTTTTGGCAGAGGCGGTGGGGTAGATTTCTTCCAGGTCTGTTACGGTAAAGGGTGCTTCCTTGGGGTATTCCCCCTGAAAATCCGAATCAAAGTAGGGAAGTTCCGGCTGCCGCTGGTGCAGCTCCGCAATGATCAGGCCCATTTGCAGACCCCAGTCCCCCAGATGAACGTCCCCGATGGTGTTGTAGCCCAGGTAATTGTACAGCCGTTTCAGGCTCTCACCGATGATGGCGGGCCGCAGGTGGCCGATGTGCAAAGGCTTTGCCACGTTGGCCCCGCCGTAGTCTACCACGATGGTTTTCCCGGCACCGGGCTGGTCCACGCCGTACTTGGGGGCGGTGCGCATGGCTTCCAAGTAGCTTGCCAGGAAGTTGCCGGAAAGTTTCAGATTGATAAAGCCGGGCATGACCGCCTCTACCAGGCTGTAGTCCTGGGCGTTCAGCTGCTCCACCACGGCCTTGGCGATTTGAATGGGGGCGCACTTGTACTGCTTGGCGGCAGACAGAGCACCGTTGCACTGGTATTCGCACAAATCCGGCCGGTTGGACACGGTGACCCGGCCAAAGGAACGGTCATAGCCCGCCTGTTCAAAGGCCGCCTGCATTTTCTCGGTGATGATATCCAGAATCTTTTCCACGAAAAATCCCTCCTCAGTCCTTTTTCTGTTCGGCCAACCAGTTGAGGTAATCGTCATAGGTGCCGTAGCGGTCTACGATGGTGCCGTCGGGCTGGAACGCGATGACCCGGTTACAGGTAGAGGTCAGCAGCTCATGGTCATGGGAGGCCAGCAGCACCACGCCCTGAAAGGCTTCCAGACCCTTGTTCACCGCCTGAATGGATTCCATATCCAGGTGGTTGGTGGGCTGGTCCAGCAGCAGCACGTTCGCACCGGAGAGCATCATTTTGCTCAGCATACACCGGACCTTTTCGCCGCCGGACAGGACGTTCACATGCTTGAACACATCTTCGTTGGAGAACAGCATCCGGCCCAGGAAGCCCCGGAGGTACACATCGTCCTTTTTGGCGGAATACTGCCGGAGCCAGTCTACCAGCTCCTCTTCGTTGCCCTCAAAATAGGGGCTGTTGTCCTTGGGCAGATAGCTGCGGATGGTGGAAACGCCCCACTTGACGCTGCCCTCCTCCGGCTCCAGTTCGCCCATAAGGATTTTGAACAGGGCCGTCTGGGCCAGCTCGTTTTCACCGACAAAAGCGATTTTATCGGTACGGCCCACGGAGAAGTAGACCTTGTCCAGCAGCTTCACCCCATCTACAGTGACGGAAACGTCCTTGACGGTCAGCACGTCCTTGCCCAGTTCCCGCTCCTGCTGGAAGCCCACGAAGGGATAGCGGCGGGTGGAGGAGGGCATTTCTTCCACGCTCAGCTTGTCCAGCAGCTTTCTTCTGGCGGTGGCCTGCTTGGCCTTGGCCTTGTTGGCGGAGAAACGCTGGATAAACAGCTGCAATTCCTCAATTTTTTCCTGGTTCTTCTTGTTCTTGTTCCGGATCATGGCCTGAACCATCTGGGAGGACTCGTACCAGAAGTCGTAGTTGCCCACGTACATCTTGATTTTGCCGTAGTCAATATCCACGGTATGGGTGCAGACGGTGTTTAAGAAGTGCCGGTCATGGGAGACGGCAATGACCATGCCGGGGAAGTCCAGCAGGAAGTCTTCCAGCCAGTTGATGGCTTCAATATCCAGGTTGTTGGTAGGCTCGTCCAGCATGACGATGTCGGGGTTTCCGAACAGGGCCTGGGCCAGCAGCACTTTCACCTTGAGACGGGGGTCGACGCTTGCCATCTGGTCGTAGTGCAGCTCCGTGCCGATGCCCAGACCTTGCAGCAGACGGGAGGCATCAGACTCGGCTTCCCAGCCCCCCAGTTCCGCAAACTCCGCTTCCAGGTCCGCCGCCCGCAGACCGTCCTCATCGGTAAAGTCCGGCTTTTCGTAGATGGCGTCCTTTTCTTTCATCACATCGTACAGGTGCTGGTTGCCCATGATGACGGTGTCCATAACGGTATAGTCATCGTAGGCGTTCTGATTCTGTTTCAGAACAGATACCCGCTTGGTGGGGTCAATGTCGATGGAACCGGTGGTGGAGTCCAGCTCGCCGGTTAAAATCCGCAGGAAGGTGGATTTTCCCGCGCCGTTGGCACCGATAATGCCGTAGCAGTTCCCCGGCAGAAACTGCAGATCCACATGCTGGAACAACCACTGCCCGCCAAACTGCATCCCCAAGTTGCTGACTGTAATCATTGCTTGTCTCCTTGTTCGTTGTATAATAATGATGGTTTCATAAAAATAGAGCCTTGCGGAACATCGAATTGACAATGAACAATTGACAATGGACAATTGCGGTGTCCCTTCGGGACGATTTTAGAATTTTTCCAGGGGAAAAAACGCATCCGCCGCAAATTGTCAACTGTCAACTGTCAATTGTCAATTGTCAATTTTTTATTGACCGCATACTCATACATCTTAATCTTACCACAAAATTGTAAATAAAGAAAGAACTTTTTTTCTCCCCCTTGCTTTTTTCTGGAAGTGCGCTATAATATTAGCACTCACATGAAACGAGTGCTAATGAATGCCCTGTGCATCCCAAGGCACTCCGGAAAGGAAGTTTACGTTTTATGGAAAAGAAACAGTTCAAAGCGGAGTCCCAGCGGCTGCTGGATCTGATGATCAACTCCATTTATACCCACCGGGAAATTTTCCTGCGGGAAATCATCTCCAATGCCTCCGATGCCATCGACAAGCTGGCCTACACCGCCCTGACCGATGAAAAGGTGGGCATTGCCCGGGATCAGTTTGCCATTACCATCACCCGGGACAAGGAAAACCGTATCCTCACCGTGTCCGATAACGGCATCGGCATGAGCCTGGAAGAAATGGAAGAAAATCTGGGTACCATTGCCAAGTCCGGCTCTCTGGGCTTCAAGCAGGCCATGGAGAAGAAAGAGGACATTGACATCATCGGCCAGTTCGGTGTGGGCTTCTACTCTGCCTTTATGGTGGCCTCGGAAGTCACGGTGATTTCCAAGAAATACGGTGCGGACAAGGCCTACAAGTGGGTGTCCAACGGCACTGACGGCTACAGCGTGGAGGAAGCCCAGCGGGATACCGCCGGTACCGATGTGATCATGGTGCTGAAAGCCGATACCGAGGAAGATACCTACAGCCAGTATCTGGAAGAATACGAGATCCGCAACCTCATCACCAAGTATTCTGACTACATCCGCTACCCCATCCGCATGGAGGTGGAGAAGTCCCGGAAGAAAGAGGATTCCCCGGAGGACAAGCCCGAGTATGAATCCTATACCGAGGTGGAGACCCTGAACTCCATGGTGCCCCTGTGGCAGAAGAACAAGAAAGACGTGACCGAAGAGGAATACAACACCTTCTACCGGGATAAGTTCTACGACTTCAACAAGCCCCTGCGGGTCATTCATTTCAGTGCCGAGGGTCAGGTGTCCTTTAAGGCCCTGCTGTATATCCCCTCCAAGGCCCCCTATGATTTCTACACCAAGGACTTTAAGCGGGGCTTGCAGCTGTATTCCAGCGGCGTGATGATCATGGAAAACTGCGAGGACCTGCTGCCGGAGCATTTCCGCTTTGTCCGGGGCGTGGTAGATAGCCAGGACCTGTCCCTGAACATCAGCCGGGAAATGCTGCAGCATAACCGCCAGCTGACCATGATCGCCCGGAACATCGAAAAGAAAATCAAGAGCGAACTGAAATCCATGCTGGAAAACGAGCGGGAGAAGTATGAGGAGTTCTACGCCGCCTTTGGCCGCCAGCTGAAATACGGCACCGTCTCCGATTACGGTGCCCATAAGGACAGCTGCCAGGATCTGCTGCTGTTCTACAGCCACAAGCAGGGCAAGCTGATCTCCCTGAAAGAGTATGTGGAGTCCATGCCGGAGGGCCAGGAGAAAATCTACTTTGCCCCCGGTGAAAACAAGGAGCTGCTGGCAAAGCTGCCCCAGGTGACGCTGCTGGACGGCAAGGGCTACGACACCCTGCTCTTTACCGAGGACGTGGATGAATTCATACCCCAGACCCTGATGACCTATCAGGAAAAGAGCTTCTGCAATGTTTCCACCGAGGACTTGGGACTCCAATCCGAGGAGGAGAAGAAAGCCGCCCAGGAGGAGGCCGAGGAGAAGAAAGGCTTCCTGACCTTCGTCAAGGACAGCCTGGGAGACCAGGTGAAAGAAGTCCGGCTTAATAAGAACCTGGGCAGCTGCCCCGTGGCCATGGTGCCGGATGCGGGCATGAGCTTTGAGATGGAGAAGTACATGAAGCGGGTGAACCCGGAATTCAGCTTCCCCTCTGCCCGGATCCTGGAACTGAACCCGGACAACGACACCGTCCGCCAGTTGCAGGAAACCATGACCGCCGACCCCGTCAAGGCCAAGGACCTGGCCCAGCTGCTGTGCTTCCAGGCCCAGCTCATGGCCCAGCTGCCGCTGGATGACCCCTACGCCTACACCGAGCTTGTGTGCAAGCTGGTGAAGTAAACATCAAGAAAAGGCCCCCTGCTCTCCTTTGCGATGGCAGGGGGCCAAAAAGTTCTGAAATTTTATGAAAACCCATTGCCAAGAACTTCTGTCCTATGGTATAATCATTACAATCATAGAAAAAGAAAGGTGAGATGTCATGTACGATTACGGAGATTTGTTCAGCACGGTCGATGCCCTGTTCCCCACTTTGGGACTGCTGCTGGAAGGCGGCGTTGTACCCATGATCAGCGTGGCCATTTATGTGTTTACCGCCCTTTCCATGCACACCATCGCCAAAAAGCGGGGGATTTCCTGCCCCTGGCTTGCCTGGATCCCGGTGGCCAACCTCTGGGTACTTGGCTCGGTATCTGACCAGTACCGGTATCTGACCCGGGGCCAGAGAAAGTGCAAGCGGATGTGGCTGCCCGCCCTGCATGTGGGCAGTGTGGTGCTGACTTTTGTGGTGCTGGCCGTATTTGTTGCCATGATCGTGGCGCAGTCCTTTGAGGGGGCCATGACCGCCCTGCTTCTGCTGATCCCCCTGTGTGTGACAGGCCTTGCCGGTGCGATTATGCAGTTTATGGCTCTTTACGATGTTTATGCCTCTTGCGACCCCGATAACGCCTCGCTGTACCTGGTGCTGTCGGTGTTCTTTACATTCCTGCGGCCCATCTTCCTGTTCCTCTCCCGGGAAAAGGAACTGGGTATGCCGCCCCGGAAGCAGCAGACGGAAGCTCCCTACGGGGAACAACCCTTTGAAAATTGACCAATCATTGACCAAAAACCGGGCCGCTCCAAAAGACGGCCCGGTTTTCTGGCAAAAGCTATAGAAACGGCGGTTCTTTCCCCAAAACTTTTGTCCAAGTACCCGTTGACAAACAGGGTGCGGATATTGTAGAATTTGATGGTAGAGACGGAGGGTGTCTACGGGTGAAAGCCCCGGGCGGCTTTGTCCCTTTTTTGTTTTGTCCATTATTTTTTCTACCAGAAAAGGAGAATTGTTACATTATGGAAAAGTTGGAGCAGCTGTACGAAGGAAAGGCAAAAAAAGTATTCAAGACCGATGATCCTGAACTTCTGATCGTGGAATATAAGGACGATGCCACCGCTTTCAATGGCCTGAAAAAGGGTACCATTTCCGGCAAGGGCGTCATCAACAACGAGATGAGCAACCGCCTGATGCAGATGCTGGAAAAGAAGGGCATCCCCACCCACTTCGTCAAGGAGCTGGACAGCCGCCAGACCCTGGTGAAAAAGGTTTCCATCGTGCCTCTGGAAGTCAT
>CAKTPO010000006.1 GCA_934591845.1 uncultured Oscillospiraceae bacterium | reverse complement strand
GCTGCCTGCGGCGGCAACAACAGCACCGCGACCACTGCTGCTGCGACCACGGCTCCCGCCGAGACCGCTCCCGCAGCTACCGATGCTGCCGATGGTTACACCGGTCCTGACTGGGCTGCCATCGACGCAATGGACTACGATGAGGCTTCCGATGCCGTTTACGACTGGAACCTGAGCGAGTTCAATACTGTCTATCAGGACGCCAAGGAAGAAGTCACTGACCTGGATCTGCGTATGGCCAAGATGGCCATTGCCGAGGCCAAGCTGATGGAGTCCGGTGTGTTCATCCCCGTTTACGGCAAAGGCGGCGCTTACGCCATGAACCGTGCCGTTCCCCGCACCGTCACCACTGTGTCCTGGGGCGTGGATGAGTACAGATGGTACACCTCCCTTGTCTGCAATGAGTTTATCACCACCGAAGACCGTTCCGCTCTGACCGCTCTGTGGAGCGAGAGCGCCGATTCCGCTTCCTGGAATGAGGCTGCCAAGGCTTACCTGGCAGACCACGGCTACACTCTGAACGATACCTGGAACTTCAGCATCAACTACGAAGTTGCTACCTGGGACGGCATCGCCTCCAGTTTCACTTCCGACCAGTACTTTATTGCTCCTACTTACTCCCCTCTGATGGAGTACGACAACAAGAATGTTCAGCAGCCCGCTCTGGCTGAGAGCTATGAGGTTTCCGAGGACGGCACCGTTTACACCTTCCACCTGCGCCAGGGCGTGAAGTGGGTGGACCAGCAGGGCCGTGAGGTCGGCGAGGTCACCGCTGACGACTGGGTCGCTTCCATGGAGCACCTGATCGACAACAACGACGCGCTGGGCTACCTGTGTTCCTCTGATTCCGGCTGCGGCATCAAGAACTACGATGCTTACCTGAACGGCGATGTGACGGACTTCTCCGAGGTCGGTGTCAAGGCCATTGATAACTACACCCTGCAGTACACCCTGGAAGCACCCTTCCCCGCATTCGTTTCCATGTTGGGCTACACCAGCTTCGCTCCTCTGAACCGTGCTTTCTACAAGGCTCAGGGCGGCACTTTCTCCACCGAGGGTGACGAGTACACCGCCGGCAAGTACGGCACCACTCCTGCCAACATCGCTTACTGCGGTGCTTACCTGGTGAAGAACTTCACCGAGAAGAACGTGACCAGCTATGTGGCCAACCCCTCTTACTGGAATGCTGACGCCGTTCAGTGCCACAATATAAACATCTACTACAACGACGGCTCCGATCCTCTGCGGAGCTACAACGAGGCCAAGGCTGGCACCATCGCCGGCAGTGCTTTCAACTCCTCCGCGCTGGTTCTGGCCAAGGAAGAAAAGCCCGCCGGTTCCGACAAGACCTACTTTGACCTGTACAACTACACCACCGCCAACGACGGTACCACTTACTGCGGCTGGGTCAACGTCAACCGTGGCAGCTGGGCCAACTTCAACGACAACACCATCGGTGTGTCCAATCAGACCGATGCCATGAAGGCCGCCACCCGTTCCGCTCTGAACAATCAGAACTTCCGTCTGGCCATGGCCATGGCTTTCGACCGGGGCGCCTTCAACTCCACCATCGTTGGTGAGGACCTGAAGTACGCTTCCCTGAGAAACGCCTTCATCCCCGGCGACTTCCAGAAGACCGCCGGTGAAGTCACCGTTGAAATCAACGGTCAGTCCACCACCTTCCCCGCCGGCACTTACTTTGGCCAGATCGAGCAGGCCCAGCTGGATGCTGACGGCATCGCTCTGAAGGTTTGGGATCCCGCCGGTAACGACGGTGCCGGTTCCGGCGACGGCTTCGACGGCTGGTACAACCCCGAGGAAGCTGTAAAGTATCTGGACAAGGCTGTTGCCGAGCTGGCTCAGGTCGGCGTGGAAGTCTCCAAGGAGAACCCCATCCACATCGACGTTCCCTATGGCACTTTCAGTGAGACTGTTACCAACCGGATGCAGGCTTACAAGCAGTCCATCGAGAAGGTTACTGGCGGCCTGGTCATTGTGGACCTGATTCCCTTTGCCGACCAGACCTCCTTCTCCTACTCCTACTACCGTACCAGCCACGGTAACGAGGCCAACTACGACATCACCCCGGGTACCTCCGGCTGGGGCCCCGACTACGGCGATGCCCAGACCTACCTGGATGTCATTCAGCCCTACGGCTACATGGCAAAGAACATCGGTCTGTACTAATCACAGCACCAATTGAAGCATGCGTGTGGGGGAGCGAAAACTCCCCCACACTTTCGGCTACTTTCAAGAGGGGAACTCTGAATCAATGAGGCTGCCGATTTGAGCGGCACATTGAGAGGATTTCTTGCGGAATGATGCTATGCCCCGTTCCGTACCCATACGATTCGGGAGCGACTGGCCTCTTTGATTCAGAGCTTCCTAAAAATTCAAAGAAAAAAGGTGAAACCGTGGCAAAATATATTTTTGGACGAATTGTAAAAGGTTTGCTGTCTGCGGTTTGTGTCGTCGTTTTGATCATGGTGCTGGTGTATTCTTTGATGGACCGCACCACGATTTTTGCCGGCGACCCGAACTATTCCAAAATGCAGAGCAATGCCAGAATCACTTACGAGCAGAGCCGCTATATGGCTTTCGGTTATATTGACTACGTGACCTATTCCGACTATATCAAGGGCCTGGTTGCCAGCGGTGAGCTTACCGAGGAGACCAAGGGCGATGCCCTGAAAATCGGTGTGACCGCGGAAAAGGCTTCCGAGACCGCAGCCAGCTATATCCAGAAGTTTACGGAAGAATACGAGTCCCAGGGTTATACCATTACCCGGCTGGATGCTGACCGGAAAAGGAACGGCCAGGTGAAAGACGGTGGTCAGGCGGCCATTTATGCCTCCCGTGACCGTTCCCTGTTGGAGCGTGTTCTGTCTTACTTTGGAGACATGTTCTTCATTGACAATGTGCATTATGTGGACGAGTCCGTGGACATCGGTCCCCGGAAACTGACCTTCACCCTCCACGACCCTCTTTATGGCGGGAAGTTTGCCCCTGCCATTATGGGCAACGGTACCATGCACAAGTACCTGCTTTACGTTGACAATTCCTTCCCCTTCATTCACCAGAACTTCCTGACCCTGCACCTGGGCGAGAGCTATACGGTGAACCGGGGCGTTGATGTTTTTGAAACCATGACCGCCTCTCAGGGTGCTTACAACCTGAAAGACGTGTCTTTCCCCACCGGCCATACGGAAAAGAGTGCGGATGATTTGCACACTGCCACCTATATTGCCGGTTCCCGGGAGCAGAGTGCCATGCTGTCCAGCCGCTTTGTGGACGATTATACCCATACCATCACCCACAAGAACAACATGTCCAAGCTGGGCTTCTCCTTTGTCATCGGCATTATTGCCACCACCATGTCCTATATCATCGGTCTGCCTCTGGGCCTTGCCATGGCCCGGTTCAAAGACGGCGTTCTGGACAAAATCGGTACGTTCTATATTATGTTCATCATCGCAGTGCCCAGCCTTGCTTACATTTTCCTGTTCAAGGCCATTGGCGGCAGTGTGTTCAAGCTGCCCACCCTGTTTGATATGGACACCAATTCCAAGGCCATGTACGTGCTGCCCATCATCTCCCTGGCCCTGCCCAGCATTGCAAACCTGATGAAGTGGATGCGCCGGTACATGATCGACCAGATGAACAGTGATTACGTCAAGTTCGCCCGTTCCGGCGGCCTGAATGAAAATGAGATTTTCACCAAGCACATCTGGAAGAACGCCGCCATTCCCATTGTCCATGGCATTCCCCAGAGTATGCTCTTTGCCATGACCGGCGCCATCATCACCGAGCGTATTTACTCCGTTCCCGGTGCCGGTAACCTTTTGACCATTGCCATCAACAAGTATGACAACGGTGTCATCGTGGGCGTGACTCTGTTCTACGCCATTCTGACCGTTGCTTCCACCATCCTGGGTGACGTTCTCATTTCCATGGTCGATCCCAGAATTTCCTTTACTTCCAAAGGCAGGTGATAGATATGCATGAAGAATTGAACCAGTTTACGGACGAGGAGCTTTTTGCTCCCATCAGTCGTAACGATGCGGAATCTGAAAAGATCGCTGCGCCCAGATATTCCTACTGGAAGTCTGTGTTCCGGGTGTTTTTCCGGAAGAAGATCAACATCATCGCTTTGGGCCTATTGCTGTTTGTCATTTTGTTTGCGTATATTTACCCCTCTGTAACCAACTATGACCCCTACGCAAACCTCTTGGACCCCAACGCCAAGCACTTAAGCCCCAGTGATGCCATGAGCTATTTTGGGCCCCAGTTGCGCTGGATTTTGGGTGCCGGCGCCTCCGGTGAGTCCACCTTTGATGCAGTTTGGAACGGCTCCCGGATTTCCATCTCCCTGGCCTTCATGTGTGCCGCCATTAACATGACCATCGGTGTCATGCTGGGTGCCGTGTGGGGTTTCTCCAAGAAGGTGGATATGGTTATGATGGAAGTTTACACCATCATCGGCAACGTCCCCATGATCCTGATCATTTCCGTGCTGTCCATGCTGTTTTCTCCCACCTTCTGGACCATGGTCTTCGCCCTGACCATCGTGGGCTGGCTCAGCATTGCCTACTTTATCCGGAACCAGGTTCTCATCATCCGGGACCGGGAGTACAATCTGGCCTCCAAGTGCCTGGGTACCTCTCTGTTTAAAATTGCTACCAAGAACATCCTGCCCTTTATGACCTCCGTCATCGTGACCCTGCTGGCTACCGAGCTGCCCAGCTACATTTCTTATGAAGTGTTCCTGTCCTACATCGGCATGGGTATGAGCGAAATGTCTCTGGGCCGTCTGATTTACGCCGCGGAAGCCGCCATGGTCACCCCCGGCTGGCAGATGGAGTTCTGGAGTCCTGTGGCCATTGCCTCCATCATTACGGTGGTTTTGTATGTTGTCGGCCAGAACCTGGGCGACGCGTCTGACCCCAGAACCCATATGTAAGGAGGACGGAACATGGAACAGAAAAAAGTATTGCTTTCCGTCCAGGACCTGGTTGTAAAATTCAAGGTCCGTGGCCGCTCCCTGACCGCCATCCGTGGCATCAGCCTGGACATTTACGAGGGCGAGTCCATCGCCATCGTGGGTGAGTCCGGCTCCGGTAAGTCCGTATTTACCAAGACCTTTGCCAACATGCTGGATTCCAACGGCTATGTAGACAGCGGTAAGATCATTTTCAACGACCCGGAACTGGCCGACACCACATTGAATGTGGGCCGCCGGGAAATTGCCCGCATCAACTCCATCCGGATGCACCTGGACTCCTACTCCAAGCTGGAGCGGGGCGCCAAGACCTACAAGGAGATCAAAGCCCTGGAAGCCGAGAAGAAGGCCAAGTCCAGCATCTCCGATGAGGAGGATCTGGCATTCCAGCAGCAGCTGGAAGACCTGCGCTTTGACCGGGCCGAGGCCTTCAACCTGAAACTGACCCTGGATTCCTCCGAAAAGGACAAAATCAAGTCCTGCACCGCTAAAATTGGCGACCTGGACAAGCAAATCGAGGCCGTTGAAAAGCAGCGCAAGGCCGCCCAGGCGGAGCGGGCCAAGGCCGCCCAGGCCGATACCGCTTACAATGAGGAGTATGGCCGGAAAATGGCTGCCCTCAAAGAGCGGTACCACAAGGAAACCTCTGAGCCCATCTCCATGGAGACCCACACCCGGAACTCCCATCTGGCCAAGGAAGTATATCTGACCGTTGGCCGCTACGACTGGGCCTCCCGGAAGCGCATGATCAGCAAGCTCCTGAAAGCCTGCAAGGAAGCCATGCGCCAGGGTCTGGATATGTCCAGTGATGAGGTGCTCAACGATGTGTTCGGCGCTGTGACCTTCCGGGTCAAGCTCACCGAGGAGGAGGAAAACCGGCTCCACGGTACCTGCATCCTGGATTTGGCCAACATCAAGTACAGCAAGGACCTGTCCCAGATCCGTGGTAAGAAAATCGCCACGGTCTTCCAGGACCCCATGACCTCTCTGAACCCCATTATCACCATCGGCCAGCAGATCACCTCCATCATCCTCAAGCACCAGCACTGCTCTGAGGCAGAGGCCCGGGTCCGGGCTATGGAGCTGATGAAGAAGGTGGGTATCCCCAATGCCGAAAATCGGTTTGACGATTACCCCTTCCAGTATTCCGGCGGTATGCGGCAGAGAATCGTTATTGCCATCGCCCTGTCCTGCCAGCCCAAGATTTTGATCTGCGACGAGCCCACCACCGCCCTGGACGTGACCATTCAGGCCCAGATTTTGAAGCTCATCAAGGACTTGCAGAAGGAATTCGGCTATACCATCGTCTTCATCACCCATGACCTGGGCGTGGTTGCCAACGTGGCCGACCGTGTGGCCGTGCTGTACGCCGGTCAGATTGTAGAGCTGGGTACTGTAGAAGACGTGTTCTACGACCCCCGGCACCCCTACACCTGGGCCATGCTTTCCAGCCTTCCTCAGCTGGCTCAGCGGAATACGGAGCTGTACTCCATTACCGGTACGCCTCCTTCTCTGTACAACAAGATCATCGGTGACCCCTTTGCGCCCCGGAACCCTTACTGCCTGAAAATCGATACGCTCCAGGATGCGCCCATGTTCCGGGTCAGCGATACCCACTTTGCCAAGACCTGGCTGCTGGACCCCAGAGCGCCGAAGATCGAGAAGCCCGAAGCCATCCAGAACCTTCACGAGAAACTCGTGGAAGCATTTAATATTTGAAAGGAGGTCATGCCGTCGTGAGCAAAGAAGCAAACAAGTTGGAAGCCACTTCCAGACATATTCCCGAGCATGGCCCCATTGATGAAAAGACCGGCAAGGAGGTTTTGCTCTCCGTCCGCAATGTGGACATCACCTTTGGCAAGGGAGACAAAGCCTTTAAGGCCGTAAAAGACGCCAGCTTTGATATTTACAAGGGCGAAACCTTTTCTCTGGTGGGTGAATCCGGTTCCGGTAAAACGACCATTGGCCGTGCGGTCATCCGTGTAAACCCCTGTTCTGCCGGTGAGATTCTGTACAAGGGTGTGCGGATCTCCGGCAAGATCCCCCACTCCCTGGACCGGGAGGTCATCCGGAACATCCAGATGGTCTTCCAGGACCCTGCCGCCTCTCTGAACGAACGTGCCACCGTGGACTACATCGTCTCCGAAGGCCTGTACAACTTCCACCTCTATGAAAACGAGGCGGACCGTGTGCAGAAGGTGGAGAAGATGATCAACGAGGTTGGTCTTCTGCCGGAGCATCTGACCCGTTACCCCCATGAATTCTCCGGCGGTCAGCGTCAGAGAATCGGCCTGGCCCGTGCCATGATCATGGAGCCGGAACTGGTGGTGGCCGACGAGCCTATTTCCGCCCTGGACGTTTCCATCCGTGCCCAGGTTCTGAACCTGCTCAAGAAGTTCCAGAGAGAGCAGGGCACCACCTATCTGTTCATCGCCCATGATCTGTCCATCGTGCGGTTCATTTCCGACCGTATCGGCGTTATCTACAAGGGCGACATCGTGGAGGTGGCCGAGGCGGAGGAACTGTTTACCTTCCCCATGCACCCCTACACCCGCAGCCTGATTTCCGCCATTCCCATTCCGGACCCCAAGCTGGAAAAGAACAAGGAGCTGTTCACCTACGACCCCTCCATTCACGATTACAGCGAAGACGGCCCCGAGATGGTGGACATCGGCAACAACCACTTTGTCTACGGCAACAAAAAGGAAATCGAGGAATACAAGGCCCTGCGTGCCAAGAATGTGCCCATTAAGAGTGTGACCATTCGGGACGAAAACGAGCCTCCCAGAAAGGCGGAAGAACCCGCCCCCTCCCGTGAGGAGATCCATGTGGCCCCTGCCCGGGATACCGGCTCTTTCTGGTACAATATCCTGGCTTTCTTCCTGCCGCTGCTGTGCCTGCTGGGCAGTGTGGTCTTCCGGAAGCACAATTACATTCGCAATTACAAGGCCCTGAAAAAGGGCGCTGTGGTGGGCCTGATTTTCCGGGCTGTACTGATTGCGATATTCCTGCTGCTTCTGCTCCTGGCTGTTCTGTAGTCCCAGATTTGAACGCATTTTGCCCGGCTTCCCCAGGAAGTCGGGCATTTTAAGACCCGGTATCCCGGGAGAATCAACGAAAGGAAGACGTGCTATGTCAAGATACCAGCGGGACCGCCGTCCCCATGCCCCGGAAGTCCAGCGTCTGGATTTGAAAGAGGGCAACTACACCAAGAGGATCATTCTTTTTGCACTGGCCCTGGCCGTTGGTGCGGTGGCCTTTGCCTACGCCCTGAACACCATGCTCACCCCCAAAAAGGGCTGGCAGATGATCGAGGTCACCACCAAAACCCCTGCCGCCCAGGAGGTCATTCTGGAATACAATTTTGACCAGGCGGAGGATGTGGCCCAGGAAAAGCGCCGGGTGACGACCCTTTATTCTGAGGCTCTGCAATCTGCCGCTGCCCAGCTGGACAACGTGGAGACGGAAAACACCGTGAATCTCCATACCCTCAGCACCCAGCCCAACACCCCGGTGACTGTGGGAAAGGAACTCTATGAGGCTTTGGAGTCCTGGGCGCAGACCGGAAGCCGTGCGCTGTACTTTGCCCCGCTTTACAGCCGGTACAACGCCCTCTTTGCCTGTGAAAATGACCAGGATGCGGCACTCTACGACCCGGACAGAAACCCGGAGGCCGCAGCCTTCGTGAAGGAATTGATGACCTACCTGTCCTCCGACAGCCACATCCGCCTGGAACTGCTGGGGGAGAACCGGGTGGAGCTCCACGTGAGCCAGGAGTATCTGGATTTTGCCCGGGAACAGGAGCTTGGGGCGTTCCTGGACTTTGGCTGGGCGAAAAACGCCTTTGTGGTGGATGCGGTGGCCCAGACCCTGCTGGACCAGGGGGCAGACCGGGGCGTGTTCTTTACCATTGAAGGCTTCTCCCGGTGTCTGTATGAAGTACCGGTTTCCGTATACCTGATGGTTCCTGCGGCAACCGGAGCGGAAAAAATCGCCACGGGCATTTACACCGGCCCCAAATCCCTGGCCATTCTCTGCGGCTTCCCCGTATCCGAGGGGGAAACCCGGTTCTACACCTACGAGGACGGCACCGTTCTTGGACCCTATATTGACGAGGCCACCGGCCACTTAAAAACCGGCAGCCAGAATCTGGTGGTCTTCGACGACGGCCCTGCCGGTCCCGTGGCCCTCAAGGCCCTGAGCGCCATGGCCGCCGGAAAAGCCCCGGAGGGCACGTGCATGTACAGCCGCGGCAACGCCGTCATCTGCACCGACCCGGACGTGCGCATCAGCTGGCTCCACAACGACTACGCACTGCAAAGAAAGTAAATGAAAAAGGAGAACCCCCATACCGAGGCGAAGCCTGGTATGGGGGTTCGTGGGCTTTATAGGTTTTGAATTACTTCTGGGCCCGGCTGCCGAAGTTGACCACGGCGGTATCGCCCTGCTCGTTGGTGCCGAACTCGTAGTCCTTGCCGGGGAGGACGGCGTTCATCACAATGCCCACCAGGGCGGCCACAGCCAGGCCGGAGAGGTTGATGGTGATGGAGCCTACGGGGATCTGGATGGCACCGGCATAGCTGACACCCACGGCCAGACCCATGATCATGGCGGCAATCAGAACGTTGCGGCTCTTGGTGAAGTCCACCTGGTTTTCAACCACATTCCGGACACCTACGGCGGAGATCATGCCGTAGAGTACCAGGCTGACACCGCCCATGGTAGCGGCGGGCATGGCCACGATCAGTGCGGAGAACTTGGGGCAGAAAGACAGGATGATGGCGAAGAAAGCGGCCATACGGATAACCTTGGGGTCGTAAACCTTGCTCAGAGCCAGCACACCGGTGTTTTCACCATAGGTGGTGTTGGCGGGGGCACCGAACAGGGAAGCCAGGGTGGTGGCAAGGCCGTCGCCTACCAGGGTCCGGTGCAGGCCGGGGTCTTCCACAAAGTTCTTGCCCACGGTGGAGGAGATGGCACAGATGTCGCCCACGTGCTCCATCATGGTGGCCAGGGAAATGGGCATGATGGTAACGATGGCGGTGACCAGCATCCCGGTGTCCAGGTTGTTTCCGAAGATGGACAGGGCGGTCTTGTTCCAGACAATGGGCAGACCGATCCACTTGGCCTCACTGACCAGCTTCACCAGGTTCTCCCGGGAGGCGGGATCCACGATCATGGAGAAGACATAGGAGCCAATCACACCCAGCAGAATGGGGATGATCTTTACCATGCCCTTGCCCCAGATGTTGCAGCCGACTACAATAAGAATTGCAACCAGAGCCACCCACCAGTTGGCGGAGCAGTTGGTCACGGCGGAGCCGGAAAGGGTCAGACCGATGCAGATGATGATGGGGCCGGTGACGATGGGGGGAAAGTAGCGCATGACCTTCTTGGCACCGAACTGCTTGAAGAAGAACGCCATGACCAGGTACACAAGACCGGCGCAGGCCACGCCGAAGCAGGCATAGGGGAGAAGCTCATCACCCACGCCGTGGGCCCGGATGGCGTTGTAGCCGCCGATGAAGGCGAAGGAGGAACCCAGGAATGCGGGAACCTTCCGGCCGGTGATCAGGTGGAACAGCAGGGTGCCGAGACCTGCAAACAGCAGGGCGTTGGCCACGTCCAGGCCGGTCAGAGCGGGCACCAGTACCGTTGCGCCAAACATGGCGAACAGGTGCTGTACACCCAGCAGCAGACGCTTGGGGGCGGCCAGGGTGCTGGCATCATACACCACTTCATTGTTCGTTTCAGGAGCTGCCATTAAAAAACTTCCTTTCTATTCGCAAAAAAGGGGAGGGAAGGGCTTTTTGCATTTCCTTTCCTCCTCTCCTGCGTTTTATCTATGACAGTATACTCGCCACAGAAGAAAAATGCAAGTCATTCCGACACTTTGGGGTTTCAAATTATGAACAGAGTATGACCGCAAATTTGTGTAAAATGATTAAAAGGGGGATAAACCCTGAAACATGCGAAGAAAAGTCAGAAGAAAGAAATAAGGGAAAGACTAAAAATGCACGATGAATTTAATGCTCTGTCAGATGCCATTAATCTTGCAAAAGACCGTAAATCAAAAATCAAGCCCGTAGGACTGCTTGAATTGTAAAAAATATACTTCTAACAGATGTAGAATCTGTGCAAAAAGACGAAACACTATTGATTAAACGCTGAATATACATCCTATTTTAGGATATATACGGTATATGTCCGAAAACAAATGTCCACATGACAAAAATCAATGCAATTTAACGCTTGAAAAAATGCAAAAAATGGGGTATAATGCAGCCATCAAGTTTTTGGAGAGCCCAAAAATGAAAAGGAGGAAACCTCTATGAAATTCAAGAAACTGTTTACCTTGGCCCTGACCACGGCCCTGACCCTTTCTCTGGCTGCCTGCGGCAGCGGGGCCTCCGCATCCAAAATGACCATGGGCACCGGCGGCTCTGCCGGCACCTATTACGGCTACGGCGGCGTTCTGGGCCAGTACATTAAAAATAAAGCGGGCATCGATGTGACCGTGGTGGCCACTGACGGCTCCAAGGCCAATATCCAGGGCATCCAGTCCGGTGACTATCAGCTGGGCACCGTCCAGTCCGATGTTATGGCCTACGCCTGGGAGGGCACCCGTTCCTTTGAAAGCACCGGCAAGGTGGATTCCTTCCGGGTGGTGGCCGGGCTCTATGCCGAGGCTGTTCAGCTGGTGACCATGGATGCAAACATCAAGTCCGTGGCTGACCTGAAAGGCAAGGCTGTTTCCATCGGTGCCCCCGGCTCCGGCGTTTATTTCAACGCCATGGACGTGCTGACCGCTGCCGGTCTGACGGAGAGTGACATCAAGGCCCAGTATCAGAGCTTTGCAGACAGTGCCGATGCCCTGAAAGACGGCAAAATCGATGCGGCTTTCATCGTGGCCGGTGCCCCCACCCCCGCCATTACAGAGCTGTGTACCACCAACTCCGCATACTTAGTCCCCATTGACGGCACGGTGGCCGAGACAATGATGGCCTCCTGCCCCTTCTATACCGCCTATACCATCCCCGCCGGTACTTACCCCGGCCAGACAAGCGACGTATCCACCGTTACCGTCAAGGCCACCCTCATTGTCTCCAAGGATGCTTCCGAGGACAGCGTTTACAACCTGACCAAGGCCATCTTTGACAACGCCGCCGACATTGCCAAGGAAAACGGCAAGGGCGCAGAGCTGAGCCTGGACAATGCCACCTCCGGCATGACCGCCCCCTTCCACAAGGGCGCAGCCAAGTATTTTGCCGAAAAGGGCATTACCGTTGATGCACAGTAATTTGATCCGGCGAGGCGGTACCCCCGCCTCGCCGGAATAAGGGAACGCCGAAGAAACGGCAGCAGAGGGCCTTTTCTTCAGCGCTTCCGATGATCCAGAAGGAGGGAATCTTCTATGAGTTTGTTTGATAAAAAAGCCCAGAAGCCCATGGGCCTGGATGAGGTTATGAAGAAGTATGACCGGGAATCCAACGTCCGCATCTGGGAGGGAAAGCCCAGAATCGCCGTGAATCTGATTCTGGCCACGTTTTCCATATTTTGCCTGTGCGTGACCCTCTTTGCCAGTTGGCTGGAGGAACTGCGGCTGACCACCTTTGTGGCCTGGATCGTGCTGCTGGGCTACCTGGTGTTCCCGGCGAAAAAGGGTCGCCAGAGAGTGAACTACATCCCCTGGTATGACCTGGTGCTGATGACCCTGGGTACTGCGGCGTTTTTGTACTATGCCTTTAACGCCAAGACCATCATCCAGCAGGGCAGCATTTTTGCGGACTATCAGATCGTCATTGGCATTGTGGGCATTGTGGCCCTGGCAGAGGTTTGCCGCAGAAGCGTGGGCCTGCCCATCCTGGTGGTGGCTGGTTGCTTCCTGGTCTATGCCCTGACTGCCGGACTCTCCAACCCCTCTCTTTGGGGCAAAATCAATTACTCCATCCGGTATCTGTTCTACGGAAAAGAGGGCATTCTGGCAACGCCCATCAATGTATGCTCCAAGTTTATCGTGGTGTTCATCGTCTTCGGTGCCTTTTTGGAGCGAACCGGTATTGCGGATTACTTTATCCAGGCGGCCAACGCCCTGGTAGGCCGGTTTTCCGGCGGCCCTGCCAAGGTGGCGGTGGTGGCCAGTGCCCTGGAGGGCGTGGTCTCCGGTTCTTCCGTAGCCAATACGGTGGGTTCCGGTGCCGTGACCATTCCGCTGATGAAAGAAGCGGGCTATAAGCCGGAGTTTGCCGGGGCGGCCGAAGCCGCCGCCTCCACCGGCGGCCAGATCATGCCCCCCATTATGGGTGCAGCCGCTTTCCTGATGGCAGACTATGTGCAGATTCCCTACGGCCAGATCGCCCTGAAAGCCGTGCTTCCGGCACTGCTGTATTTTACCGGTATTTTTATCTCCGTCCATCTGGAAGCCAAGAAAATGGGGTTGCGGGGTCTTCCCAAGGAGTCGCTTCCCAAAATCGTTCCCCTGCTGAAAAAGAGCTATCTGCTGCTGCCTCTGGTACTGCTGATTTACCTGGTCAGCACCAGCCAGAAGAGCATTCAGTACGCTGCGGCTCTGTCTATTGTTGCCTGTATCGTAGTCACCCTCTTTAGCGCCGAGACCCGTATCACCCCCATGCGGCTGCTGGAAGCCTTGGCAGCCGGTGGCCAGGGTTCCATCACTGTGGCGGCGGCCTGCGGCATTGCGGGCATTATTGCAGGTACCATCACCATGACGGGCCTGGCCAATGTGATTATCAACGCCATTGTGGTTCTGGCGGGCGACAATGTGCTGATCGCCCTGTTCCTGACCATGATTTGCTGCATCGTTCTGGGCATGGGTGTCCCCACCACAGCCACCTACTGCATCATGGCAGCTACCTGCGCCCCGATTCTGGTGCGGATGGGTGTTCCCATGGTGGCGGCCCACTTCTTTGTCTTCTACTTTGGCATCGTGGCAGACCTGACCCCGCCGGTGGCCCTGGCCGCCTATGCCGGTTCCGCCATTGCCCAGGCAAACCCCATGAAAACCGCATTGGAGTCCACAAAACTGGCCATTGGCGCGTTCATCGTACCCTATGCCTTTGCCCTCAGCCCCTCAATGCTGCTGATCGATACCACCGTCCCGGAGGTCATTCTCATTACCGTTACCTCTCTTGTGGGCATCGCCTCGGTATCCGCCGCTATGGAGGGTTACCTCTTTGGAAGACTCAGCTGGTTCCGCAGAGGGCTGGCACTGGTGGGCGGCCTGATGATGATCTACCCCGGCACCATGACCGACGTGATCGGCCTGGTGCTCTCCGGTGCAGTAGTGGCCCTGAGCATGCTGGACCAGAAAAAAGCGGCCTCCGTAAAGACCGCCTAAATTTATTGAATATTTCCCTTAGAAGCCGCTGTTTCCTCCCAGCGGCTTCTTTTTATAGTGCTGCAAGGGTCTTGCCGATGTCCCCATCAATGCAGATGGAACGCGCTTGTATTTCCCTTGGGCAGAAGGTTTTCCCAAGGTTGATACAGGCGTAGGTGGCTTCCGGATTTCGTGCGGTCATTTGCCAGAAGGGATACTTGATGATCCCCGGGGTGTTATAACCAACGCCCAACTCCAAAAAGAGGATTTTTTCGCAACTCCGGCTCCGGAGAAACTGTTCATACCGCTGTGCTGCCTGGTGCCAGCCCTCGTCCTCTACAAACCGATCATCGGAGCGGAGATTCATGGTCAAGGGTTTGCCGCAGTGGGGGCAGACAGGCAGAAGCTCTGTGGGAATGCTCATGTGTTCCTGCCGTCTTACCATTTCGAGAATGGTTTTTTCATTTTCGAAGGTTTCCTGACAGCAGGGGGTGCTGCACTGGAACAGGCCGTAATCCCCCTGGGTATAGAACAGCCGCTTTTTATCAAAACCCGCCTTTTGAAAGCAGTGGTCCACATTGGTGGTGATCACGAAATAGTCTTTTTCGGCCACCAGCTTCAAAAGGGTTTCATAGACCGGCTTGGGGGCATCCATGTACCGGTTGATGAAAATATAACGGCTCCAATAGGCCCAATGCTCCTCCGGCGTTGCAAAGGGGTAGAACCCACCGGAATACATATCCTGAAAACCGTATTTTTTCTCAAAATCCGAAAAGTATTTCTGGAACCGCTCTCCGGTGTAAACGAATCCGGCAGAGGTTGAAAGACCGGCTCCGGCACCGATTACAACAGAGTCACAGTCCTGCAAAGCTGTTTGCAGCCGTTCAAGCTGTTCCGAGCAGTTTTTCGTAGATGGCTTTGTCAAAATCCTTGAAAACATTAAAGATCACTTTCTTTACACTGGTTTTAGTATTCATAAACTGTTTTACGGTTTCTACGGCGATTTGCGCCGCCTGTTCGTTGGGAAAATGAAATTCTCCCGTGGAAATACAGCAGAACGCCACACTTTCCAAGCCGATTTCCGCCGCCAGTTCCAGGCAGGAGCGGTAGCAGGAGGCGAGAAGTGCTTCATCCTGTTTTGTCACCTGTCCCTTGACGATGGGGCCAACGGTGTGCAGTACATACTTGCAGGGAAGATTGAACGCCGGGGTGATTTTTGCCTGTCCGGTGGGTTCGGGGTAGCCCTGCTGTTCCATCAGTTCCCCACAGGCAAGGCGCAGTTCGATGCCCGCAAAGGTGTGAATGGCGTTATCAATGCAGCGGTGGCTTGGAATATAGCAGCCGGTGAGTCCCGCGTTGGCGGCATTCACAATGGCATCGCACTTAAGGGTTGTAATATCTCCCTGCCAGAGGTACAGCCCTGGTGCAACAGGTGGTAAATTTTCGATGTCTGTAATGCCTTTGGCCGCCAGTTCCTCTTGCAGATAGTCATCCTGGACGGTCAGAAAATCTTCATCAATGGGCTGTGGATTCCGGATATTCATCAAGCCCCGTAAAAGCTGCCGTTGGCTGTCTGTGTCCGTGGGGATATCCAAATCTACAGATCTCGGCTGTTCTTTTAAAAGGGACTGAAGCAGAAACAGCCGCCGCTGTGCTTGATTCATAGTTTTTCCACCGCCTTTACAGGGCAATATTCATAGCACGCCCCGCAATGGAGACAATGCTCCGGCTGAATGGTGTATTGTTCGCCGGGAACAATGCACTTCTGGGGGCAGTGGTTCAGGCAGGTGCCGCAGCCGATGCAGGCATCGGTGATACGGTAGCCCTTCTCCTCCACCGGACACAGACCGACAGTATAGGTTTCTCGGAAGATGGGGTTCACGCCCAAATTGAAATATTCGACAGTGAAGTTCTTCAATTCAAAGATGATGCCGATCTTTCGTGTATCTCCGGGATATACATTGGCAAGATAGGGCTGTTCTGTAAATATCCTGTTGATTTTTTCTCCCTGCTCCGCAGCGGCAACGGCCTTGCCGGACAGACGGATCATTTCCTTGAACCGGGTATAAGCCAGAATCTGCACCCGCCCATCGGTCAGCAGCTCGTCACAAAATGCCTTGCCCCGTGCCGTGAAGAAATACAGAGAATCCGGTTCATAATGAATGGCGCTGATGCAGCGGATCTGCGGTGCGCCGTTTTTATCTACGGTGGCAAAAGACAGCACCCCGCAGAGCTTCAATTTTTCCAAACAGATTTGTGCGTTCATAAAGTTCCCTCCCACAAGAATGTCATTTGTATACATCAGGCATGTTCGCTGACTTCTTTCCAGCACTGGGGGTCGGCGGCGTAAAAGTTTCCGTCCTTGCCGCTGGCCACGGCGGGACAGCCCCGGCAGAATGCCAAAAGCGCACATTTGCTGCACTTTTCAAATTTCTTGTAATCCCGGTACTGCTCCATCTGGCACACCCAGACATCCGCCAGCCGGTCAGTGAACACATTGGCTACTTTGCTGTTCTGCACCCGGCGACAGGCGTAAACATCTCCCGTGGGGAGGATGGTCAGGTGGCAGTTGCCGCAGTTGCAGCCGCCGTAGATCATGCCCTCCTCTACGGTCTCGGGGATTTTGAAAGCACCGGTTTCGTACTCATACAGTGTCCACAGATGGTCTTTCTTGTTGAAGTAAGTCTCACAACCGGCGGCCTCGTATTCCTTGAATTTCTTATCACAGTCAGAGAGCAGCTTGCGGTAACGCAGCGGCTCAATGCCCACATCCTTTTCCTCGCTGGTGGGGCAATAGCGGGCGAAGGCAAAGACATTGGCATGGGCTTTTACCACCGCATCGATGATTCCGGGTACCTGGTCAATGTTCGTGCCGGAAACGGTGGTCATCACCACAGAGCGGATGCCCGCCCGATTGATGCAGCCGATTTTCTCCAAAGTGCAGTCAAAACTGCCGGGCTTGCGAAACCAGTCGTGGGTTTCACGCAATCCGTCAATGGAAAGCTGGTATTTTTCGCAGCCGTATTCTTTGAGCTTCCGGCAAACTTCATCGGTCAGGTGGAAAGGATTTCCCAGAATGGTAAAAGGAATGCTGTGCTGTTTCAGAAGCCCACACAGACGCCAGAAGTCCGGGTGGAGAATGGGGTCGCCACCGGTGATGTAAAAATAGGGCAGACGGTCATAGACCTGGCAGAAGTCCAGGCAGTTGTAGAACGTGTCCCGCATTTGCTGCCAGGACATGGCATCCAGCTTTTTGTTGCAGTTTTCAGAGAAGATGTAGCAGTGCTTGCACCGCTGGTCACATTCATCGGTGATGTGCCATTGGAAAGAAAAATACTGTTTCATAATGAGCCTCCTTGTTGTGATGGGACATATCTCCAAAAGTGCAGGGGCGGTTGCCCTCTTGGAGATACGCCCCAAGTTTTCTTGGGGTGTATCCCTTGGACTTTATTGCTTGTCACCGGCACCGCAAGCAGTGCCACAGGCAGCGGGCTTTTCAGCGGGCTTGTCACCGGCACCGCAGGCAGTGCCACAGGCGGCGGGCTTTTCAGCGGGCTTGTCACCGGCACCGCAAGCAGTGCCACAGGCGGCGGGCTTTTCGGTGGGCTTGTCACCGGCACCGCAAGCGGTGCCGCAAGCTGCTGCGGGAGCGGAAGCCTCCGTTTTCTTGTGCCAGCCAAAGAGATTAGAAAGTGCCATATTATATTACCTCCAAATAGTATTCAGCGGGTGTATCGCCCCTCTGTGATTCCTATTCTACTCGGAATTTTTCGAGGCACAAGTACGCACTATTTTATTACTCAGTCACCTTTTGGTAACTATTGGGGGAAGAATATTGGCTCTTGCGTTTTTGAGAGTGCTGCACTATAATAGGAATGTAAGATTTCAAAAGAGGTGTTGCATATGCTGACAAAAGAAGAACTCCCTGTCTGCCCGGTAGCCACCACCGTCCAGATGATCGGCAGCAAATGGAAACTGCTGATCATGCGCAATTTGCTGGTGCGCCCCTGGCGGTTCAACGAACTGAAAAAGGATTTGGAGGGCATCAGCCAAAAGGTATTGACCGACAGTCTTCGTTCCATGGAGAGTGACGGCATCATCACCCGCACCGTCTATCCGGAGGTCCCGCCCAGGGTGGAGTATGCACTGTCTGAACTGGGAGAATCCATGCGCCCCATTATGGATGCCATGGAAGCCTGGGGCCGTGCCTACAAAGAGCAGAATTGACGGAAGCAGCGGCTTCTTTGCGCACTTGACGGGAAGACCTGCTTTTCGTATAATGACAGAAAAACGGTGCAAGGAGGGGATGCCATGGCATCCAAAGAGCGGGTGGCCTGGGTGGATGCGGCCAGAGGCTTTGGAATTTTAGCAATTTTATTTTCTCATATCATTTCCGGTCATCCGGTGGCAAATTGGCTGTTTACCTTTCATGTACCCCTGTTTTTCTTTTTGTCCGGGTTCCTGTTCCGGGCAGACAAGCCTTTTCCAGTGTTTTTGAAAGGGAAGTGCCGGGGGCTGCTGCTGCCCTATGTGACCCTGGCCATTCCTATGATTCTATCCGAGGGGTATCTGACCACGGTTCGTGGAAACCCCATCTGGCCCAGAGTCCTGACCCTTACGGCCCAGGTGCTGCTGCAGCGGCGGATGTGGACACTGTGGTTTCTGGCCTGCCTGTTTTTTCTGGAACTGGGGGCCTACTTTTTGGTGCGGTACGTGAAAAATCCCGGTGCCCTGGCGGGCATCGGTGTGGCCCTGGGGGCCGTGGGGGTTGCTTACGGTATGTTGGGTGGCCCGGCCCTGCCCTGGGATTTGGATTTGTGCTTTTCGGCCCTGCCCTTTTTCCTGGGCGGGTATTTGTTGCGGGACAAGGGCAGCTGGATTTTAGGGCATGCCCGAAGCCCCTGGGGTATCCTGGTCTTTTTCGCCTTTGGACTTGTGAATCTGGCGGCAGGGATGCCGGGAATTCTGGGGAAGGCACCGGTGCTGGATCTGTTCAGCAGCCAATACGGCATTGCACCGCTCAGTTATCTGTCTGCCTTTGGAGGCATTGGCGCGGTGATCATTGCCGCTTGCTGGATGTGCTGGAAGCCTGCCATCTACCTGGGGCAAAACAGCCTGATTTACTTTGCCTGGCACCAGAACCCGGTGATGACGGCTATTTCCGTCTGGTTCCCCCGGTGGGGCATCCCGGTGGCGGGGTTTACGTCTTCTGTAGCCATGTGGGGCGAAAAGCTATTGGAGCTGGCGGTGATTTTGCTGGTGCTCACCGGGTGCAGTTGGATTCTGAACCGGAAAAAGCTGCGTTGGCTCCTGGGAAAAGGGTAAAAATTGGATTTTTAGGATTAGTTTGGTACAAAAGGGGCAATTTGCGCTTTTTTCCCAAATCTCTCTTGCATTTTGCCCGGGAGTTGGCTATACTATAGAAAGCAAGAACTCGGTGCCCTGGTTTTGTAGATGTGGTGGGTTCTGTGTATTTCCATGTTGCAACATATGAAATGGAGGAAATTCCTATGAAAACCTTGAATGTTGTCGTTAAAGTTCTGGCTGTGCTGGCTGCCATTGCCGGTGTGGTTTATCTGCTGGCTGCCTACGGTGATAAGGTGGTTGCCTGGGCCAAGCGTGTGATCGGCTGCTGCCCTTGGGATGAGGGCATGGAGGAAGAAGCGCCCGCCGCTGAGGAGGCCCCGGTTTCCGAGGAAGCCCCCGCTGCCGAAGAAGCACCCGTAGAGGAGCCTGTTGCCGAGGAAACTCCTGCTGTAGAGGAGCCGGAATCCAATGAGCCCATTGCCGACGAGGGCGATTTTGAGGGTTAAGAAGAAGCTGAAAGAGAGGCCGTTACGAAAAAGGCCTCTCTTTTTACGTGCTCACAGGAAAAGCCCCGACTGGTGGAAGTCGGGGCTTTTTGTGGATGTATAGGCGGCTGTTATGCCTGGTTCTCGCTTTCAAACAGGGTTTTTGCCATGGCCCGGGTCACCTGGGCGCAGTGGTGGGCGGCCATGTTTTCAAAGGTGGGATAGTCCATCTGGGCGCTGTTGTCCGCCTTGTCGGAAATGGCCCGGAGGATAACAAAGGGAACGCCGTTGCGGTAAGCGGTCTGGGCAATGGCTGCACCCTCCATTTCCGTGCAGAGGGCCTGGGTATTTTGGATAATAAAGTCCTTCCGCTCCTTGCTGGCAATGAACTGGTCGCCGCTGGCCACCCGGCCGATTTTGGCGTGACCCGGGTTCACGGCCTCGGCGGCGGCAAAGGCCCAGGCCATCAGCGTTTCGTCTGCGGGGAAGGTCAGGGTGTCCATTCCGGGCACCTGGCCGTAGGCATAGCCAAAGTGTACACAGTCAAAATCGTGGTACATGGCATCCTGGCTGATGACCAGGTCCGCAATGTCCAGCTCCGGGGAGAGGGAACCGGCAATGCCGGTGTTTACCAGGTGGGTCACCTGATAATTGGAGCAAAGGATCTGGGCGCACAGGGCGGCGTTGACTTTGCCGATGCCGCACTGGACTACAACGGCGGGCAGCCCTTCCAGAGTGCCCTCAAAGAAGCGGCTTCCGGCAACTGTTTCCTCCTTGCAGTTTTCCATGGCGGCCACCAATGTTTCCACTTCCTGGCTCATGGCCCCGATAATTCCAAGTTTTGTCATCCTATTCTCCTTACTCTGGGTAAACAAGCCGGTCTTCTGTGATATTTTCCAAAAGCTGGGTATATTTCTTGCCCCAGTAGTTTGCCATGGGCAGGTTCATATCCAGATAGTTGCCGCAGTCTTTGGGGCTGGCACCGGGGACTTGCCCTTGGTAGTCCCGGATGAAGCGGAAGCAGTCGGTCACCAGGGGCAGCACCTGCCGGGAGCTGTAGTCGCCTACAAGCAGCAGATAAAATCCGGTGCGGCAGCCCATGGGGCCAAAATAGAGGACTTTGTCTTTCCACTCCGGCTCATTTCGCAGATAGGTGGCGGCCAGATGCTCCATGGTGTGGACTTCGGCGGTATTCATGACCGGTTCTTCATTGGGGCTTGTCAGGCGCAGGTCAAAGGTGGTAATGGTCTGGCCTCCGGCGGTATCCTTCCGGGACACATAAAGGCCGGGCTGTAGGCGCAGATGGTCAATGGTAAAGCTGGTTATTTTTTCCATAGGGAACCCTCCGGCGTGTTTTCTGATTTTCCCGGACATGATACCATAAAACAGCGCCAAAAGCAAGAAAGTTTCGGGAAAGCTCAAAAAGATTCATGCAATCTTAATCTAGTTTTATGTCAATTCATCTTGCTTTTTTTCACCCGGGATGATAGAATATAATCGATTATACCATAAGGTAGGGATTTGCCATGGATAAGAATGATTTCGATATGGATTTCGATTTTGAAAAAGACATGGGGTTTGACCCCGAAGAGTTTTTGAATAGTGACGACCCCGGTGAATTTGATCTGTCTCAGTTTGATGATGACGATCTGGATGGGACTGAAAAGCCCAAAGCCGGAGAAGACCCGGAGAATTTTCAGGATTTTGAGCTGGACGACCAGGAACTGACTCCGGAGGATTATGAAAATTACGATTTAGACCAGCAGGAGTTTGCCCAGGAGGACGGGTTTGACCCCTACGCCCAGGATGAAAATGCCCCCCAGGATGACGGGGACTACACCGAGGGCGACGATTTGGGAGAGGACCTGTATTTCCCCAGACGGGAACGCCGGGAGCCGGAGCAGGGGCAGGAAGAGTACCCTCAGGAGGACTATCCCCAGGAGGAGCCTCCCTACGAGGGAGACTACGGCACCGGGCCTGTAGACGAGCCCAGCACCCGGGAGGACCGGAGGCGTTTCAAGCTGCCGAAAATCAAAATGCCCGCCAAGAAGCAAAAGCTGGAGAAACCCCAAAAGCCCAAGAAGCCCAGTCTGTTCTCCAAGTTCCTGAGCTGGTATATGGAGCCCATCAACCGCCGGAAAAATCCGGAGCCGGACCCCATTGGTGAGGATGGCCGCCGCAGAAGAAGGAAGCGCCCCACCAAGATGCAGATTTTCAAGGAAGCCTATTTGCCGGTGGTCATTGCCGGTGTGGCGGTGCTGTTGGTGATTTCCTTTGTGTCCGGTGCGCTGACCAATGCTTTTAAGAACAAGAAAATCAAGGATGAAAAGGCCCTGCAGGAGTCCATTGCCGCCAGCCAGGAAGCGGACCAGGCAGCCCAGGCCTTCCAGACGTTGCTGTCCGAGGCGGAACTAAAGGCGACAGAGTATGACTATGCCGGTGCCATTGAGGTGCTGGACAGCTATACCGGCAGCAACGAAGAACTCAAGACGGAGCTGAACGCCAAGAAAGCCGCCTACCTGAATGAAAAGGCCAAGCTGGTGGAGTGGAAAGATGTCAACGCCATTCCCAACCTGTCTTTCCATGTGCTGATGCAAGACCCGGTCCGGGCCTATGCCGATAAGGAAAACGGCGGCCAGTACAACCGGAACTTTGTTTCCACCGAGGAATTCTCCAAAATTCTGGACCAGCTGTATAACAACGGCTACGTGCTGGTGGACTTCAAGCATTTTGTGGCCAGCAACCAGGATTTGACCGGCAGCATGAACTTTGCCTACAACCCCATTTATCTGCCCGAGGGCAAGAAGCCGGTGATGATCACCGAGACCATGGTCAACTACTTTGAATACATGGTAGACGGCAACAAAGACGGTGAACCCGATGCCATGGGTGCGGGCTTTGCCAATAAGCTGGTGCTGGACGGCAACGGCGACATCAAGGCCGCCTATGTGGACATGAGCAACCAGTCCCTGGTAGGCGATTATGACCTGGTTCCCATTCTGGAAAACTTTATCAAGGCCCATCCGGATTTCTCCTATCAAGGTTCCCGGGCGACCCTGGCCGTTACCGGCTCTCAGGGTGTCTTCGGCTACCGGACCGACAGCTCCTATTCCAGCAAGGGCGAGGAGCAGCGCCAGGCCCAGATCACCGAGGCCAAGGCCGTTGCGGATGCGCTGCGGGCAAAGGGCTATACCCTGGCTTGCTACAGCTATGCCAACAAGGATTACAAGCAATTGAGTGTCAATGAGATCCGCACGGACATTCAGAGCTTTACCAGCCAGGTGGTTCCCATCATCGGGGAAGTGGATACCATCGTCTTTGCCCGGGGCACGGATATTGACGATTACTCCAGCAACAAGTTCTCCGTGCTCTATGATGCCGGGTATCGCTACTTTGTAGGTGCCACCACCCAGGAAATCAAGACGGATGTCAACATTACCTATGTACACCAGAGCCGTCTGATGGTCACCGGCAATGCCATGGCCTGGCGCAGCAATCTCTTTACCAACTACTTTGACTGCAACGTGGTGCTGGATATGGCCAACCGCGTGAACGTCCCCAACTAAAAGAAAAAAAGGCGGAGGAATGGCAATGGATGCGGATATTGTCCGGGAAGTAGAGTTTTCCCGGGGCTTGCGGGGGTATAATGTGGCGGAGGTCGATTCTTTCCTGGAACGGATGGAGGGGATGCTGCGCCGCCGGGACCTGGAGCTGGAAAACCTGGAAAAAAAGGTTGAGGAGCTGACCCGGGAAAAGGACGGTCAGACCGAAAATATTCGCTTCCTGGCCGTGAGCCTGGAATCCACCCAGCGGGAACTGGCAGAAGCAAAGGCCGCCTTGGAAGAAAAGACCCAGGAAGCGGAAGATTTACGTCAGGAGCTTGCGGCAATGGCTCGGGCGGAAGCACTGGAAGCCGAGCAACGCTGCCAGGCAGCGGAGCAAAGCCTGACGGTACAGCCCCGGCAGAAAAACGTACCCAATCGGGAAGAACTGCAAAAGCGACTGACCGAGGTTGGCAACGTAGCCAAGGATTCCTGGAAAGCTTTCTCCCAGAACATCAGGGCCCTCAAAAAAGAGACCCGGTAAACATTCCAATAAAAAACGATACCCAGTTTGAAACTGCTGGGTATCGTTTTTTGTGTCATAGGAGTGCTGGAAGAAAGATACTCAGATAAATATCAAATAGTTGACTAAATAAGTAGAAAATGTTATAATTTCTTTGAAAGAGAATATACTATATGGAAAGGAGATGTGAAAGATGACCCTGTTTGAATCCCTTTTGCAGCAGTATGGAGTCAATGAACCTATTTTGTCTTCAGAGCTTTCCTTTGGAGGCTATTCCCGGCCATGGATTTATAAGCAGCTCAATCAGCTTTGTGAAGAGGGGAAGCTTGTTCGCTACGAAAAGGGCGTTTATTATATCCCTACCCAGACACCTTTCGGCAAGAGTCTGCTGAATCCCAGAAAGGTTATTGAACGAAAGTACATCTCCCAGGGAGGAGAAACTGTTGGATACTACTCTGGTATCACCTTTCAGAACCAGCTCCGGCTGACAACGCAGATGCCCAATGTTATTGAGGTGTACACCAATAATGAAACGACTCGCAGCCGGGATGTGTATGTTGGAAAGCAGAAAGTACGGCTTCGGAGAGCCAGAACGAGAATTACAGCAGCGAATGCGGATGTCCTGAGCTTTCTGGAACTGATGAATGACTTGACCTCAGATTTGCTCAATGACGAAAAGAAAGCAATCATCGCAAGATTCATTTCAGACCGAAAGATTACCAGAAAGGACATTTCAACCTATGCGCCGGTGTTCCCGGATAAAGCAATGCGAACTCTGATTGAGAGCGAGATAATATATAGTGTTACACAATGATCAAGGCCTATGCTGAAACGCACCTATTTCCAGTTGAATAGGTGCGTTTTGCGTATGATAATACTATATTGCGCTATACGAACATTGTGAGCCAGTAAATAAACCCGTAGACCACCGAAGCACTGAGGCCATAGACAATGACAGGGCCGGCAATGGTAAAGAGTTTGGCACCCACCCCCAGAACCAGGCCCTCGGTTTTGAATTCTACTGCCGGGGCGGCGATGGCGTTGGCAAAGCCGGTGATGGGGACCAGTGTTCCGGCTCCCGCGGCTTTGGCCAGGTCGTCGTAAAGGCTCAGGCCCGTGAGCAAGGCGGACAGGGCAACCAAGGTCATGGAAGCGGCGGTGGCACCGTCCTGCCGGGATAGGCCGAAGCTGCCGTAAAGAGCGCAAAGCCCCTGGCCCAGGGTGCAGATCAGGCCTCCGATGACAAAGGCGTACAGGCAGTCTTTCCCAATGGGGGATTTGGGGCTGATTTCCTTTACAAGAGTAGCGTATTGTTTTTGGGTCATGTTCCATCCCTCCTTGGAGAGTTTGCCCCTGTTTTCGTAAAATAGCAAAAAAATTCCCGGCCCGCATAAACAGGCCGGGGGAGGAGTGTGGGAAGAAGCGGTTTTTAATGATTTTCGGGAACGGTGTTTTCCAGGGTCAGATGGTTCCGCTCCAGAGCCTTGCGGATGGCAATGGCCAGAATGGGGGCAAAAATCATGGCGACAGCGGCGTTGAACACCGTGGCGGGAAGTTTTCCCACAACGTCTACCAAGGCCGCCCCGGGTGCCCAGCCTTTGATAAATACGCCCTTGTAGTAGCTCTTAAAGAGGTACAGCAGGGCATAGGCAACGGCACCGGCGGAAGTGCCGACCAAAGCCTTGGCGTAGCCCCAGTCCTTCTTGCTGTAGTGAATCACCAGGCCGGGCAGCAGACCGTAAATGCCCTTCATCAGGAACGTCAGCCAGGCTTCGGAAATAAAGATGGGGTTGGTCATGTCATAAATGGCAGAGCCCAGACCCGCTGCCAGTCCGCCCAGCCAGGGACCCAGCAGCAGACCGGACAGGGCGCAGAAGATATTGCCCAGGTGGAACGAGGTGGTGCTGCCGATGGCCAAAGGCAACTGTACACGCATACCGGAGCTGACTGCCGTCAGAGCGGCCATTAAAGCGGCAAATACCATTTTTCTGGTGTTCATAGATCGATTCATAGTTCTTCCTTCTTTCCCGGAATTGATACTGTCATTATACCAGTATCTGGCAACAAAAACAGTATCAGAATTCTATTAAAAAATAAGGCCAGATTTAGCCGTAGTGAAAATGGTAAATAAAAAGACAAGAACGGGCTATACAGATTCGGAAATCGGTGTTATAATCCTTATTAAGGAAACTCGGAATAAATCGTCTGCGGCTGAGCGGCGAATCTTTTGCCGGCAGCTCTTGCCGATTTAATCAGAGCTTCCCTAGGGTTTTCCCATTCCATTTTCAAAAATAATAAAAGAAAGGGAATTATTTTTATGAGATTGATTATCGCCAAGGATTACGCAGATGTCAGCCGCAAGGCCGCCAACATCATCGCCGCCCAGATTTATCTGAAGCCCGACTGTGTTCTGGGCCTGGCCACCGGTTCCAGCCCTGTGGGTACCTACAAGGAGCTGATCGCCAAGTATGAGTCCGGCGACCTGGATTTCTCCAAGGTTCATACCGTAAACCTGGATGAGTACGTGGGCCTGACCAAGGATCACGACCAGAGCTATGCTTACTTTATGCGCACCAACCTCTTTGACCATGTGAACATCGACCAGGCCAACTGCAACATCCCCAACGGCATGAACCCCGATGCCGAGGGCGAGTGCGCCCGGTATGATGCCGTTATCGATGCTTTCGGCGGTGCCGATCTGCAGCTGCTGGGCCTGGGACCCAACGGCCACATCGGCTTCAACGAGCCTGCCGATTCTTTCGTAAAGGGTACCAACAAGGTCAAGCTCACCGACTCCACCATCGATGCCAACCAGCGTTTCTTTGCCAAGCGTGAAGACGTTCCCACCCACGCCTACACCATGGGCATTGGCTCCATTATGAAAGCCAAGCGGGTACTGCTGGTTGCCAACGGCAAGAACAAGGCCCAGGCTGTGAAGGACTGCTTCTTTGGACCCATCAAGCCCCAGGCCCCCGGCTCCATCCTGCAGCTGCACCCCGATTTCACTTTGGTTGCCGACGAGGAAGCCCTGTCCTTGGTAAAGGATCTGCTGTAATTTTTCCCGTTCACGTTTTTCACCCCGGAACAAAAGTTCCGGGGTGATTTCTTTTTGCATAATGGAATTGGGACAGAAAGTACCTCTGAGTTCCCTTAGGTCAGTTCCAGATACAAATTCCGGTACTGCCATGCGGAGTTTTCCCAGGAGACGTTCTTGTCCATGTCCCGCTGGACCATTTCGTCCCAGCAGTAGCGGTTGGTGAAGTAGAAGGTCTTGGCCCGGTTGATGGCATCCAGCAGCAGTCCCGCATCATACCGGTCAAAGGTGAAGCCGTTGCCGTCGTTGGTGAATTCGTTCCGGGGCTGTACCGTGTCCTTGAGGCCGCCGGTTTCCCGGACAATGGGGATGGTGCCGTAGTGCATACCGATCAGCTGGGTCAGGCCGCAAGGCTCAAATTTCGAGGGTACCAGCAGGGCATCGCACCCGGCGTAGATCCGGTGGGCCCGGCCCTCGTCATACATGATGTTGGAGCAGAGGTTTCCCTTGTAGACGTGTTCATAATACCGGAAAGCATCTTCATACATGGTGTCGCCGGTACCCAGAACCACCACCTGGGTATGCTCGTCCATGATCTGGGGCAGAATGGCGTTTACCAGATCCAGACCCTTCTGGTTGGTCAGCCGGGAGATCAGGCCGATGACAAACTTGTGGTCATCCTGCCACAGGCCCAGCTCCTCCTGCAAGGCCCGCTTGTTTTCTTTCTTCCGGGGCAGGACGTTGGTGATGTCGTAGTTGGTATGGAGCATGGGGTCGGTCCAGGGATTCCAGATGTCATAGTCAATGCCGTTGACAATACCCCGGAGCTTGCCGGAGTGATAGCGCAGGTGGGCATCCAGCTTTTCGCCGTAGGCCGGGGTCTGGATTTCCCGGGCGTAGGTGTTGCTGACGGTGGTGATCATGTTGCAGTAGGTCAGGCCGCCTTTCATCATGTTGGCGTCCAGCCAGTTCTGGGTCAGGGCATCCTTGTTGAATACATAGTCGGGAAGTCCGGACCAATAGCGGATGGTGGGAATGTTGTAAATACCCTGGAAGCGCAGATTGTGAATGGTGAATACGGTCTGGGCCCGGCTCAGCGGGGTGGTCTGGAACAGGGTCCGCAGGTAAACCGGCACCAGGGCCGCCTGCCAGTCGTGGCAGTGGATGATGTCGGGGATCCAGTCCATGTAATTGAGGGCCGCCAGGGCCGCCTTGGAGAAGTAGCAGAATTTGGGAATATCCCCAACAATGCTGGTGTAGGGGCTGCCACCGCTGAAGAAATCCTGGTTGTCAATAAAGTCGTAAACAACGCCGTCCCACACGTATTCCATAATGCCTACGTAGAAGGTCCGTCCGTCAGTACACAGGGGCATGTAGAATTCGCCCCGGTAGACCATTTTGCTCTGGTATTCCCAGGGAATGCAGGCGTAGCGGGGGATAATGACCTTGACGTCACAGTTCATCCGGGAAAGGGCCTTGGGCAGGGCGTACATCACGTCGGCCAGGCCGCCGGTTTTTACAAAGGGATAGCACTCGGAGCCAATAAAGGCAATGCTTCTTCTGGGACCGGGCTGGGGGGTGTAATAGGGTTCTGCCATAGGTTGTGCCTCCTCCTGAACAGACTGTACTTCTACTGTTACCACGGGTGCTTCTTCTACGGGTGCAGGCTTCTCCTTGGGTGCTTCCGGCTTCTCCTCTACGGGTACGGGCTTTTCCTTGGGTGCTTCCGGCTTCTTCTCTACGGGTGCGGGCTTTTCCTTGGGTGCTTCCGGCTCCTTCTCTACGGGTGCGGGCTTTTCCTTAGGAGCTTCGGGTTTCTTCGGGGCAGGTGCGGGTTTTTCCTTGGGGGCCTTGGGCTTTTTGGGTGCGGGCTTTTCCGCAGGAGAGTCGGGCTTCTTTTCTACGGGAGCGGGTTTCTCCTTGGGTGCTTCCGGCTTTTTCTCCAGGGCAGCGGGTTCCTCCTTGGGAGTTTCCGGCTTCTTGGCAGCAGCCTTTTCCTTGGGTGCTTTCGCAGCGGCCAGGGGCTTTTCCTTGGGTGTCTCAGGAGCCTTTGCCACAGTCACAGGCTTTTCCTTGGTTGCCTCGGGGGCTTTCGCAGCGGTCACGGGTTTTTCCTTGGTTGCCTCGGGAGTCTTCGCCGCAGTCACAGGCTGCTCCTTGGGCGTTTCAGGGGCCTTTACCACAGGCGCGGTGGCCTTGGGGGCTTCCTGGGGAACTTTGGCGGCTGCCTGAGGGGCCAGGGTGGGTGTGCCGGGGGCTTTGGCAGCTGCGGCAGTGTCCGTATTTTGGGTCGTTCTCTTTTTTACGGGCTTCTCCGCAGTGCTTGCCGGGGCCTGCTTGAGACCCTTTTTCGTTTTCGGCATGGGATCTTACCTCCTAAAAGAAAATATAACGAATTCAACAAAGTAGTGCCGGTCGAAACCGGGGAGAAATGGGATTATCCACAAACTCTACCACCAGTATAATACATTTGTCCCGGAAATGCAATCGGAATAATTTCATAAGTTTTTGACGCTATGTATTTACAGAAGGTGGTAGAGTGTGGTATGATAGCAAAAAAGATGGAACATGGAGAGGTTTTTCCGATGGATTATATCGTTTTAGACATGGAATGGAATCAGCCCTGGCCCGGTTCCCCTTCCTCAAAAAAACCATTGCCGGTGCCTATTCGGGGAGAAATCATCCAAATCGGCGCCGTGCGGGTCACCCAGGAGGGCCAGGTGGCGGATGAATTTCAAATCATGGTGCGCCCCAAGGTCTATCGTCACTTAAACCGCCGGGTCAGCAAGCTGACGGGCATTAAGGAAGCCCGGCTGCGGGAGGAGGGAATCCCGTTCCCGGAGGCTATGGAGCGGTTCAGAGCCTGGTGTGGAGAGGACATTGTATTTCTGACCTGGGGTTTTGATGACATCGGCATTTTGCAGGAGAATCTGCGGCTGTACGGCCTGGAGGAACGCTGGACCAACCGGTGGTACAACGCCCAGATGATTTTTAATGCCCAGACGGACGGCTCCACCGCCCAGAAAGCCCTGAAAACCGCCATGGAGATGTTTGAAATCCCTGCCAGCCGTCCCGCCCACGATGCCCTGGGGGATGCCTACCATACGGCCCTCATCTGCGCCCGGCTGGACCTTACCCGGGGGGCGGAAGAATATGACGCGGCCCTGCGCAGTCACGAAAACGGCTTCCACGGCGCGGAACTGCCGGGCTGCATCCAGCGGGAGGTATTCAGAGACCTGCCGGACAAAACCGCCGCCCTGGCCGCCATGTCCGGAAAAGAAAACCGTTGCCCCATCTGTGACCGGCAGATGCTGGGTTCCCGGTGGTTTGCCCAGCCCGGTCACCGGTATATGGATCTGGCCACCTGCCCGGAGCATGGAAAGTTTCTCATCCGCATTCGCCTCAGCGACCAGCCCGACGGACTCATCCGGGTCAGCCGCCTGACCTATGAAGCCACCTCCGAGGCAGCGGAAGCCTACGCCAGAAGAGCCGAAAAGGCCGAACCGGAGGATCGCCCCCGCCGCCGGAGAAGAAGACGCCCCCGGAATGCCGGAGCCAAGAAAACGGAATAAGCAAAACGGCATACGCCCCTGGCAGGGAGGCGTATGCCGTTTTAGTTCATGAATCTTGCGGTCCAGGCGGCGGCGGTAAACCCTACCAGGTCTGCAAACAGGGCGGCGGGGAGGGTGTAGCGGCTGCGGTGGATTCCTGCGGCTCCAAAATAGACGCTGATGGTATAAAAAGTGGTCTCCGTGGAGCCCAGCATGATTGCCGCCGTCCGGCCAATTTGGGAATCCACGCCGTAAACGCCCATCAGGTCTGTGGCAACCGCCAGGGCGGCACTGCCGCTGATGGGCCGCACCAGCACCAGCAGAGCGCATTCCACAGGAATGCCCAGGAACGAAAAGACCGGTGATAAGAACCGCTGCAAAAGTTCCGCCGCCCCGGAGGAGCGGAACAGCTCTACGGCGGTGAGCAGCATAATGAGGGTGGGGAGGATGTCTTTGAGAAGCCGCAGCCCCTCCGCACCCCCCTCCAATAGCAAGGCATAGCTGTTTTCCTTTTTCCTCAGGGCCAGGCCCGATGCCAGCAGCAAAATCACGGGAACCAGATAGTCTGTTAAGACTTCCATAGCTTTCCCAGAACCGTGGCGGCGGCCACCCCCAGCCCGGCGGAGAGAAGGCTCGTCAGCCATACCGCCGGGAGAATATCAAAGGGCCGGGGGCAGCCCAGGGCGGCCCGAAGAGTGGCCACATTGGTGGGCAGCAGCTGAATGGAGGCGGTGTTCAAAACCACCAGTCGGCACAGTTGGTCCCCGGCGGTTTGAGAATCCGGGGGCTTTAATGCTTTGGCTGCCCGGATGCCCATGGGGGTGGCGGCGTTGCCCAGGCCCAGGAGATTGGCACAGACGTTGCCGCAAAGAGATTTGCGAAGATCAGGATTCTTCCGGCTGTCCGGAAAGACCCGCCCCAAAACAGGGTCCAGAAGCCGGGACAACGCCTCCATGACCCCATTTGCTTCCAGCAGCCGCCCCACCCCGGACCACAGACACAGCCCCCCAGCCATAGAAAGGGCCACCGTCACCCCCGACTGCGCCCCTCTCATGGCCGCTGCCGCCAGAACCGCACCTCTGCCGGTGATTGCCGCCGAAAGAATGCTGACGGCAATAAGACCTGTCCAAATCCACCCCAAAACCATGTTCCCGCCCCCCTTTTAAAACAAGCCTATGCCGGGGCCTGAAAAAAAGAACGACCACAAAAACATTGATTATAGGGGCGACATAAGGTATAATCGTCAGAAAATACGATTTATTCAGAGTTTCTATAGAGAAACGACAATGACCTTTGCGTAACGGGGCGTGAGACAGATGGAGCAATTATTGATCGTTGAAGATGATATTGGTTTGAATCAGGGCTTATGCAAAGCACTCAAAGCAGAGAATCGGCAGATCATTTCCTGCCAGGACCTGAAAACGGCGAAAGAGCAGCTGCTTTTCGGCGGAGTATCCTTGATTTTGTTGGATATCAATCTGCCGGATGGCAGTGGGCTTGAACTGCTCCGGGAGGTCAAGGAAAACACACCCGGTATTCCCGTTATTCTGCTGACTGCCAATGACACCGATCTGGACATCGTAGACGGATTGGAACGAGGGGCTGACGACTACATTACCAAGCCCTTTTCTCTTTCGGTTTTGCGGGCAAGGGTCAATACCCAACTGCGAAAGAAAATGACCATCCATAAAAACACACCGATTCAGATCGACCATTTTTCCTTTGACTTTGGAACCATGACCTTTTATGTAGGGGCAGCCAAGGTGGAACTGAGCAAAACAGAGCAAAAATTACTGCGCTTGCTTGTGGAAAACCGAGGCCGGACCATGACCCGTGGAGACCTTGTAGACCGGATTTGGACAGACGGTGCAGAATATGTGGATGAAAACGCTTTGTCAGTTACGATCAAGCGTTTGAGAGACAAACTTGGCGCACAGGAATATATCAAGACGGTTTATGGAATCGGGTATAGCTGGGTAAAGAACGATGAATGAGATGGGAATTGCTGTCATGCTGCTGTGTTTTCTGGCAGCGGCGGCTACTGTATTTTGGAATCGCAGAAAAGTCAGAAAAACCATGGAAGCAATCGAGAAAATGTTGGATGCCGCCATGGCCGGCTCCTTTTCTGAAAGCGGTTTTGATGAAAGCAAACTTTCTGCATTGGAAACGAAGTTTGCGCATTACCTTTCCGCGGCAGAAACTTCTTCACGGAATGTGGCCCAGGAAAAGGATAGAATCAAATCCCTGATTGCGGATATTTCCCATCAGACAAAAACGCCGATTGCAAACCTGCTGTTATACAGTGAACTTTTGATGGAAGAAGATCTTCCCCCATCGGCAAAGGCAAATGTGGATGCTCTATATAATCAGACGGAAAAATTACGATTTTTGATTGATTCGCTTGTAAAGCTGTCCCGATTGGAGAATGGGATTCTTTCTCTGTCACCGCAGCCCACGGCATTACAGCCACTACTTGGGGGAATTGCGGAACAATATGCTGCCAAAGCTGCCAGAAAAGGACTGTCTTTGCAACTGCATGATACAGATACTACTGCGATATTTGATATGAAATGGACAGCAGAAGCACTGGCGAATGTGGTAGACAATGCCATCAAGTATACAGAGCAAGGCGTGATCACGATTTCTGCTGTAAGCTATGAAATGTTTGCGAGAATCGATATATCGGATACCGGCCCTGGCATCCCGGAAAGTGAACGAGCCAAAATCTTTACCCGGTTTTATCGTTCAAAGAATGCGGGGGAACAGGAGGGCGTTGGAATCGGCTTGTATTTAGCACGGCAAATCATTTCTTGCGAGGGCGGCTATATCAAGGTTTCTTCCATTCCCGGAAAAGGAAGCACTTTTTCCGTGTTTCTGCCGAAATAGCATCCATTCTTTCAAAACTGTTAGAATTCATTTCCCGCCGGAAAGAATGTGGAAAGAATCCTATGCCATAATCTGTATGTATCAAAGGAGGATTTCTTTGTATCCATACAGATTTTTTTCATGGAGGTACCCGTTTATGGAAATTTTACAGGCAAAAAACCTGAGAAAAATTTATGGCTCCGGTAATAATGCGGTTCATGCGCTGGACGGCGTTGATTTGAGTGTAGAGAAAGGCGAATTTGTGGCAATCGTCGGTACATCCGGCTCCGGAAAATCCACGCTGCTGCATATGCTGGGCGGGCTGGACCGCCCTATCAGCGGCACGGTCCTGGTGGACGGACAGGATATTTTCTCCTTGAGAGAGGAAGCCCTGACCATCTTCCGCCGCAGGAAAATCGGCTTTGTATTTCAGAGCTACAATCTTGTTCCGGTGCTGAATGTGTATGAAAACATCGTTCTTCCCATTGAACTGGACGGCGGCAAAGTCAACAAGGATTTTATTCAGCAGATTGTACAGACCCTTGGGCTGGATGATCGTCTGGATGCCCTGCCCAATCAACTCTCCGGCGGTCAACAGCAGCGTGTGGCAATCGCCCGTGCATTGGCCGCCGCTCCTGCCATCATTCTCGCGGACGAACCCACCGGCAACCTGGATTCCAAAACCAGCCAGGATGTATTGAGCCTTTTGAAAGTTACCAGCCAGAAGTTCGCCCAGACCATTGTAATGATCACCCACAACGAAGAAATTGCGCAGATGGCAGACCGCATTATCCGTATCGAAGATGGGCGGATCGTCACCCGGAACTAACAGGAGGTGGCGAAGATGAATGTCAAAAACAGAAAATGTATCCGGAAACTAAGTTGGCGTTTTTTATGGGCATCCCGGAAACGCAACATGATCGCAATCATCGCCATTGCCCTGACTGCGCTGCTGTTTACCTCGCTGTTTACCATCGTCATGTCCATGAATTCCAGTTATCAAATGTATACGTTCCGTCAGGTTGGCGGTTACTGCCACGGAACCTTTAAGGAAGTGACCGAAGAACAGATCAAGAATATATCAGCCCACCCAAACGTAAAAGCCACCGGCAAACGCATAACCATTGGATATATGGACAGTGGGATTTTTGCGAAAGCCCCAGCGGAGGTCAGCTTCATGGATGACAATTGCACCGAATGGAGTTTTGCGGCACCAACCGTGGGCCATAAACCGCAAGGAAAAAAGGAAATCACCATGGATACCTATGCCTTAAAGCTGTTGGGTGTTGCGCCTGAATTGGGTGCGGAAATTGAACTGACTTATACGGTGGGTTCTTTATCCGCAATGCCTTATGAGAAAACAGATCGGTTTACCCTGGTTGGCTGGTGGGAATATGATGACATCAGTCCTGTTCACTATATCAATATCAGCGAAGAATACGCAAAGGAAATCGAAACCGAAGCCCTGTCCAAGGGACTGGAACCGTTTCGTGTTGATCTGAATGTGATGCTGGCATCCGGCATCAACATCCGGGGACAGATGGAGCAGGTGGATCAGGACTTGGGATATGCCTGGGACGAAACGGGGGAAGGGGAGCTTGTACGCATCGGTGTAAACTGGGGCTATACATCTTCTCAGCTTGGTGAAAGCATGGATGCAGCAACCCTCCTGGCGATTGTCGCTTTCCTTGCGCTGGTGATTTTCACAGGGTATCTCATCATCTACAACATTTTTCAGATTTCCGTTACCGGGGATATTCGATTTTATGGTTTGCTGAAAACCATCGGTGTCACCCCCCGGCAGCTGAAACGCATTATAAGCCTGCAGGCACTGTTTTTGTGTGTTGCAGGCATTCCCGCCGGACTGCTGTTGGGATACGGTGTCGGTGCGTTACTGACACCAGTCGTAATGGCACGGACCACTTTTGGTGCCGGCGTTTCTACCGTCAGCACTTCACCGCTCATTTTCCTTGCTTCTGCGCTGTTTGCGCTCCTTACAGTGATGCTCTCCTGCGCCCGTCCGGGGAAAATCGCTTCAAAGGTCTCTCCGGTGGAAGCAACAAAGTATACGGAAACTGTAAAAAGTAAAAAGAAACACCGTACCACCCGTGGCGCAAAAGTATATCAGATGGCATTTGCCAATCTGGGGCGCAATAAAAGAAAAACGGTTCTTGTGGTGATCTCTCTTTCTCTTTCTGTGGTACTTCTCAATATCCTGGTTACTTTTACCGGGGGCTTTGATATGGAAAAGTATCTGGCCAAGCAGACCTGTGCGGACTTTATCGTCAGCTCGACGGACTATTTTCGGTACAATCGCTCCGAAAGCTATATTTCTCAGGAGCAGATAGAGCAAATAAAAGCAAATACACGGTCATCTCTTTCAGGATGCGGCTATCAATTGCTAGGCTCCAAATATTGGATAACAGAAGAAGCATGGCGTACAGAGCGTTCCAGATTCGGTTTCTCGGAGACGCTGGAATCGGAACTGGCCATGACGGCCCGCCGGGGAGAGCTGGTTGGTGCTGAAGCCCAAATTGAGGGATTGGACGAAAGCCTGTTTGAAAAGCTGACGGTTGTAGAGGGTGATCTGGCTCCTTTGTTTCAGGAAGGCAGCAATGCAATTGCCATGGCTGTTTATACGGACGATTACGGCAAGGTGTCCATTTCGGAACAATACCCGCGTATCGGCTCTACACAGACCATCAGCTATGTGGAGGCTGGCTATTACATCGACAGCCGAACGGGCAAAAAATGTGAAGAATCCACACCCCAAGAATTTCTGCAATACTACGTTTCCCAAAGCCGTGATGTAAACTATACCGTCTGCGCTTATGTGACGATCCCCCACTCCATGAGTTACCGATATGGTACCTTTGGACACCGTTTTCTTCTGCCTGTGACAACACTGGCGCGGGACAGTCAACAAGAGCCGGTCCCCTTATTCTGGCTGTTCGATACCCCGGACACTGCTGCCGAAGATGCCGCGGAACGCTACCTGGCGGAGCTTACAGCCAATGATTTATCGCCGCTGATGTACGAAAGCAAGACCACCCTCCGTGCAGAATTTAAAAGCTATCAGGATTTGTTCCTGCTGCTGGGCGGCCTGCTCTGCGCCATCATTGGGCTTGTAGGTATTCTCAACTTCTTCAATGCCATTATGACGGGAATCCTTTCTCGAAAAAGAGAATTTGCGGTATTACAGGCAGTGGGTATGACCAACAAACAGTTAAGAGCCATGCTGATTTACGAGGGACTGTTTTATGCACTCAGTTCCGCCGCCGCAGCACTTGTTCTTTCTTTCGTGCTGAATCCTCTGCTTGGTGATCTCCTGGAGCAGATGTTCTGGTTCTTCAGCGCAAGGTTTACAATCGTTCCTGTTTTGCTTGCCATACCGATTTTTGCGCTGCTGGGATGGCTGATTCCCGTTGTTATGTATGATCACACTGCCAGATGCAGCATTGTAGAGCAGTTAAGAGATGCCCAATAAAACCCAACAACGAAAAAGCAGAGGGCCGCATATCCAATCCAATCATATTCAAAAGAAAAGAATTATAAAAAGCACCGGGAAAAAAGACCGGCTACAAAAATGTTGATTTTGCTGAGGATATAGGGTATAATTTTTATAAATTCTAGGGTAACAGGATGGAACAACCGGATGGCACTTGAAAATAAATTGGGCATCACCGATTCTGCGGAGCTTGCCCGGGAGGAAGAAAAAATCAGTAAGAAGAAGGCCCTGTGGCTTTTTGAAAGTGGCACCCTGGATCGGCTTCCCGCCGGAACCTGGAACGCTCTTAAAATCATCCACAAAAACCTTTTTGAGGATATTTACGATTTTGCCGGGGAACTGCGGACGGTCAATCTGGCAAAGGGCAATTTCCGTTTCGCTCCACTAATGTATCTGGAAGTGGCTTTGGGAAATGTGGAAAAAATGCCCCAGTCTACCTTTGAGGAAATCGTAGAAAAGTATGTGGAAATGAACATCGCCCACCCCTTTCGGGAGGGAAACGGTCGCAGCACCCGTATTTGGCTGGATCAGATGCTGAAAAAGAGCATTGGCCAGGTGGTGGATTGGAGTCTGGTAGATAAAGAGGATTATCTGCTTGCCATGGAGCGCAGCCCCATCCGGGATACGGAAATCAAGGTGGTGCTGAAAGCGGCTCTGACGGATGATACACAGAGCCGGGAAATCTACATGAAGGGTATCGATCATAGCTACTATTATGAAGGCTACACTACCTTCAAAATAAATCAATTATAAAAAAGCACCGGGAAGCCGAACATTCGGTTTTCCGGTGCTTTTTTATAGAGGGAAACTCTGAATAAACCGTCTGCGGCTGAGCGGCGAATCTTTTGCCGTCAGCTCTTGCCGATTTAATCAGAGCTTCCAGAGTTATTCTTCTTCCAGCGCCAGGCGTAAACTATATTCCTCGGCAACGGTCTGCTTGATGGAGTTCTTTTAAGAAAGACATTACGCTAAACCTGTTTTTGTATGAACATAATGGTTTAGCTTGGAAAAGGCCTGCGCTAACCGAAGAGAAAATCCAATCAGTGTGATTGGCATTTATGAGAGCGTTCCATTTGCGGAACAGGACAGCACTGCGCGTAATGTTTTTGTAATTTGCCCGGATTTAAATGTCCCGGATGCGGTAGCGGTCGCACCAGAGAAAGAGGATGAACCATTCGAAAAACTCCATAATGGAGATTCATCGGTGTAGGAATATGAAGCACTTATTGCAGATGCGGAGCTCCCGTTGTATGAAAAAACACCGTGCACGGTAATGGAGTACAAAGGACTCCCGCTGGCAGAGTATACTGTGCTGGTTTTGCTGCCACTTTTGGTGTGTGTAGTAGCGTAGAGAGAAATACATGAATTTTCCTGAATGGTAGAAATAATATAGCTTCCATCCTGTAAAAAGACAATTCCTTCATTGGATTGCCTAATATTAGAATATTCAGAAGCAAAAACTGAAGGGATTGCGCAGGTAAAAGTAAGTAACAGAGTAAAGAACACAGAAAAAAGCCTTTTTTTCATAGTCATGATTATGCCTCCTGAATTGTTTCGACAACGTAGAATGGACCATTGTAAAAGATAAAAATTGCAAGAAAGAGCATGAGCAAGGAAAAAAGAATGATAGCACCTACGATTAGGATCGTTCGCTGCCGATTCCTGATTGCGACGCGCGGCATTTCCTCTGGGGGTACGGTTGCCTGAAGAGCCTCCGCAACCTGATCGACTGTGCCTATGTTCGATTCTATAGCGGCGATGGAGGCGGTATCGGGGTGTGGCCTTTCCGATAGTTCATCGATTAGTCCCTGTAAGAGCGCCTGTTTGGTGTTCGGCATGCACCGCAGCCTTTTGCCAACTTTTTTGCAAAAAAGCTTTACAACGGGATTGTTCATGAGTGTTCTCCTTCAATAACATCCTGAAACAGCGCGGAGAGCTCCAGATAATCGCGGTAGACGCGATGAAGGTAGTCTGTCCCTGCCTCAGTTGTGATATAGTAATTTCTTGCACGTCCATTTTCAACCACGGTATCCGCAATGCGAATATAGCCTTGCTCTTCCAGTCGATAGAGAACCGGATACAAAACGGCAATGGAAAGTTTCTTTTGCGTTCGGATGTTGATTTCCTGGGTAATCTCATACCCATACATTTTGCGGTTTTGCAAAAGCGACAGCACCATCAGCGGATTGATTGCCCGTTTGAAATAGGATGCAAAATCGTGTCCTAATTTGTCTTCCATTTCTACCTCCTAACATATGTATAATAAATAATTAATTTTATTTTGTCAATATATAGCATTGACATATATATAAAAATCTGATATATATAGTGTAAGGATATGGAGCGCGAGTTGTATCTGGTCTGAAAATGAATCAAACGGTCTGTATCCGAAAAGGAGACACTTGGGCTTACTGTTATGCGAAGTGGAAATGTTGTGGTAACAAAAGGCTTTTCCGGCTATACAATAAGCAGTGCAGGGCCTAGTTCATCTCAGATAGGGTCAGATATTATTGGTAGCGCAACCTTTACGATGACTTGCACTGCTGTATCTGGAACGATCTCCGTTTCTAATATTGGCTTTATTATTCACCAGAATAAAACCGGATATTTTACCAGCTATGGTAGTCTCAGTGCCAGCAGTGGCAACTAAATTGTCAGAATGAGTGAATCTACAACAGGTATACATCATGGGCTGATATTTAATGCAAATGGGACACCAAAGCTGTATATGTCCTTCGATTGTTACTTTGAAAATGGACGCGTTGTAGGAGAAATTTCCGGATGAGTCTTCAGTTTTCTTGCTGCGCACTTGCACAAAAGGGAGGATGACAATGCGAAAAAAATTGGTTGCTTTTCTGGCAGTGGTGATGGCCCTTGCGCTGTGCGCCTGCGGGAAGCAGGGCAATGCGGCAGACAGCGGCCCCCAATTACAGCTGACGGTAACGGAAAACGGGGATGCCTTCACCCAGTTGGAGGACTCGGAGATCCGCAGCGTTTTTAATAATGGTATATGCTTCCAGGGCGTTGAGAATGTTGCGGTTTCCCTGGACGGAAAGCAGCTTCCCCTGGAGGATGCGATCCGTCAGGGCCTGTTGGACCCGGAGACGCTGCGGTATTTCTGCAGCCGGGATGCGAAAAACGGGTTTTGCGTTCGATCGCAAACCTCCTATCATGGCCTGAACAATGAAACCTTCCACTATCCGGACTATTCCCTGCTTCTTGTGGAGGATCTGCTGGAAGCCCCGGATGGGGAACAATACCCGGTGACCTATCTGGCGGTATACGATCACCTGGGGGAGACCTCTGTGATCTCGGATTTCGTGGATACGGAAACCGGTCTCTCCGTTACCCGGGAAGACTGGGGCGTGGACTTCTCTGTGGAAACGGACGGGGACGCCCTGAAGGTCACATGCACCCAAAAAGGAGGTATGGCGGCCGGCACGCTGAAAATCGTTGACTGCATGATCCTTGATGCGGAAAAGAACCCAATTCAGATTTCATCTGCCGACAGCATCCTTTTGGATTTGGGAGACGGATATTCCTTGAAGATGAATGATACCACGGAGATTCGGATCCCTCTGGCAGGAGAGCTGCCGGAGGAGGGCTGCTATCTGTCTCTGGGAATTCAGGATGTATTTTCCGATATCCATCCTCTGATCAAAAAGTATCATGCCTATCAAAGGTATGAGATTCCTCTTCCGTAGCCGAAAATCACGGGAGCAGTTTGATTTGCAGGAAACAAAAGGGCTCACACGGGCCGGATACCACGGTATCCTTGGCCGGTGTGAGCCTTTCTTTTACAACTGGAAACGGAGCGATGCGAAGCAGAATTGCAAGCAGGGGTCCCGGATGGCGTGCAGGGATCAATCCTCTTCCAGCGCCAGGGCGTAAACCGTGTTCTTCGGCAGCCCCAGTTCTGTGGCGGTCTGTTTTACCGCATCCTTGCGGGAAAGGCCTTGGGAAAGCAGCGCTTTTACCCGGGCGGCGGCATCGGCTTCGGAGGGGGCTTCTTTGACCTCCTCCGGGGCACCGGCCAGGATCAGGACGAATTCGCCCTTGGGGGCGGTTTCGGTGTATTTGGTGATGGCTTCTCCCAGGGTGGTCCGGACCACTTCCTCGTGGAGCTTGGTCAGCTCCCGGCAAAGGCTGATGGGCCGGTCAGGGCCAAAGACCTCTGCCATATCCTGTAGGGTGTTTAGCAGCTTGTGGGGGGCTTCGTAGAAAATCATGGTCCGCTGCTCGCCCTTTAAGCTGTCCAGGTGTTCCCGGCGGCTTTTTTTCGCGGTGGACAGAAAGCCCTCAAAGCAGAACCGGCCGGTAGATTGGCCGGAAATGCTCAGGGCGGTGATGGCGGCGCAGGGGCCGGGGATGGCGCAGACCGTAATGCCCGCGGCGGCGCACTGCTTCACCAGGTCCTCTCCCGGGTCAGAGATGGCAGGGCTTCCGGCATCGGAAACCAGGGCGCAGGTCTCTCCTGACAGAATTCTGTCTAAAATCTTGTCGCCTTTGAAGGATTTGTTATGCTCATAGTAGCTCACCAGGGGCTTTTTCAGTTCCAGGTGATTCAGAAGCTTTAGGCTCACCCGGGTGTCCTCCGCGGCGATAAAGTCCGCATGTTCCAGAGTTTCCCGGGCACGTTTGGAAATGTCTCCCAGATTGCCGATGGGGGTGGGGACGAGGTAAAGCATTCCAGCCATAGAGGCCTCCTTGTTTTATATCAGATGATAGATGGTTTTGTATTCTTCCGTAGGTGCGCCGGTGTTGTCGCCCAAAGTCAGCTCCCGGATGGTCAGCCCCGGTTTGGCCCCTTTTCGCAGTTGCAGCAAAATCATGGAAATGGGGGCGTCGGGCCGGTGCCGCACCAGGCACAGCTGCTTTCCCTCCAACCGGTATTTGCCGCCCAGAGAAAGGATCTCTCCCAGCCGTTCCGGCTTGTGGACCAGAAACAGGTCGCCGCCGAATTTTAAGGCCCAGGCGGCACTGTGCAGCAGGGCATCCATGGCGCATTGATCTTCCCGCCGGGCCACAGGGGTCCGCTGGGCGGCGGGGCCGCCGGAAAAATAGGGAGGATTGCTGACCACGGTAGAAAAACTTCCTGCCGGAAGCAGGGAGGGAACTTGCCGTAGGTCTGCACATATACTTTCCATGCGGTGGCCCAGGCCGTTCCGCTCGATGTTTTCCTGGGCAGCCAAGTGGGCTAGCTCAGTCAGTTCCAGACCGGTCACGTGGCAGCCTGCATCCCGGGCGCACAGCAGCAGCCCCAGGGTGCCGCAGCCGGAGCCCAGGTCCAGCACCCGGGCATTTTTAGGAAGTCGGGTAAACCAGGACAGCACCATGGAGTCGGTGCTTAGGGGAAAACAACCCTGGGGAATATCCAAGGTAAAGCCGTTTAACAGTGTTTCCAAGGGTACCTCCCTATAAAAACCGGCCTGCGCCAAAACAGCGCAGGCCGAGTGTGTTCCGAAGAATTAGCCTTCCTCGATCGCTTCAACGGGGCACTGCTCAGCGCAGGAACCGCAGCTGACGCAAACATCAGCGTTGATGACGTACTTGTCCTCGCCCTCGGAAATAGCCTCAACGGGGCACTGCTCAGCGCAGGAACCGCACTTCACGCAAGAATCGGTAATCGTGTAAGCCATGGAAAATACCTCCTATCATTTTTCGAGTATGCATCTGTTACAATGCAAGACTATTCTAGCATGGATTCGGAAAAAAGCAATTCCTTTTTTCGTAAAATTTTCATTTCCGTATATTTCCGCTTTTCCCTGGCGAAAATGCCCTCAAAAGGGGGGATTCCATGCGTTACCATACCCAGGCCCAGGAACTCATCCGGCGCTCCGGCGGGGAGGCACGGCGTTTGGGCCACAGCTATGTGGGCTCGGTACATCTGCTGCTGGCCCTGTGTCAGGCTCCTGGGGGAACGGCCCAGCTGCTGCGAAGCCTGGGCATCGAGCCGGAGTTTCTGCGGGAGCTGACAAGGCTTCTCTACGGGGTGGGAAAACCGGAGCTGCCTCTGCCCCAGGGCTTTACCCCGGAGGCAAGAACCATTTTAAGACTGGCCAGCCGGGAAGCCCGGCAGCAGGGAAAGCGGCAGGTAGAGCCTGCCCATGTACTGCTGGCGGTGGCCCGGGCAGAACACAGCGGGGCAGGGCTGCTGCTGAAAACCTGCGGCGTGGATTCGGATACCTTATTCACCCATACGCTGCAATATCTGTTTGACGTTCCCCAAAGGCGGAACGGGAAAAAGGAGGGGACTACCACGAAACTGTTGGAGCAATTCAGTGAGGATCTGGTGCAGAAAGCCGTGACCATGGAGCCGGTGATCGGCCGGGACCGGGAAATCGATACGGTCATCGGCATTCTTTGCCGGAAGAACAAAAACAATCCGGCCTTGATCGGAGAGCCGGGGGTGGGAAAGACCGCCATTGCCGAGGGGCTGGCCCAGCGGATGGCCCTGGGCAGTGTGCCGCCTCAGCTGAAGGAAAAGCGGCTCTACAGCCTGAACATGGCAAGTTTGGTGGCGGGTACCAAATACCGGGGGGAGTTTGAAGAGCGGTTGCGGGATGTGTTGTCAGAAATTCGCCGCAGTGGGGATGTGATTTTGTTTGTGGATGAAATGCACACCATCGTCGGCGCCGGTGCGGCAGAGGGGGCCATCGATGCGGCCAATATTCTAAAGCCCGCCCTGGGTCGGGGGGAGCTGCAAATGGTGGGGGCCACCACCCGGGAGGAATACCGGAAGTATATTGAAAAGGATGCGGCTTTGGAGCGGCGGTTCCGGCCTGTGGCGGTGGAGGAGCCGGACCGGGAAACCACCCTGGAAATTCTAAAGGCATTGAAGCCAGGGCTGGAACGGCATCACCGGCTGCGGATTTCCGAGGAGGCACTGGCGGAAGCGGTGCGGCTGTCTGTCCGGTATCTGCCGGACCTGTATCTGCCGGATAAGGCCATTGACCTTTTGGACGAGGGGGCCGCCCGGGCGAAAATGGAGGATGTGTGCTGCGTTCGGGCTTCCTCTGCAAGAAAGGCGTTGGAGGAGGAGCTTCACGAGGCGGTGCGGGAGCGCCGGTTTGAACGGGCGGCGGAACTGCGGGATAAGGTGCAGGGCCTGATGGAGCGCAGTGCCGACGGAAAACGGAGCCGGGCGGTGACGGCGGCGGACATTGCCTGGGTGGTCTCCGCCAGAACCGGCATTCCCGTAGGACGGCTGACGGCCCAGGAGCGGGAGCGGCTGCTGGGGCTGGAAGGGCTGTTGTCGTCCCATGTGATGGGCCAGCCCAAGGCCGTCCGGGAGGCGGCGGAAGCGGTGCGCCGGGGCTTTTCCGGTCTGCGGGATGCCAGACGGCCCATAGCCTGTCTGCTGTTCGCAGGGCCCACGGGCGTGGGTAAAACGGAGCTGTGTCGGGCTCTGGCAGAGGAGGTCTATGGCAGCCGGGAGGCCATGCTGCGGCTGGATATGACGGAGTATATGGAGCGGCACTCCGTATCCCGGCTGATCGGGGCCCCTCCCGGGTATATCGGCTACGACGAGGGCGGCAAGCTGACGGAAGCAGTCCGCAGACGGCCCTATTCTCTGGTGCTGCTGGATGAGCTGGAAAAGGCCCACCCGGAGGTGTTGGGGCTGCTGCTGCAAATCATGGAGGAGGGAGAGCTGACGGATTCCACAGGCCGGGTGGTGAGCTTTAAGAATACCATTGTCATTATGACCTCCAATGTAGGCGGAGAAAACAAGGGGGAGGGCCTGGGCTTCTGCGCTCAGGGCAAACAGGGGCAGTTTGCCAAGGCTTTGCAGGAGCGGTTTACGCCGGAATTTTTGGGACGGCTGGACGGTACGGTGTATTTTGAGGCATTGGGGAAGGGAACCATGGAGGCCATTGCCCAGAAATATCTCCGGGATTTGCAGCGCCGCAGTGCCGGAGCCGGTGTCCAGCTGGTGCTCCCCGGGAGCCTGGCTGAGGCCTTGGCGGAACGCTGCCAGGGCCAGGATGGTGCCCGGCAGCTGCGGCGGCTTATTCAGCGGGAAGTGGAGGATGCGCTGGCGGTGTATCTGCTGCGATGCACCAAAAAGCCCGGCAGAGTGCGCCTGAAGATGGAAGATGGAGCCGTCCGGTTTGGCCTGTAAGGGCCGGACCGGCAGGGAGAAGGGCTGCATTTTTGCGTTTTAACCGAACACATGTTTTAATATCCCGATAAAAAATAGGATTTTTACGCCGAAACCCAGAGAATCTCCCAAATAGTGATTGATTTTTTTCCGGGATGGGGGTATACTATTGAAAAATGGAGCAAAGTGGTAGACTGTGGAGGAAACGGGGGTGAGACAGTGATCGGGAAATACGCGGCACGGATGGATGACAAAAACCGTCTGGTGGTTCCGGCGAAGCTGAGAGCGGAGCTGGGGGAGACCTTCTATGTGACCTTGGGTGTTAACTGCGGCCATCGCTGTCTTACGGTGTATACCGCCCAGGAGTGGCAGCGACTCAGCGATAATTTTAACGCCCTGAGCCTGTCCCAGCGGGCAGGGGCCACCAGCCTGATTTTTATGAATGCGGCAGAGTGTACCCCGGATAAGCAGTCCCGGGTGGGCCTGACCCCTTTTCTACTGAACTACGCCGGGATCGACCGGGAAATCATGATCGTGGGCCGGGCCGGTCAGGCGGAAATCTGGGATGCAGAGGAATTCCAGACCTTTGAGCAGGAAAACCTCAGCCCCGAAAAACTTCTGGCATCCTTGGAGGCAATCGGACTATGAGCGAATTTCATCACGTATCCGTCCTCCTGGACGAGTGCATTGAGGCCCTGAATATCAGGCCTGACGGAATTTACGTGGACGGCACCCTGGGCGGTGGCGGCCACTCCTATCATATCGCGGAAAAGCTGACCACCGGTCGGCTCATCGGCATTGACCGGGACCCGGTGGCTCTGGCGGCGGCGGGAAAGCGGCTGGAGCCCTTTGGAGACCGGGTGACCCTGGTTCATTCTAATTTTTGCCGCATGACCCAGGTCCTGGAAGAACTGGGCATTCCCGGTGTAGACGGCATTCTGCTGGACTTGGGTGTGTCCTCCCCCCAGCTGGATGACGGGGCCCGGGGCTTTTCCTACATGGCCGATGCCCCTTTGGACATGCGCATGGATTCAGGAGACGCATTAACGGCCTACACCGTGGTGAACACCTGGCCCCAGGAGGAGCTCAAGCGTATTCTCTATGACTACGGCGAGGAGCGCTACGCCCCGGCCATCGCTTCGGCCATTGTCAGACGGCGAGAGACCGCCCCTATTGAGACTACCTTAGAACTGGTAGATGTGATCCGCTCGGCTATGCCTGCGGCAGCTCTGCGGGAAAAGCAGCACCCGGCAAAGCGCAGCTTTCAGGCCATCCGCATTGCGGTGAATGACGAATTGAATTCCGTTTCCAAGGCTATGGAAACCATGATCCCCAAGCTGAACCCCGGGGGACGATTGGCGGTCATCACCTTCCACTCCCTGGAAGACCGGATCGTCAAAAGTGCCATGGCCGCCGGGGCCAAGGGCTGCATCTGCCCGCCGGAGTTTCCGGTATGTGTCTGCGGCAGAAAGCCCCAGGTGAAGCTGCTGACCCGGAAGCCCATCGTATCCGGGGAAGAAGAATTGGACCAGAATCCCAGAGCCAGAAGCGCCAAGCTTCGGGTCTGCGAGAAGCTGTAAGCGCCGGAGGGAGGAAACATGGACCAAAAACCGGTAATTCAATATGTTGGCCAGTTCTATGTCTACGGCAGTGAAGTAAAGGTCAAGAAAAGAAACGAGCCCAAAAGGCCCCTGCTTCCCTCGGTGAAAACCACCCGGGAACGGAAAGTATACATAGACCCGGTGGCCGTTGGGGGCATTGCCCTGGCGGTGTGCATCCTGGTGGCCCTGGTGGTAGGCGGCATTCGTCTGAGTGCCTGTATGACGGGCTACAACGCCGCCGAGGAAACCTTGTCGGAGTTAAAGCGGGAAAACGCCCGCCTGGAACACGCTTACCGCACATCCCTGAACCTGGAAACGGTGAAAAAACGGGCGGAGGAATTAGGGATGATCCCCCAGACAGAGGCGGCCCAGGCAAGCATCCGGGTAACGGTTCCGGAACACAAGGGGGAACCAAGTGCCTGGGAGAATGTTGTTTGGTTTATTTCGGGGCTTTTGGCCCCGACGGAGGCTCCGGTGGAATAATCCCAAGGAGCGCACATATCCTGAAAACGGTAGCTGCAAATGGGCGGCGAGGGGTTCCCTTGCCGCCCTTTTCAGTCAAAAGGCTGCCGGAAGGGGATGGGTATGGGAAGCAGCGGCAAGAAGGTCTACCGCCGGACCCGGATGGATAGCTTCCAGCACCTGCGGATCCGGCTCACGGCCCTGATTCTGGGGTTTCTGATGTTTCTTCCGGTGGCGGCCCGGCTATATGGGTTGATGGTGCGGGATTTTGACTATTATTCCGCCAAGGCTTTGAACAATCAGACCCGCTCTACGGCGGCAGCTTCCGACCGGGGGCTGATTTACGACCGGAATATGAATATTCTGGCCTCCTCCCAAGGGGTGGAGCATGTTTATCTGAACCCCAATGAGTTAAAGCAGTCCAAGGCGGACTTGCAGGACGTGGCCGCTTTTTTAGCGCCGCTGGTTGAACGGGATGCCGGGTGGATCATGGAGCAGGGGTCAGATACCCGCCGCCGCTATAAGCAGGTGGGTGCCGGAGTGTCTCAGGAGACAGCCCAGCGCATCCGGGCGTATATGAAGCAGCAGGGCATTTCCGGGATCCACTTAGAACCGGCGGCACTGCGGACCTATCCCTTTGGGAGCCTTGCCAGCCAGGTCATTGGCTTTACCAATAGCTCCGGGGAGGGCTGCGAGGGAATCGAAGCGGCCTATGACCGGTTTCTTTCCGGAAAACCCGGAAAGGTCATTACAACCAAGGGCAACAACGAAATGGATATGCCCTATTCCTATGAAAATTACACCGACGCCCCACCGGGATGCAGTGTGATCCTGACCTTGGACACCACCGTGCAGGCCTGTCTTGAAAAACAGCTTCAGGCCGCCATAGACCGGTACGCCGTTCAGAACGGGGCCTTCGGCTTGGTGATGAACTGCAAAACCGGAGAAATCCTGGCCATGGCCACCCTGGGAGGCTTTGACCCCAACGAGTATCAGCAGATATACGACCCGGAGACCCGCCGTGCATTACAGGCGCAAAAGGACAGTTATACACAGTTTCCTGTGGATAGCCCCGAATATGCCCGGGGGGCCAAGGCTTATGAAGAAGCCCTGACCCAGGCCCGGCTCAAACAGTGGCGCAATCGGGTGCTCTCCGATGGCTATGAGCCGGGCTCCACCTTTAAGGTTCTGACCATGGCGGCAGCCTTGGACTGCGGGGCCATTGACCTGGATACCCCCTTTTACTGCCGGGGGGCGGAGCAAATTCCGGGCAGATCCCAACTGCTCCACTGCTGGCGCTCCGCCGGCCACGGGGCGGAAAAGACTCCCCAGGCCCTGCAAAACTCCTGCAACCTGGCCTTTGCCCACATCGCCTTGAAGCTGGGCGGGGAGCGGTTTTATCAATATGTCAAAACCTTTGGCATTCTGGAAAAAACCGGCATTGACCTGTCCGGGGAGAGCAAGGGTGTGTTTTTTGAAAAAGCCCTGGTGACCAATACGGACAAATGGGGTACCGCCAGTCTGACCTCCGGCTCCTTTGGGCAGACCTTCAAGATCACCCCCTTGCAGCTGGTTCGGGCCATTGCCTCCGTTGTCAATGGGGGACGGCTTCTGGAGCCTTATCTGGTATCCCAGGTGGTGGATGGCCGGGGAAATACGGTATTGAAGCAGGAGCCCACGGTGGTTCGCCAGACCATTTCTCCGGAGACTTCCAAGACCATGCAGCAGCTGATCCGGTCAGTCGTAACGGAGGGAACAGCGAAAAATGCCAATGTGGCGGGCTTTTCCATTGGTGGAAAGACCGGAACCAGCGAAAAAATAGATGTTTTCGACGAAAACGGCCACAGAGTCCTGGATAAAATTGTTTCATTCGTGGGGGTTGCGCCTATGGAGAATCCGGAGTATATTGTATTGGCGGCCTTGGACACTCCGTCCCGGTCCACCGGGATCTATATTTCAGGGGGCGTGATGGCGGCTCCCACCGTAGGGGCCATCATGGCGGATATTCTGCCTTACCTGGGCGTTTCCAAGAATTACACCCCGGAGGAACTGCCGGGGCAGCAAATCTTTGTGCCGGATCTGACAGGGCTTTCCCAAAAGGAAGCGGAAAAGCAGCTGAAAGAGTTGGGACTCACCGCCGCCTTCCAGGGAGAGGGGGAACAGGTTTTAGGCCAGATCCCTGGGGCCGGTCAGACCCTGCCGGGAGAAAGTCAGGTGCTTTTGTATCTGGAGCCGCCGGAAGAACCCCGGCTTGTGACCGTACCGGACTTTATAGGGAAAAACAAAGCCCAGGCTGCCGCTCAGGCAGGCGCACTGGGGCTGTATATTCTGCCCGTGGGAAACCCGGAGACAGGCCAGGCCGTAACGGCCATTGCCCAGGAACCGGAAAGCGGGACCCAGGTAGAGCAGGGCGCAACCGTTACGCTTCACTTTGCCGATCAAAAAATAAAGGATTAGCGATATAAGTATTGTAGATACAATGGAGGTCACCATGAAATTACAGACACTTTTACAGGATGTAGCGGTATTGGAGCTTCACGCAGACCCGGAATTGGAAATTGAGAGCGTGGCTTATGATTCACGGAAAGTGGAAAAGAATGGCCTGTTTGCGGCCATTTCCGGATTTGCTTCTGACGGAAACCGGTTTATCCCCATGGCCATGGGCCGGGGGGCGGCGGTGGTGGTCACCGCCAAGCGGCCGGAGGAGGATGTGCCCTATGTATTGGTTTCAAATGACCGGCTGGCCCTGGCTCAAATCTCCTGCAACTTCTACGGCCACCCGGCAAAAGCCATGAAGCTGGTGGGAATTACGGGTACCAACGGAAAAACCTCCGTCACATTGCTTCTGAAAGCCGTTTTGGAAAAGACCCGGGGGGCCAAGGTGGGCCTCATCGGCACCATGGGCAACTGCATAGGCCCAGAGCAGATCCCCTCTGAGCGGACTACCCCGGAAAGTCTGGAATTGCAGGGCCTCTTTGATAGAATGCGGCAAGCGGGATGCGAATATGCTGTAATGGAGGTATCCAGCCATGCCATCGCTTTAGACCGGGTGGGGGGCCTGCACTACGATGTGGCGGCCTTTACCAACCTGACAGAGGACCATCTGGATTTTCACAAAACCATGGAGGCATACCGGGATACCAAGGCAGAGCTGTTCCGCAGATGTGACAAAGCGGTCATCAACCTGGATGACCCCTCCGGAGAAGCCATGCTGGCGGCGGCTGCATGCCCGGTGCTGACCCTGGGAAAGCATGGGGCCTTGAGGGCAGAGCAGGTGGAGCTGCATGCCCGGGGTGTGGAATTTACGGCGGTCTATGAGGGGCGGCGCATTCCCGTGTCGGTACCCATTCCCGGCCGCTTTACGGTTTACAATGCCTTGACGGTGCTGGGGGTCGCCCTGGAACTGGGGATTTCCCTGGAAGAAACCGCCCAGGCACTGAAAACAGTTTCCGGAGTCAAGGGCCGCATTGAGGTGGTGCCTACCCCGGGAATGCCCTACACGGTGCTCATCGACTATGCCCACACCCCGGATGGCCTGGAAAAAGTGCTGCTGTCTGCCCGGGATTTTTGCAAGGGCCGGCTTATTGCCGTCTTTGGCTGCGGCGGAGACCGGGACCCCATCAAGCGGCCCATTATGGGTAAAATCGGCGTTCAATGTGCGGATTTTTCCGTGATTACATCCGATAATCCAAGAACCGAGGAGCCCATGGCCATTATCCGGGACATTCTGAAAGGCATCGAGCCAGGGATGGGGGAATACACCGTCATTGAAGATCGGAGAAAGGCCATCAGATATGCTATGGACATTGGCAAAAAAGATGATATAATTGTACTGGCAGGAAAGGGCCATGAAACCTATCAGGAAATCCATGGCCATAAATACCATTTGGACGAACGGGAAGAAGTTCAATCCTACCTGTCGGAATTGAGGAACGCACATGAGTAAGATCACGCTGAAACAGGCGGCCCTTTGGTGCGGCGGCACTGTGGAGGAGAAATACGAACAGGTCACTTTCCTGGGGGCCTGCAACGATACCAGAACCTTGCGGCCCGGCCAGCTGTTTCTGGCACTGCAAGGAGCCAGAGACGGCCACGAGTTTATCCCGACGGCCCTGGAAAAGGGGGCAGCGGCGGTGCTGTGTACCCACAAAGAGGGGGACTATCCCGCCATTGTGGTGCCGGATGTGCGGCTGGCCTTGGGTGACATTGCCCGGGGCGAGCGGCAGCGGCTGGGCTTCCAGGTGGTAGGTGTCACCGGTTCCGTGGGCAAAAGCACCACCAAGGAAATGATTGCTTCCGTATTGGAGGGGACGTTCCGTACCGCCAAGACCCCGGTGAATCACAACAACGACATCGGTATGCCCATGGCCATTCTGGCCATGCCGGAGGATACCCAGGTGGCGGTGCTGGAAATGGGCATGAACCATTTCCGGGAAATGGCCTACCTGTCCTCCATCGGTCAGCCGGATATTGCAGTGATCATCAATATCGGTACTGCCCATATTGAATTCCTGGGCAGTCAAGCGGGCATCCGTCAGGCAAAAATGGAAATCTTAGAGGGCATGAAGCCCGAGGGCACACTGCTCCTAAACGGCGACGATGCCATGCTCCGGGAACTTCCTCAGATGCCCCAGCAAAAAACCGTGTATTTTGGAGCGGCAGAGGGCTGTGCGGTGCGGTGCCGGGAAATCGTCAACGCTGCCGACGGCCTGCGCTTCCGGGTGACCGGGGCAGGAGAGAGCTTCTCCGTTATTATGAATCTGGAAGGCAAGCACTTTGTCAGTGATGCCATGGCGGCGGTGGCCGTGGGCCTGGAACTGGGAGTGCCGCCGGAGGAAATTCAGCGGGGGCTGCGTGGCTTCCGAAATCTTTCCGGGCGGCAGGAGACCCTGCGGGCCTATGGCTACACCCTGATCAAGGACTGCTACAATGCAGGGCCGGAATCCATGGAAGCGGCGCTGACGGTGCTGGGGGAAAAGCCGGGCCGGAAAATCGCCGTTCTTGGCGATATGCTGGAACTGGGCGACCGGGCCGCAGCGGAACACTACCGCATTGGCCGCATTGCCGCAGAACGACTGGACTATGTATTTGCCTACGGAAAGTGCGCCGAGCGGGTGATCGGCGGCTGCATTACCGGTGGCATGAAAGACAGCCGGGCCATTGCCTTTACAGACCAGCAGGCTATGGCGGCGGAGCTGCAGCGCATTGCCAAGCCCGGCGACGTGATTTTGTTCAAGGGCAGCCGGGGAATGCACATGGAGCATGTGCTGGAAGCCTTTATGAAATATGAGAAAGACCTGAACGGAGGAGAACCTACATGATCCGAGTAATTGTAATGGCTGTTATCAGCTTTGTGACCGCAGCGCTGCTGGGCCATTTCCTGCTGCCGGTGCTGCGAGCCCTGAAAGCCGGGCAGTCTGTGCGTTCCATTGGCCCCACCTGGCATAACAATAAGGCCGGTACGCCCCTGATGATGGGCCTGATGTTCATTGGTAGCAGCCTGGTTTGCCTGCTGCTGAATCTGCCCAACACCCAGGAATTCAGTGCCATTTATGTGTTTATTCTGGCTTTCTGCTTTGGTGCCATCGGCTTTCTGGATGATTACTGCAAGGTCCGCAACAGACGGGACATGGGTTTGACTGCCCTGCAAAAGTCTCTGTTGCAGGCGGCGGTTTCTGCGGTGTTCCTGTATACTTTGTATATGCAGGGCATTCTGACCTGCGATCTGTACATTCCCTTTGCCAATGTCCGCATCTTTATCTCTCCGGCGGTTTATCTGCTGCTGTCCCTGTTTATCATGGTGGGTACGGTGAACGCCGTGAACCTGACCGACGGTATTGACGGCCTTAGTGCTTCTGTGACCATCCCGGTGATGGTGTTCTTTGCCGCCGCCGCTCTGGCGGTGGACCGGGAGGAACTGGCGGTGCTTCCGGCGGCCATGATCGGAGGACTTCTGGCATTCCTGGGCCTTAACTGGCATCCAGCCAAGGCCTTCATGGGCGACACCGGCTCTTTGTTCATGGGCGGCGTGGTCTGCGGTCTGGCCTATGCCATGGATATGCCCCTGGTGCTGGTTTTCGTAGGCTTTGTATACCTGGTAGAGACCCTTTCCGTGATTTTGCAGGTGAGCTACTTTAAGCTGACCCACGGAAAGCGACTGTTCAAAATGAGCCCCATCCACCATCACTTTGAAATGAGCGGCTGGAAAGAAGAAAAAATCGTGCTGAGCTTTGCGGGAGTATCCGTACTCATGTGCATCGTGGCCTGGCTGAGCATCTCCGGCCTGGTAGGATGAAAAAATATTACCGGCTATAGGATTCGGTTTTTGCCGGATCCTCTTGCCGGTTGATCCGCTATTTTCCCGGGAAAGGAGCGCAGTATGGCGGAAAGAACCCTTTCTGCCAAAGAGGACCGCGGGGAAAACCCCGGAGAGCGTTTTGACTACCCCTTTCTGATTTTGACGCTCCTGCTGCTGACGGTGGGACTTGCGGTGCTGTATTCCGCCAGTGCCGCCCAGAGTGCCTATGATACCGGCGGGGCCACCTCCACCCGGTATTTGCAGCGCCAGGCGGTGTGCGCCGGGTTGGGGCTTCTGGCTATGTACGGCTTTAGCCGAGTCCCGGCAAGGGTCTGGTATCGGCTGGCTTGGCCCTGCTATGGGCTGAGCATTCTGCTGCTGTTCAGCGTTTTGCTGGTGGGCCAGCAGGTCAACGGGGCCAGACGTTGGATCAATATAGCAGGGCTTCAATTTCAGCCCTCGGAAATCGCAAAATTCACCCTGATTCTGCTCCTTTCCAGACTGAGCAGCAACTATGGGGAAAAAGCCGCCCGGTTTCGCTACGGCGTTCTGGGCTTTGGCGGGGCCTTGCTGGGAATACTGATTCCTTTGGCCCTGGAAAAACATTTAAGTGCCATTATGCTTCTGGGACTGGTGGCCGTGGTGATGATGTACATCGCCGGAACCCATCCCAAGTGGCTGCTGCTGGGGGCTGCCGGCGCAGTGGTATTTTTGCTGGTGTATATCCGCTTTATGGGTTACGCCGGCGACCGGGTCACTGCTTGGCGGAATCCGGAATTAGACCCCGGGGACACGGGGTATCAGATTTTGCAGTCCCTGTATGCCATTGGCTCCGGCGGCGTGTTCGGCCTGGGCTTTGGCAAAAGCAGACAGAAATATCTGTATCTGCCTTTTCAGTATAACGACTATATCTTTGCCATTGTCTGCGAGGAGCTGGGCCTGGTGGGTGCCTGCGGCATCATCCTCCTGTACATCCTGCTGCTTCTGCGGGGGTACTGGATCGCCCGAAGGGCAGAAAACCGATTTTCAACGGTTCTGGCCGCCGGTCTTGTGACCCTTATTGCCGTGCAGACCATTCTGAATTTGTGTGTTGTCACGAACCTTCTGCCCTCTACCGGCATTGCGCTGCCGTTTTTCTCCTATGGAGGAACGGCCCTGGCAGTGAACCTGGGGGAAATGGGGATCGTGCTGAATATATCCCGTGCCGGGAACAATCGAACCATCAGGAGGAAAGACTATTGAATCTGGTATTTACCTGCGGCGGTACCGCCGGACATATCAATCCCGCCATTGCCATTGCCAACGAAATGCGGCGGCGTGACCCGGACTGCGGGGTGCTCTTTATCGGGGCCGTAGGCCATATGGAAGAAAAGCTGGTGCCCCAGGCAGGCTTTGAACTGAGAACCCTGCCCGGTTCCGGCCTGAGCCGGAAAAAGAATTTTGCCGGTCTCAAACAGAACATCCACGCCGTCAACTGCGTGCTGCAAGCGGTAAAGGAGTGCAAAAGGATCTTCCGGGAGTTTCGGCCCGATGTGATCATCGGCACCGGCGGCTACGCCAGCTTCCCGGCCCTTTACGCCGGAAGCAAAATGGGCATTCCCACCTGTGTCCATGAGTCCAACGCCGTTCCCGGTGTGACCACCAAGATGATTGCCAAGCGGGCCAGCCGGGTGCTGGTGGCCTTTGAGGAAAGTGTGCGGCATTACGATGATCCCAAGAAGGTAGAAGTGGTGGGCATGCCTGTACAGCAGGGCTTTATCTACAATGACAAAAAGAAAGCCCGGCAGGAGCTGGGCCTGACGGATGAATTCGTGGTGCTCTCCGCCTTCGGAAGCCTGGGGGCCAAGCACATGAACGAGATCATGGCAGACCTGTTCGTTCTGGAAAAGGAAGCGGGCTACCCCTTCCACCACATCCACGCCACCGGCGGCTTCGGCTGGGAGTGGATGCCGGAGTTGGTCAAAAAAGACGGCGTGGACCTGCCCCATACCCCCAGCATCGATATGCGGGAGTATATTTACGATATGCCGGTGGAAATGGCGGCGGCAGATGTGGTCATCAGCCGGTCCGGTGCGGCGACCTGCAATGAGATCGGCGTTTCCGGCACTCCCAGCATTCTGATTCCCTCGCCCAATGTGACCAACAACCACCAGGAACACAACGCCAGAGTCCTGTCTGACAGGGATGCCGCCGTCACCGTTCTGGAAAAGGACTGCACGGCCCAGGTCCTGTTTGACCAGATCCAGAAATTGCTGCATGACCCGGACAGACGGGAAAACATGAGCAAGACCCTTCGCAGCATGGTTCGGCTGGACTCCACCCAGAAAATCTGCGACATTGTGGAGGAACTGGGCCGCCATTAAGGACGTGCTGCCCCAGAGATTTCCCATGCCCCAGAGTCCCAGGAGGAACAACAATGGATACGAATGAAAATACCGGGTTCCAGACCCCGGAAGAACAGGAACCGACCCCAAAGGCACCGCCCAGTTCTACGCCTCGGGCCAGTGCCCCCAAAATGGACGGTGTCAGTGCCGGAGGACGGCCCCGCCGCCCGGATGCCCAGGATGCACAAAAGAAGAAAGGGGCCCCTCAGCAAAGAAAGCGGCCCGCTGCCCCGGAGGAAAAACCGGCGGCATCTCAAAAGCCCCGCCGTCCTGCGGAGCAGCCCCGGAAGCCTCAGGGGGTGGAACAGCCCCGGAAGTCTAAGAGCGGAGAGCAGCCCCGGAAGTCCCAGAGCGAAGAACAGCCTCGGAAGACCCAGCGAGCAGAGCAGCTCCGGAAGGCACGGGGTGCCGGGGAACAAGCCCAAAAGCCCCGGAGTGCCGCCCCGGAGGCAGAACAGACACCCCGCCGCAAACCGGCCAAGGCCGTCCAGGAGCCCCGGAAAAAGCAGACCAGCCGGAAGAAAAACGCCGATTCCGGCGATTCCGGCTATCAGCCCTATCGCCAGGCCGGACGGCGGAAAAAGGCCCAGCGGTCTGTGAATGTCAAGACCTTCTTCTCCGCCCAGAACCCGGTGCTTCGGTGGTTTGAGCGGGTCCGGTACAACAAAGACAGCTTTGCGGAAGATTCCGACATTGCCAAGCAGCGCCGCCAGCGGCGGGAGGCGGAGAAGGAAAAGCGCCGCAAACGCCAGAGCGTTTTCAGCAGCCCTGCGGTGATTTACACCCAGCCCGCCGCCTTTAACCGGGATAGGCTCTTGGTGCAGCTGATGACAGTGCTGGCGGTGGTAGCGGCCCTGATGGTAGGCCTTTCCCTGTTTTTCAAGGTCAAGGTCATTACGGTTTCCGGTACGGGTGTGTACAGCCCCTATACCATTCAGGAGGCCTCCGGCATCTCCGAGGGAGAAAATCTTCTGACCCTGGGCAGAAACCGGGCCGCAAGCCAGATACTGGCCAAGCTTCCCTATGTAAAAAGTGTTAGAATTGGAATAAAACTACCGGATACGGTTAATATTGAGATTGTGGAAGACGATGTGGCCTACGCCATCCAGTCCAATACGGGCATCTGGTGGTTGATGAACTCCCAGGGCAAGGTTACGGAAATGGTCAACAATTCCATTGCCAAAAACTACACCCAGGTGTTGGGCGTGACCCTGACGGACCCGGCGGTGGGAGCCGTGGGCATTGCCACGGAGCTGACGGCAGACCAGACGACCACAGTCCAGGAAACCACGGAAGGGGAGACCGTACCGGAGGAGACCACTGTTCCGCTGCCCACGGTGACTACCACCGCCGTGACCGGGGCCCAGAAGCTCGCTGCTGCCCTGGAGATCCTCACGGCCATGGAGGACGATGACATCGTTGGTGCCGTGGCCAGTGTAGACGTTTCCCGACTGGATGACATCGTTTTGTGGTATGGCACCCAGTACCAGGTGAACCTGGGAGATGCCAACGACCCTGTGCATCCGCTGAGCTACAAGGTGGCTTGTATGTACGATGCCATCCTGCAGATGACGGACTATACGGCGGGAATTCTGGATGTAAGCTTCACAACCTGGGAAAATCAGGTGGCACTGACCCCCTTTAGCTGAGGAAGAAGGGCATCCGCCAAAGAAAATCGTGAAATTTTTGTGGTTTTCTCAGAATTTCTATTGACCAATCTGAAAATACAAGCTAAAATAGAAAGGCACGATTAAAATACTATGGCGAAGCGTTCTCGCAAAAGCTGCGAAAAGATACATAGGAGGAAAGAATGTATGTCTGAAACCATTCAGGATCGCGTTGTCAAGATCAAGGTGATCGGTGTTGGCGGCGCTGGTAATAATGTTATCAACCGGATGATCGAGTCCGGTGTGAACGGTGTGGATTTTGTTGTTGTCAATACGGATAAGCAGGACCTGAACAAGTCCACCTGCAAGAACAAGGTCCAGATCGGTGAAAAGCTGACCGGCGGTATGGGTGCCGGCTCCAAGCCGGAGGTGGGCAGAAAGTCCGCTGAGGAAAGCCGTGCCGCCATTGCCCAGATCCTGGAGGGTACGGATATGGTGTTCATCACCGCCGGTATGGGCGGCGGTACCGGTACCGGTGCTGCACCTGTGGTGGCAGAACTGGCCCACGAGGCCGGGATCCTGACCGTTGGCGTTGTGACCAAGCCGTTCAAGTTTGAGGGTGCCAACCGGATGCGTCAGGCCGAGCAGGGCATCAGCGACCTGAAAGGGAAGGTGGACTCCCTGATCATCATCCCCAATGACCGGCTCAAGTATGTAACGGATCAGAAGATCACCTTTGCCAACGCTTTCGGCATTGCCGATGATGTGCTGAAGCAGGCCGTGACCTCCATTTCCGAACTGGTGGGCTTCTCCAAGAATGTGATCATCAACCTGGACTTTGCCGACGTTTCCGCCGTCATGCGGGAGGCCGGGCGGGCCCATATGGGCGTGGGTACTGCTTCCGGCCGGGAGAAAGCCGAGAACGCCGCTACCGCCGCCGTTTCCAGCCCCCTGCTGGAGACTTCCATCAACGGTGCTACCGGTGTGCTGATCAATATTACCGGTTCCTCCGAAATGACCCTGGACGATGTAGAGACCGCTGCCGGTATCGTTCAGGAGGCTGCCAACCCCGATGCCAACATCATCTTCGGTGCCACCTCTACGGACTCCTGCCAGGATGAAATGCGGGTCACCGTTATTGCCACTGGCTTTGAGAACGCCGAGGGCGGCTACATGCCCAAGGCCAAGGCCGGTGCCGTGAACCCCGCCGATGACATTGGCGCACCGCTGGCCGGAACCCAGAAGCCGGTCAAGTCCGGAGACATCAGCGATATTGACGAGATCTTCAGCATTTTTAAGAGATAACACACAAGCATCCCGACCCCTGGGGGCGGGATGCTTTTTCTTGGAGGTATTATGGGTGCATATGAGGCACTGGCCGTCAGCTATGACCGACTGACAAACGATGTAGACTATGCTGCCACTGTAGACTTTTACTGGGAAATTCTGGCAAGAGAGGGAGTCACCCCTCGGTCTGCCGTGGATCTGGCCTGCGGCACCGGCTCTATTACCGCCTTGCTTTGCCAAAGGGGGATCCCCACCCTGGGGGTGGACCTGTCAGAGGAAATGCTCACCGTGGCCCAGCAAAAAACCATGGACTTAGACCCCCGGCCTTTCTTTTCCTGTCAGCCCCTGGAACGGCTGCGGCTTCCCAGAGGGGTGGATCTGGCGGTCTGCGCCCTGGACAGCCTGGATTACATTACAGACCCTCAGGCCTGTCAGGAGGCCATTCGACGGGTCTACCGGGCACTGAACCCCGGCGGTGTTTTTATTTTCGATGTCAACACCCCGGAAAAGCTTCGGGCCATGGACGGCCAGGTGTTTTTGGACGAGGACGAGGATGTGTACTGCGTCTGGCGGGGAGAATTTGACGAGGAAACCAACATCTGCTCCTACGGTATGGATTTGTTTCAGCGCCAGGGAACACTCTGGCACCGCTCCTTTGAGGAACACCGGGAGTATGCTTACTCTGCGGAGCAATTGAAAACCTACTTAAAGCAGGCGGGCTTTACCCATATCGGGGTCTACGCCGACCGGAAATTGGAAGACCCGGCACCGGGTGAACAGAGAATTTATTTCAAAGCGAGAAAGGGAATTCGAAAATGAGCGATTATTTGGTTCGTGGCATGAGCATGGATGGCTTTGTGAAAGTCTGCGCCATTTGCTCCACGGAGTTGGTCCGCCGGGGTGCGGAGATTCAGAAAACCACCCCCAACGCCACAGCGGCCTTTGGACGGGCTTTGACGGCGGCTTCCATGATGGGCAATATGCAGAAGGTGGAAAACGGCTCCATGACCCTGCAAATCCGGGGCGGCGGCCCCATCGGCACCATTACTGTGGTATCCGATGCCACCGGCAACGTTCGTGGCTGCGTTACAGAGCCGAAAGTACCCTTGGTGGAGAAATGCCCCGGCAAGCTGGACGTGGGGGCCACTGTGGGCACCGACGGCACCCTGACGGTGATCCGGGACCTGCAGATGAAAGAACCCTACATTGGCTCTGTGGAGCTGGTCACCGGAGAGATTGGTGACGATGTGACGGCCTACTTTGCCCAGAGCGAGCAGGTGCCTACCGCCTGTGGCCTGGGGGTATTGGTGGACCGGGACCATTCCGTAAAGGTGGCAGGCGGATACATCCTCCAGCTGCTGCCCGGTGCCCCGGAGGAGACCATCAGCCGTCTGGAAATGGGCATTCGCCGGGCAGGGGCCGTGACTCCTATGCTGGAGGCAGGCCTTACCCCGGAGGATATTCTGGGCCAGGTCTGCGGAGATCTGGGTGTCGTGTTTATGGAAACGGTGCCTGTAGAATACAAGTGCTATTGCAGCCGGGAGCGGGTGGAGCAGGCCCTCATCAGCCTGGGAAAACAGGAATTGGAGCAGATCGCCCAGGAGGGAAAGCCATTCCCGGTGGAGTGCCAGTTTTGTGACATGGTCTATAACTTCACCCCGGAGGAAATCCAGGAACTGCTGAAAAAAATCTAAAATCACACCAGAAAGCCCGGTTATTTCCGGGCTTTCTGATTCAAAAAGTTTTTTGAAAAAATTAGCATTTTTTTGCTTGACAAAGCGGTGCTATTCGTGTATAATGTGCCATGTCGCTGGTGAGCGGTTGGAAACAGCAGCCACTTGCAAGACGTTGGGAGCATAGCTCAGCTGGGAGAGCATCTGCCTTACAAGCAGGAGGTCATAGGTTCGAGCCCTATTGTTCCCACCAATTTGGCCCGGTGGTGCAGTCGGTTAGCACGCCAGCCTGTCACGCTGGAGGTCGACGGTTCGAGTCCGTTCCGGGTCGCCAATTTCATTTTTCTTCGCATCTGCGCAAGCTGTTTGCGCAAGACGCCTCTGTAGCTCAGTAGGTAGAGCAGCGGACTGAAAATCCGCGTGTCGTTGGTTCGATTCCGACCGGAGGCACCATATTACCTGAGATTTTTCAGGTAATAGATGCGGGTGTAGCTCATCCGGTAGAGCGCCACCTTGCCAAGGTGGAGGTAGCGAGTTCGAGCCTCGTCACCCGCTCCAATTTCAAATACGGTACCGTGGCCAAGTGGTAAGGCAAAGGTCTGCAAAACCTTTATTCCCCAGTTCAAATCTGGGCGGTACCTCCAAACTCCCGAATGCTAACGTATTCGGGAGTTTTTTCTAAAATCGGGCAAATACTCAAAAAACAGCCGTCCCGCTTCGGAGCCGAAGCGGGACGTTTTGGTCATTTGCAGCAGTTGTTTTCCTGGGGGCACTTGGGTTTGCAGTCGCAGCCTTTGGGGGTGAACTGGGCGGCGGGGAAGGGGATGCGGCTGAAAAGTTCGCAGGGGTCTTCGGCGCAGCCTGGGGAGTCGCAGCACTCCTTGGTGGGGATGCTGTAGTCCATAACGGGGACGATCAGCTGGGCATCCCGTTCCAGGCGGACGATGGAAAACTGGCCCAGGGTCACATAGAGCTTTCGCCGGTCAGGCTGCATCACCAGGTCCTCATCGAATTGGTTTTTCACCCACTCCGGTAGCTGCACCGGGCAGCTCTCCCGGGGAAGGCACTCGCAGACGTCCCGTACCCGGGAACTGAGGACCATGGGGTCCAGGGCCTCTACAACGGCTGTAGGGCCATTGGAAAGGCCATCGGCCCGGCGGTCACTGCGGTAGATGTGGGCATGGCTTTCCTCGCCGCAGAGCACTACCCGCTTGGTAAAGACGGCCAGGCCGCACAGGGCCGCCGGACGGCTGGTGCCGATCACCGTATCTGCCAGTACCCGGTAGAAAAAGGTGATGTCGATGCAGTAGTGGCTACGGTCAAAGGTCACGGGGCTGACGTCTATGTAGGTACTCAGCAGCTCCGCACACCGGACTCTCGTCCCGGCGGAGCTTTCCAGGGTCCGCTGGGAACTGGCGGTGAGATAGACGGGCAGATCTTCAATGCAGTCCTTGTCCCGGCAGGAGTCGGTGATTTTGCGTGTGTGAATGGACATTGCCTGCCGCAGGTCATTGGGACTGCAGCGCAGGGTGTCTGTACATTGATCAGCCATGGAATTACCTCCTGATAAAAGCGAATGAAGCTTGCGCTTATAGGCCATTTTATGCAGGAGGTAGGAAATGTGCGCTTATTTGCAGGAGAAGCGGTAAATGCTTTCGCTTCTGTAGATGGTATTGGCCTTGGTAACGGGCTGCGCCCAGTTGGGGTTGTGGAGACAGTCTGGATAGAACTGGGTTTCCAGGGCCATGCCGCTGTTACGGCCATAGAATACGCCGTCTTTTCCCTGGTCGTTCAGATAGTTGCCGGAGTAAAACTGAATACCGGGGCAGTCGGTATAGACGCTGAGGCACCGGCCGGAAGCGGGGTCTGTCAGGGTGGCGCAGGGGTTGCAGAAAACCTCCCAGTTGTGGTCATAGCCCCCCTGGAGCTTTAGAGCGTCATAATCCGCATCGAGATCCTGGGCAATGGGCTTGGGTACCCGGAAGTCCATGGGGCTGCCAGCCACGTCCCGCAGCTCGCCTGTGGGAATGTTCTGGGCATCGTCAGGGCAGAAGTGCCGGGCGGGCATAGACAGCACCTGCTGGACCGCCCGATCCGGGTGCTGGTGACCTGCCAGGTTAAAATAGCTGTGGTTGGTCATATTGAATACCGTATCCTGGTCGGCCTTGGCCCAGTAGCGAACATGGAGGCCACCCTGGCCGTCCAGGGCGTAGGTGACCCGAATATGAGCATCCCCCGGGAAGCCCTGGTCCATGTTGGGGCTTTCGAGAGAGAAGGTCACTTCGGAAGTACCCTCTTTTTCCAGAGTCCACAGGCGGTTTTTGAAGAAGTCCGGGCCGGAGTGGAGATTGTTGTTGTTTTCGTTGGGGGTCAGGGAAACACGCTTGTTCCCCAGGGGAAATTCCGCGTCCCGCAGACGGTTGGCATTCCGGCCCACGGTGGCACCCAGAAAGCTGCCGGAGGAAACATAGAGGTTCGGGTCATCAAAACCCAAAACGACGTCAGCAAGGTTCCCTTGGGCATCCGGTACCAACAATGACACCAGGGTGGCACCCAGATCGGTGACCGTGGCGGTGATGCCGCCGTTTTCGATGGTGTAGAGACTGGCTTCCTCACCGCTGTGCAGATTGCCGAATTTCTTTTTCATCGGAAAAGCATCCTTTCGTTTTCTGTTTGAAACAGCCTAAGTTATGTTAAGACCATACGACTCTATTGTACTATATTCCGCCCAGAATTACAATGCCTTATTTTATAGGCCGGGGGAAATCCCGAACTTTCGTTCTGAATTTCAGGAAAATGGCGGTCTGGGGACTTTCAAATCTTTTTCCCTAAAAAGGATGGAAAGACCCTGACCACAACATTTAGTGGTGCTGGCTTGACAAAAACACAATATGTAGTATAATGAGGCGGCGAAGAAAAAATCCCCAGAGAAGGAGCGTTGTCATGAAGATCATTAAGCGTAACGGCACCGAGGCCGTTTTTGACATTGAAAAAATCAGCATGGCCGTGACCAAGGCCAACAGTGCTGTGGAAGAAAAAGTCCGGATGACCCCCATGCAGATCAAGCGCATTGCCGAGAGCGTCAGTGCCTCTTGCGAGCAAATGGGCCGCAGCCCCTCCGTTGAGGAGATCCAGGATCTGGTAGAAAAGGCCATTATGGCCCACGGTGCTTTTGAAGTGGCCAAGGAGTACATCACCTACCGCTACATCCGCAATCTGGCCCGGCAGTCCAACACCACGGATGACCGGATCCTGAGCCTGATCGAATGCAATAACGAGGAAGTCAAGCAGGAGAACGCCAACAAGAACCCCACCATCAATGCCGTTCAGCGGGACTATATGGCAGGCGAGGTGTCCAAGGACATCACCTCTCGCATTCTGCTGCCCCGGGAGATCGTGGCAGCCCATGAAGCGGGCATTATCCATTTCCACGACTCCGATTACTATGCCCAGCATATGCACAACTGCGACCTGGTGAACCTGGAAGACATGCTGCAAAACGGAACCGTGATTTCCGGCACCCTGATCGAAAAGCCCCATTCGTTCTCCACCGCCTGCAATATTGCCACCCAGATCATTGCCCAGGTGGCCTCCAACCAGTATGGCGGCCAGTCCATCTCTCTGACCCATCTGGCCCCCTTTGTCCAGATTTCCCGGGAAAAGATTCGCCGCAGTGTGGAAAAGGAGATGCAGGAGTTTGGTGTTTCCCCCAGTGAGGAAGCCGTTACCAAGGTGGTAGAGGATCGGCTGCGGGACGAGGTCCGCCGGGGTGTCCAGACCATTCAGTATCAGGTGGTGACCCTGATGACCACCAACGGTCAGGCGCCGTTCATTACGGTCTTTATGTACTTAGGCGAGGCACGGAACGAGCAGGAGAAAAAGGACCTGGCCATGATCATCGAGGAGACCCTGCGCCAGCGTTACGAGGGTGTCAAGAACGAGAAGGGCATCTGGATCACCCCTGCCTTCCCCAAGCTGATTTACGTGCTGGAAGAAGAAAACGTCCGGGAGGGTACCCCCTACTGGTATCTGACCCGTCTGGCCGCCGAGTGCACCGCCAAGCGGATGGTTCCTGACTACATCAGCGAAAAGAAAATGCTGGAACTGAAAGTGGATAAGAACGGCGAGGGTCACTGCTACACCTGCATGGGCTGCCGCTCGTTCCTGACCCCCTATGTGGATGAAAACGGCAAGCCCAAGTACTATGGCCGCTTCAACCAGGGCGTTGTGACACTGAATCTGGTGGACGTGGCCCTGTCCTCCGGCCGGGATATGGACAAGTTCTGGAAGATTTTTGACGAGCGCCTGGATTTGTGTTACCGGGCCCTCATGTGCCGTCACAACCGCCTGAAGGGTACCCTGTCTGATGCGGCCCCCATCCTGTGGCAGTACGGCGCCCTGGCCAGACTCCAAAAGGGAGAGCCTATTGACAAACTGCTCTATGGCGGCTATTCCACCATTTCCCTGGGCTATGCGGGCCTGTATGAGTGTGTCAAATACATGACCGGGAAGTCCCACACCGATGAGGCCGCCAAGCCCTTTGCTTTGCAAGTCATGCAGTATATGAACGATGCCTGCAAGCGTTGGAAGGCCCAGGAGAATATTGATTTCTCCCTCTACGGCACCCCTCTGGAATCCACCACCTATAAGTTTGCCAAGTGCTTGCAGCAGCGTTTCGGCATGATCCCCGGCATTACGGACAAGAGCTATATTACAAACTCCTACCATGTCCACGTGTCCGAACCCATCGATGCCTTTACCAAGCTGCGTTTTGAGGCGGAGTTCCAGCAGCTTTCCCCCGGCGGGGCCATCAGCTATGTGGAAGTACCCAATATGCAGAATAACATCGATGCGGTATTGCAGGTCATGCAGTTCATCTACGACAACATCATGTATGCCGAGCTGAACACCAAGTCCGATTACTGCCAGGTCTGCGGCTACGATGGAGAGATCCAGATCCAGGAAGATGACCACAAGCTGGTTTGGGTCTGCCCCCAGTGCGGCAACCGGGATCAGAGCAAAATGAACGTGGCCCGGCGTACCTGCGGCTACATCGGTACCCAGTTCTGGAACCAGGGCCGCACCCAGGAGATCAAAGACCGGGTGTTGCACCTGTAAACGGAAAACATCAAGAAAACACACCGCCCTTTCAAGTTCCATGAACCTGAAAGGGCGGCTTTTTGCAAATCGCAAGGAAAATCCCCTCTGCGGTGAAGCGCAGAGGGGAAAGCGTTACTTGTAAATATCCTCCAAGTAGCTGGAAAGGGCGACCGGGTCTTTGGAAATCAGTTCGCCGGTGGTTTTGTCGTATTTGCTCATATAGGTCTTTACGTGGCGGCCACCGACGGAATAGGTCATTTTGATGTCGTAATTCCGGGTCTCGGTACCCATAATGGAGACTTTGACCAGATCGTCGGTTTCCTCTGCAAGGATTTTCACCGGCATGGGGGAGTCGTTGCGAAGCTTCAAGTCCGTAAAGCCCCAGTTCACCGTGGCATCCATGCCCAGGGGAATGTAACTCACCGGGAAACCGTGGTTGACCCGTTCCAGAACCGTGAGCTCTGCGTAGACACTGGCCAAATACAGCGTGGAGCTGACCTGACAGATGCCGCCGCCGGGGGAATCCACCAGGGTGGTACCGGAGTAGGCGGGGGCGGGGAGCCAGCCCTTGTCCTTGGTGCGTTCGCCCAGGGTTTCGTTATAGGAAAACTCCTGCCCGGGCTGCAGAACAAGGCCGTTCAGCATTTCACAGGCCTTTTTCAGGTTGCTGTTCCGGTTTTCGTTGTTGCTGTGGGGGGTCTCGCAATGGCCCAAAGTATCCTGGAACCAGGCATCTTCGTCGGAGATTTCCGGCTGGGTATCTTCTAAGGGGAGATCCAGGCTTTGACCGTAGGGGAGATTCTCATACTGGGTCTTGGCGGCATCCAAGTCAAATTCCCGACCGGCTTCCCCGGGGATGACCTGATAGGTGGTTTTGTCCACCTGGGGCTCTTTGGGCTCCACCCGGGTCTGCTGCCACAAGGCATCTAAATCCACTGCTTCCGGCTGCCCCAGGGTGATATGGCCGTCATAGTTACAGTCTGAAAGGGTGCCGTTTTCATAGGCATCCAGCATTTGCTGGTACAGCCGGTCTGTATCAATGGTCACGGCGGGATAGCCCCGGGTGACGGTCACACTGTCCGGCTGAATTTGGCTGGTGTCTTCCCGGTAGAGTCCTTCCAACTGTTCCTGGAAATGCTGCACACTGCTTTGAAGCACGTCTTCTTTTAAGTGCAGATAGGGAAGCAGAGGAAGGTGTTTGTCCTCCCGCAGATCCTCCCGCCCCAGGGCGTAGGCTGCATGAACCGCCCCACCCACATCCAGGTGGGCCCCGGTATCCCTGGGGGATAGGGTTATGGAATCGGCTTCCTGCTCTCCGGTGCCGGAGAGAATGGAGGACAGTTCCGGGAAGGAGACCACCAGAGACTCCTGGGAGTAGCGGCTGCCGTAAAAATCCCGCAGGGCTTTTTTGGCGGCAGCTTTGCTTAAATCGCTCAGGTCTACGGCCCCCACGTGAACCCCTGGGGCGATTTTTCCGCCGTAGGGGTCTGCTGCCCGCAATATGGCGGGAATGGCAATGGCCAGCAGCACCGCCGCCCCCAGGCCCAGGGCCAGGACGGTCAGCATCTTTTTAGAGGGCTTGAGGGATTTGGCGTGATTGGCTTTTTTACGTTTGCTCTTTTCTTCATTGGGAATGGGGGAAGGCTCGTTTTTGGGTGCTTCCTCCGGTTCCGGTTCTTCTCCCAGCAGCTGATTCAGGGATGCCAGGAACGCATCGTCGTCTTCTTCCAATAGGGGATTCTTAGTATCCATAGGACATTCCTCCTGCCGTTGCCGGTATCTATCCTGATTATATCACAGCTTTTACCGGGTCACAACCGTTTTTTACTGGCTGCACAGGCTTTGATATTTGGCAACAAAGGCTTTGGCCTGTTTCAGACTGTCAGGCCCGGCCACCAGCTTGAGCCGCAGGGTGGGCTCCTTGGCGTTGGCCAGGAAGGTCAGCCGCTGCTTGTAGCCGGGGTCAGCACAAAGGCTGCCTACGGCGTTGAAGTCCAGGTTGGTCAGCACAAAGAACAGGTCTCCCGCTTTCTGCTTGATGTCCTTGATGCCCAGGGCCATGGCACTGGCCCGAAGCAGGGCGATGTCAATCAGGTTCAGTACCCCCTTGGGCGGTTCGCCGTAGCGGTCTACGATTTCATCCAGAAGATCGTCTGCATCCTCCTGGGTGCGAATGGCGGCCATCCGGCGGTACAGGTCCATCCGCTCCTCCCCCCGGGCCACGTATTCTTTGTCTACATTGGCGGTGACATTCAGGTCGGCGGTGCATTCCGGGGCCTTGGGGGCCTCGCCCTTTTCTTCCAACACGGCCTCGTCCAGTAGTTTCAGGTACATATCGTAGCCAACGGACATCATGTGGCCGGATTGCTCCGCACCCAACAGATTGCCGGCACCCCGGATTTCCAGGTCCCGCATGGCGATTTTGAAACCGGAGCCGAATTCGGCAAAGTCCCGAATGGCGCTCAGGCGCTTTTCTGCCACTTCCGTTAGGTTTTTGTCCGGACGGTAGGTAAAATAGGCGTAGGCGTGGCGGGTGGAACGGCCTACCCGGCCCCGGAGCTGGTGGAGCTGACTCAGGCCGAAGCGGTCGGCGTTTTCAATGATCAGGGTGTTGGCATTGGGAATGTCCAGACCGGTCTCAATAATGGTGGTGCATACCAGCACCTGGATGTCGCCCTCGGCCATGGCGGTCATAACCTCCCCCAGAGAATCCTCGCTCATCTGGCCGTGGGCCACGCCTACGGTCAGGCCGGGGATCCGCTTTTGCAGGGCACTGGCGCACTGGTCGATGGTTTCCGTCCGGTTGTGGAGGTAGAATACCTGACCGCCCCGCTCCACTTCCCGGCGAATGGCATCGTCAATAATGGGGGTGGCGTACTCCATGACGTAGGTCTGTACCGGGTACCGGTCGGAGGGCGGCTCCTCAATGGTGGACATGTCCCGGATGCCGGACAGGGCCATGTTGAGGGTTCGGGGAATGGGGGTAGCGGACAGGGTCAGAACGTCCACGCCCTTGGCAAGCTCTTTGAGCCGCTCCTTGTGGGTCACGCCGAAACGCTGCTCCTCGTCTACCACCAGCAGGCCCAGATCCTTAAACTGCACGGTCTTTTGCAGCAGCTTGTGGGTGCCGATGATCAAATCCACACTGCCGCTGCGAATATCCTGCAAGGTTTTTTGCTGCTGCTTGGGGGTTCGAAAGCGGCTGAGTACATCGATGGTCACCGGGAAGCCCCGGAACCGGGAAACGGCGGTCTGGTAGTGCTGCTGGGCCAGCACCGTGGTGGGTACCAGAATGGCCACCTGCTTGCCGTCCATAATGGCTTTCATCACTGCCCGGAGCGCTACCTCGGTCTTACCGAAGCCCACATCGCCGCAGAGCAGCCGATCCATGGGGATGGGAGATTCCATATCTTTTTTAATGTCCGCAATGCAGCGCAGCTGGTCGTCGGTTTCCGGGTAGGGGAAATTGTCCTCAAATTCCCGCTGCCAGGGGGCATCGGCGGAAAAGGCGTAGCCGGACTGCCGTTTTCTGGCGGCGTAGAGCTGGATCAGCTCTCCGGCCATATCCTTGGCGGCCTTCCGGGCCTTGGCCTTGGTCTTCTGCCAGGCATCGGAGCCGATTTTGTTCAGCTTGATGTTGGGGTTTTCTGCGCCGCCTCCAATGTACTTGCTGACCAGATCCAGCTGGGTGGCTGGGACAAACAGGGTATCGGAGCCTTGATAGGCAATTTTGATATAGTCCTTTACGGCCCCATCAATTTTCATTTGCTCCATGGCCACGAACCGGCCAATGCCATAGTTTTCGTGAACCACCAGATCGCCGGGGGTCAGGTCTGTAAAGGCATTGAGCTTTTGCCGGTTGGTGGCGGCCTTCTTCTGACCGCTGCGGCGTTTGGGCTGGGTCTTGGCAATCAGCTGTCCTTCGGTCAGTACCGCCAGCTTGCTCAGGGGATATTCCATGCCGTAGGGCAGGGTACCGTCAGACAGGAGGATTTGCCCCGCTTTTGGCAGGGTGTTCAGAGGGATGGCCAGAAATGCGGACAGGTTCTTTTCCCGGAGCATTTGCTGCATCAGCTCTGCCCGATGCCGGGTGCCGCAGAGTACCAGGGTGCCAAATTCCATTTTCTGGTAGTGGGCCATATCTGCTGCGGCGGCATCCAGATTGCCCCCATAGCTGGGCAGCTGCTTGGCGGTCATGGGCAGCAGCTGCCGGGGAGCCGCCTGTTCCGGATAGGCACTGCCGCCGAAGGCATCGAAGTAGACCGTGGTATATTTGGACAGAGTCTGGCAAAAGTCTTCCCACTGGCATACAAAGTCACACAGCTCTCCGGCCACCAAACCGGTTTGCAGGAGGCTGTCCAGCTGGAGTCCCACTTCCTCCGTGCGGTTTTTGGCGGCCCGCTGCAAATTGCCGTGGTCACACAAAACCCAGAGGGCGTCCTTTGGGGCGTAATCCGCCGCAGTGGCCAGTTCCGGATAAATCAGAGCCAGGTACCGGTCCGCAGCCAGGGTGTATACATCGTTTTGAAGCTTTTCAATGTCTTTTTCCAGGGTGGAAATCAGGGCGGTGTTCAGATTTTTCCGCCGCTTTTGCCGGGAGAGCAGGCGCTCTAACTCTTTTTCCAGGCCCTGAGTGCCCTGGGGGTGCATGCCGGGCAGGGCTTCCCGGGTGGGCATGACCAGCATTTTTTCCAGGTTGTCGGTACGCCGCTGGGTCTGGGGGTCAAAGTAGCCCATGGTGTCCAGCTCGTCCCCAAAAAATTCCAACCGCACCGGGGCATCTTCCCCGGGGGAGTACAGGTCTACAATGCCGCCCCGCACCGCAAACTGGCCCACGCCCTCTACCATGCCGCAGCGGCTATAACCCGAGGTGACCAGACGGGCGGTGAGGGCTTCCAGGGGGTATTCCTTCCCCAACTCCAAGGTGAAGCTGGCTTTGTCCAGCACCGCTGGGGGAATGGTCCGCTGGCTCAGGGATTCCCAGCTCATAATTTGGATGGGGGTGTGGCCGGAGGCCAATTCGTAGAGCTGCCGCAGCCGCTTTTGCTCCCAACTCCGGGAGACCACTGCCGCATCATAAAAGGTCAGATCCCGGCTGGGCAGGATGGGGACGGTGAAGCCCAAAAAGCCTTTCAGCTCCTCCTGGGTTCTCCGGGCAGCCATATCGTCCTGACACAGCACCACAATGGGCTTCCCCAGGTCATGGGATAGCCCAGCAATCATATGGCTCCGGTTGATTTGTCCCACACCGGTAACGGCGGCAGACTGCCCTTCTTTGAGTCCTTCTAAAAGGGATGCATATTCCGGAATGGTTTTCAGTAGAAAAAGCAAAGGCTGTTCCATGGTTCACCTCTAAAAAACAATGGTTTTGGGGAATGGCCCCAACGTACATTTCCTCCAGGGGTTGACCCTGGAGGAAATTGTTCTCTTTTTAAGGATGGCTCCCGTTGTAGGCATTGGCGGCGGCACTGACACCCTGCTCCATAATGGTCAGGGCTGCATCGGCACCGTTTTTCAGGGATACGGACAGGGCCTTTTCCTCTTGGCTGGAAAAAGGGGACAACACCCAGTCTGCCAAATCAAAATCCGGATGGGGCTTGCCGCCCACACCGATTTTGACCCGGGGAAAGTCCTGAGAGCCCAATTCCCCGATAATGGACTTGATGCCGTTGTGTCCTCCCGCAGAACCGCTGGGCCGGACCCGAAGGCGGCCGGGTTCCAGAGAGATATCGTCAAACAGGACGATGATCCTCTGGGGCGGTATCCGGAAATAGGCACTGAGCTGCAACACAGACCGGCCGGAAAGATTCATATAGGTCAAGGGTTTCAGCAGATACACCTTTTTCCCACGGTAAGTGGTCTGGCCGTAAAGCCCCTGAAACTTGCCTTTATCCACGCTGCAGCCTAAGGTTTCCGCCAGAATGTCCAGGCAGCGAAAACCGATGTTATGCCGGGTTTTGGCATATTCGGCACCGGGATTTCCCAGGCCGACGATCAGCCAGCTATCGTCACAGGGCATTAGAACAGGTCAGCAATGGAGGTGCCGCCGTGGATGTGCTCAATGGCACGGGCGAACACGTGGGAAACATCCAGGAACTTGATCTTGCCGCTGGCGGTGTTGCCGCTCTGGGGAATGGTGTTCAGGAACACCATTTCCTGGATGGGGCTGTTCTCGATGCGCTCGTAGGCAGGGCCGGACAGAACACCGTGGGTGGCGCAGGCGTAAACCGCCTTGGCACCGCCGTTTTCGGTCAGGGCTCTGGCAGCGTTGCACAGAGAACCGGCGGTATCTACCATGTCGTCAAACAGGATGCAGGTCTTGCCCCGTACATCGCCGATGATGTTCATTACTTCGCACACATTGGCTTTCTGACGGCGCTTGTCCACAATGGCCAGACCCATGTGCACCTTGGCGGCGAAGGCACGGGCGCGGCCAACGGAGCCAACATCGGGGGAGACAACAACGAAATCATCGTGGTTGTACTGCTCCTCGGGGAACTTTGCGAGGTAGTAATCCACAAAGGAAGGATTGCCCAACAGATGGTCCAGGGGGATGTCGAAGAAGCCCTGGATCTGGGAGGCGTGAAGGTCCATGGTCAGAACACGGTCAGCACCGGCGGCGGTGATCATGTTGGCAACCAGCTTGGCAGAGATGGGGTCGCGGCTCTTGGCCTTGCGGTCCTGACGGGCATAGCCAAAATAGGGGATAACAGCAGTGATTCTTCCGGCGGAAGCACGGCGGCAGGCGTCGCACATGACCAGCAGTTCCATCAGATGGTCGTTTACGGGCTTGCAGGTGGACTGAACCAGGAAAACGTCGGCGCCCCGGACGGTTTCCAGAAGGCTGACGGATGCCTCACCGTCGGCAAAGGTTTTGACCTCCGCCTGGCCGAGGTCAACCCCCAGATCCTTGCAGATGTTCTTGGCAAATTCCGGATTGGAGTTGCCGCAGAAAATCTTGATGTTCTCTCCGTACGTAATCATCAATGATTTACCTCGCTTATATTTCTATTTTTATCCGGTGGCCCGGACATAGTACATAGATATTATAGCATTCTTTGGGTGGACATTTCAATAGAAGTGTTCACAAAAATCCGCCAAAAAAAACGGGAAGTCTCTGGGGTTCTTCTGTCAAACCGACAATTTTCTCGGTTCCTCCGGGGAAAGGGTGGCGCACAGGGCAAAAAGAGGAAGGTTTACAGGGTTCATAAGCCCGTACTCCATGGTGCAGTACAATAGCCCTGCCAGGGAAAGGGCGCAGATGTCCCAACGCTTTGCCTGGGAACTGCGGTACAGGGCCCAGAGGCTGGCCCCCAGGTAGACAAGGCTGGGCAGTACCCCCAGGCAGATGGGGGCATAGCACAATAGACTATCCACCGGGTCCCAACCAAAGTCCACAGTTTTTCCGAACAGGCTGAACCCAAAACGCTGAAAGCCCTGATGACCGTAGGCCAGGCGCTGAGAAAACAGGGTGTTGCAAAGGTTAAAAAAGCCGCTGCCTTCCCGGTATCCCAGGCACAGTCCCAGGAAACCCAGGGTCAAAAGAAGCATCAGTGCGGGGAGCACCCGGGCAAGCCATTTCCAATTTGCCAGCTTCCTTTCCAGGGGGATGGAACAGCCCATCAGGAAAATGGCCACCAGCACTGAAAAAAAGGCGGCTTTGGAATCCGTCAGCCGGAACAGGACAAGGCTGAAAGCCAGACAGACCGCCATGGTGTGCCACCGCTTGCTTTGGGGGCAGGCCAAAAGGGCGGAACAGGAGAACAGCATGCCCCAAAAGGCTGCCGTATTGGGGTGGCCGAAGCCGAAGCTGTGCCGCAGATTGCCGTTGCCCCAGACCTCCGCCCGGACGGTGACGGCATCTTCCAACACCCCCAGGGCCACCAGCAGCAGATTCAGCACCAGGGCACCCAGGAAGAAACAGAAGAAAAACCCACTGATTTTCCGGAAAGAGATGCCTTTTGCAGAGGCCGCCAGCAGGAAGCTGGAAAGAAAGCACCGGTTTTCGCTGGCTGCCGTGCCCAGTACCAGGATGGCAAGGGCCAAAAGAAGCAGCCGTATCTGCCTGCATTGATAGCCGTCCCACAGGAATAGCTTTAGAAGAAGAAAACCGTAGGCCAGGGCAGAACTGCCGTAAACCAGAAGCTTTGCGGCCTTGGGTAACGGAAAATGCCCCAGGTATACGGGGAAAATCAAAAGAAACAGGCTCAGAAACCACAGCTTTTTCACGGTGCTTTCCCGGAAGAAACTGTGCATTTTTCCGGAACCACGGGAAAAAACAGAATCCATATCAGGCCCTCCGCCAAAAGAAAAAATATTCACTTCTATCTTAACAGACCCGGGACTCAAAGTCAATCCGCACCCGGTGGAACTTCCGGAAAAAAGCTGCATTTTTTACAGAATACGCTTGATTTTAGACTGTGCCTTTGGTAAAATAGACAGACGAGGAAAGGCCCCCGGGCCGGACTCCGAAACTGAATTTCTGAATCAAAGGAGAGATTACCATGGGCCTGATCAAAGCTGCACTGGCATCTGCCGGTGGTGTACTGGGCGACCAGTGGAAGGAGTATTTTTATTGTGACGCATTGCCGGAGACGGTCCTGGCGGTAAAGGGCCAGAAAAAAGTCTCCTCCCGGTCTTCCAATCGGGGAAGCGACAATATCATTACCAATGGCTCCGTCATTGCCGTGGCTGACGGCCAGTGTATGCTGATCGTTGACCAGGGAAAGGTGGCGGAAATCTGTGCCGAGGCCGGTGAGTTTGTCTACGATGCCTCTACAGAACCCAGCGTGTTCTCCGGTGCCCTGGGCCAGTCCGTGAAGGATACCTTTGCCACCATGGGCCGCCGCTTTACTTTCGGCGGCGATACGGGCAAGGATCAGAGAGTCTACTATATTAATACAAAGGAACTCTTTGGCAACAAGTACGGCACCCCCACGCCGGTGCCCTTCCGGGTGGTGGACGAGGACATCGGTTTCCGCACCACTGTTTCCATTCGCTGCTTCGGTGAATACTCCTACCGGGTCTGTGACCCCATTCTGTTCTATAAGAACGTCTGCGGCAACGTGGATGGCCAATTTGGTCGGGATCGGCTGGATTCCATGCTTCGTTCGGAACTGATGACCGCTTTGCAGCCTGCTTTCGGAAAAATTTCCACCATGGGCATCGGTTATACGGAGCTGCCCCTGCATACCATGGATATTGCCAATGCCCTCAATGAGGTGCTCTCTGCCCAGTGGCGGCAGAAGCGGGGCATTGAAATCGTGTCCTTCGGCGTGTCCTCCGTCAGTGCTACGGAAGAGGACGAGAAGCGGCTGAAAGCCATGCAGCAGTCTGCCTTCCTGGGCGGCGGCAACGCAGCCGCAGGCAGAATGGTGGATGCCACCGCCAATGCCATGGAAGCTGCTTCCAAAAATACGGCTACGGGGCCTATGATGGCCTTTGCGGGCATGAATATGGCCGGATCCGTCGGTACTGGCAATATGCAGGGCCTGTTCCAGCAGAATGTGGGTTCCGCCTACCAGACCCCCGCTTCCAGAACCCCTGCGGCTCCCGAGCCTGCGGCTGACACTTGGACCTGCCCCAGCTGCGGCACCAAGGCCACCGGCAACTTCTGCCCCGAGTGCGGCGGCAAGAAGCCTCAGGAGGGTTGGAAGTGCAGCTGCGGCGCCACCAACAAGGGCAAGTTCTGCACCCAGTGCGGTGCCAAGAAGCCTGCTTCTGAGCCCCTTTACCGCTGCGACAAGTGCGGCTGGGAGCCGGAAGACCCCAAGCATCCGCCAAAGTTCTGCCCCGAGTGTGGTGATCCCTTTACGGACTCGGATGTGATTTCTTAAAGAAGCGCTGATCAACCCCTCCGGTTTCTTTGCCGGAGGGGTGAGGAACAGATAAAAGGGACGACAGAAAGGGGAGATTCTATGCCCGACCAGGTAATCAACTACAAATGTCCGGCCTGTACCGGACCTCTGCATTTCGGTACCCAATCCGGAAAACTGGAATGCGACTACTGCGGCAGCTCTTACACCCTGGAAGAAATAGAGGCCATGCAGTCTCAAAAAACCCAGGATGCCCAGAAGGCCTTTGAAGAAGCGGAAAACGCCCCCCAGGAGCAGTGGGACCTTTCCCAGGCAGGTTCCCAGTGGGGGGAGGAAGAGGAGAAGCTGCGGGCATATTCCTGCCCCCAGTGCGGTGCAGAGCTCATCTGCGAGGAGACTACCGCCGCTACCTCCTGCCCCTACTGCGGCAATCCCACGGTGGTGCCGGGGCAACTTTCCGGCAGCAAAAAGCCGGACTACATTATCCCATTTGCCAAAACCAAAGAGGATGCTCTGGCGGCACTGAAAAAGCACTACAGCAAAAAGCCCGTCCTGCCCAAGGCTTTCCAGAAAGACAGCCATTTGCAGGAGGTCAAGGGCGTGTATGTGCCCTTCTGGCTGTTTGATGCCCATGTGGAAGCGGATATGCGCTTTGATGCCACCCGTTCCCACAGCCACACCACCGCCGACGAAATCATCACAGAAACCGACCATTTCCTGGTTCACCGGGCCGGTTCCCTGGATTTTGAAAAAATCCCTGTAGATGGTGCTTCCAAAATGCCGGATACCCATATGGATGCCATTGAGCCCTATGAGTACAAAGACCTGAAACCTTTCTCTTTGTCCTATCTCCCCGGCTTCTTTGCGGATAAATATGATGTAGAGAAAGAGGAAAGCCAGAAGCGGGCCAATCTGCGCTGCCAGCGCAGTACGGAAAACGCCGTGCGCAATACGGTACTGGGCTACGAAACCTGTGTCACCACCGGGAAAAACATCCGGGTCCATCCCAAGGATGTGAAGTACGCTCTGCTTCCCGTATGGCTGCTGTCTACCCAGTGGAATGGGAAAAACTACCTCTTTGCCATGAACGGACAGACCGGGAAACTCATTGGAGACCTGCCCATTGATAAAAAGCGGCTGTGGAGTTACATTGGAATTGCCTTTGCGGCGGCTACGGCCCTGCTGGGCTGGCTGTTTATTTAAGGAGGCATCGCCATGAAAAACAGACGTTTGCTTCTGACCCTTGTTACCCTGTTGCTGGTGTTGGCCCTGCCTATGGCAGCCTTTGCCGCCCAGGATGACTCCGATGCCAAGCTCCGGTATGTGACCGATGCGGCGAAACTGATGACCGCTGAGCAGGATGCGGCATTGGAGGCCCGGGCAAAGGAAATCAGCCAGGAATACGAATTCAGTGTGTACATCATCGCCCTGGACAATTACCAGGTGTACGCCCAACAGACGGACTTCTGGGATGCCAGTGTGGAAATTTACGACAGCTATGAGTTGGGCTGGGGCCCGGAAAAGGCCGGTGCCTGCCTGATGCTCAGCATGCAGGAGCGGGATTTCTGCCTCCATTTCAACAGTGACCAGGCCAATTACGCTTTCAGCGAAGGCGGCCGGGATTTGATCGAAGACCGGATCCTGCCTTATTTCCGGGATAACGACTACTACGGCGGTTTTAACGAATATCTCAACTGCTGCCAGGAGTACCTGGAAGCCGCCAGAAACGGCACCCCCATCGAGGAGGGTAGTACCTCCCGGAACGATGAGGAGAGCAGCACTTTTGTTAACATCGTCTTCTTCTGCCTGCCGGGGCTTTTTGCCGCTGCTGTAACGGCGGTGGTGCTGGTGGTTCCTATGCACTCTGCAGGCACCAAGAACCAGGCGGACGACTATGCGGTTCCCGGTTCCATGCGCCTGACCCGTCAGTCGGACCATTTCCTCCGCCGCACGGTGACACGGACGCCCCGCCAGAAAGAGCAGTCCAGTTCCTCTTCCTCCGGGGGAAGCGTTTCCACCAGCCATTCCACAGGCAGCCACTCCGGCCGCACGGGAAAGTTTTAAGGTATTTGCCATTTTGCGCAATCCTCTCCTGGGGGGATTGCGCAATTTTGTACCTTTCGGACTTTGACATTTCCTATATGGAGCAGTATAATAACGTCACTTTGATTTGGAAAAAGAAGGAGAAAACCCTTTGTTTATGAAGCAACAGGACCGAAATATGCTAAAAGGCCCTCTGGCCTGGCCGCTGGTGACTTATGCCATCCCCATTATGCTGACAAGCGTCTTGCAGCTGCTGTTCAATGCGGCGGACCTGGTGGTGGTGGGCCGATACTGCGGCAGTGTTTCCGTGGCGGCAGTTGGCTCCACCGGAGCCATTACCAATCTCATCATCAATCTGTTTATTGGATTGTCCGTGGGGGCCGGTGTGGCGGTGGCCCACGGCATCGGCAGCCGGGAGGAGCAAGCGGTGTTCCGCACCGTCCACACGGCGGTGCCTCTGGCGGCGATCAGCGGCATCTTCCTGACGGTGGTGGGCGTTTTCCTGTCCGGAAACATTCTCCGGGCCATGTCCACGCCGGAGGATGTGCTGCCCCTGTCCAAAATGTATATGGAAATCTACTTTTTGGGCATTACCTTTAATATGCTGTATAATTTCTGCGCTTCCATGATCCGGGCGGCAGGGGATACCCAAACTCCGCTGGTGATCCTGACCCTGGCAGGAATTCTGAATGTGATCCTCAACATCGTCTTTGTAAAGTACGGCGGTATGAATGTGGATGGTGTGGCCTGGGCTACGATTATTTCGGAGGCACTGTCTGCTGCGGCCATTGTCTGGGTCATGACCCGCCGGAAAGACGTATGCCGGTTGGATTTGCGAAAGGCCCATATTTACAAGGAGCCTTTGGTCAAAATGCTCCGCATCGGTGTGCCGGCGGGAATCCAGAGTTCCATGTTCTCCGCTTCCAATGTGGCATTGCAATCGGCGGTCAATACCTTTGGCTCTGTGGCGGTATCCGGCAATGCGGCGGTGTCCAACCTGGAGGGCTTTATGTATGCGACCGAGAATGCTTTCCACCAGACGGCCGTCAACTATGTGGGCCAGAATTGCGGTGCCCAGCAGTTTGACCGTGTAAAACGGGTGACCGGCCTTTGCACCCTTTACGCTGTGATTGCCGGGCTTGTGGCAGGTTTTACCATGTATGCCTGTGGCCCCCAGCTGCTGAGCCTGTATATTACGGATTCTCAGGAAGCCATCCAAATCGGCATGGAGCGGATGAAGGTGGACATGCTGCCCTATTTCCTCTTTGGCATGCAGGATGTGCTCACCGGCGTGCTCCGGGGCTTGGGTGCTTCGTTCCTGTCCATGATCATTACGGTGCTGGGCATCTGCGGCATCCGCATCCTGTGGATCAACACCGTTTTCCAGATCCCGGCTTTCCACACCCAGCCCAGCTTGTATCTTTCCTACCCCTTGTCCTGGAGCATCACCTTCCTGGTGCAGTTCGCCGCTTTCCTGGTGGTATTCCGCAAAATCCGGGCCAGGGCAATCAATTGATTTTGATTCGTTACGCGGAGCATCACCATCCAGCCACGGCGAGGGGCTGGCACTGTGACAAATACAACCTGTGTGGACAAATGAAACCACCCCCGATATGTCATCCCGACCGAAATGAAATGGAGTGGAGGGATCTACCCAAGCAGCAGATTTTACCTTGCGTAGGGTAATTTTTGCAACTTGAGCGGATTCCTCCACATAATTGTCAATTGTCCATTGTCAATTGTCAATTCCCCCTATCTCCCCCAAACACGAAAAAACCCCGGGCGTACCGTAAAAAGCGGTACGTCCGGGTTGCTTCTGGGGTGTCATCCTTGCAGCAGGGTTTCGGCTATGGAGAACAAGGTGTCGGCGGGGAGGGTGGTGTCCAGTTCGTAGAGCATGTAGCTCGTGCCGTTTTCCTGCCAGGTGAGGAAAGCAACGGTCTGTTCCTGGATGCTGGAGCTGCCGTAGCTGATGTAGTGGTTGGGCTGCCGGGACCAGGCTTCGTCCTCTGGGGTGGGCTGGTAGTCACCGGGGACCAGGCGGTAGAGGTCTTGCTGGTAGGACATGGTGACACCGTTTACGGTTCTTGTCTCAGAGGGGATGCTGTTGCTCTTGGGCAGGCCCTCCTGGGTCAAATAGGCGGCCAGATACAGCCGGTTGCCGGATTTATCGGCGTAAGTGGCGTTCAACTCCCGGTAGGTCAGGGCCGTGTGGCCGTTTTCGTCCTTGCCCCGGATCGTGTCCACATCGGCCTCCCGGAAGGTATAGCCCTCGGGCAGGGTTTCCGGCAGATTCACGGAGAGATTTGCCTTGGAAACAGCCTTTTGGATTTGAGCGTAGCTTCTGTAATGGGTGCCTTGACCGGCACTTTCCAGGGAACGGATGCCCAGAAAGTCGGCGGCGTAGGCGGTAACGGACAGCAGAGCGATGGCGGCAGCCAAGGCCAGAATGCGGATGGTCTTTTTATGAGTTTTCATGGTTTTTTGCTCCTTATCTAAGGTGTCCAATTCCAGAAGATAGCTCTCGTCTACATGGTTCAATGCCTGATTCAAATCCTGGGCGTTCATACATAAATCCCTTCCTTTTCAAGATGAGCTTTCAGTTCTCCCCGGAGCTTTTGGAGCCGGTATTTGATTTGCCGGGGAGAGCCACCGTATTTTTTCCCGAGCTGCGGGGCGGTCATGGCGTAATAATAGCGGCTGAGAAACAGCTGACGGTCTCGGGGGCTAAGGGTTGCCAGAAAGCCATTGAGGCTTTGGGCCAGTTCCCGGGCTTCCAGATGCTGCTGGGCATCCCGGCATTCATCGGGAATACAATCCTCCAATTCCGAGAGCAGCACCTCTCCGCCGCAGTTTCGCTTTCCGGCGGAAAGGTATTCCAGACGCTTAAAGGACAGGTTGCGTACCACCCTGGATAAATAGTACTTGAGGGTCAGGGGCCGTTTGGGGGGAATGGTATTCCAGGCTGCCAGATAAACGTCATTGAGAATTTCTTCCCTATCCTGGCAGGAGGGAAGAATGTTTCCCGCAATGGTTTTCAGGTAAGCACCGTATTTATGGTCTGTCTCCGCAATAGCCTTTTCGGACCGGGCAAAGAACAGTTCGACGATTTGCGTATCTTCCAATGGGTTCACTCCTTTGGTTTCGTAAGGACCTTACACCTATAGAATACGGAACGGCAAGCCGGTGGACAAAAATTCCCCGGAGATTTTCTCCGGGGAGCCGTTTTGACTTTGAATAGAAAGGGGATGTCCGTTATTTTATGCCGGGAATCTGGAAGCCGGGGAAGTATTCTTCCACAAAGTCCACAGACTCTACCTGGAAGCTTTTGCCGTTTAAATAGTCCAGGCTTCCGGCATCGGTGGTGAACAAAAAGGTCAGCTTGTAGGAATATAGGGCCTGATAGGTCCGCTGGTATTTTTTATCCAGCTTGCCGTATTTTCCGTCTCCCAGCAGAGGATGACCTGCGTGGGCAAACTGGGCCCGAATCTGGTGGGTGCGGCCGGTGATCAGTTCGCATTCCACCAGGGAAAGACCCTGCCGGGAAGTAAGGGTTTTGTAGTTCGTCTGGCAGGTTTTGGCTCCGGGTTTTGGGGTGTCCGTCACATACACCCGGTTTTTGACCGCATCTTTGAATAGATATCCCCGCAGACTCCCCTCCTTGGGGGTGGGGGTTCCCTCTACGATGGCCAGGTATCGCTTGTCCAGTTCCCGGTCTTTGATTTTCTGATTCATGACCCGCAGGGCCTCGGCGGTTTTGGCGGCAATCACGATGCCGCCAGTGTTCCGGTCAATGCGGTTGCACAGGGCCGGGGTAAAGGAATGTTCCTCCCGGGGACTCCATTCGTGCTTCTGGTACAGATAGGCCTGGATATGGTCAATGAGGGTCCGGCCATATTCCGCCCCGTCGTGGGGGTGGACTGCCAGACCGGGCCGCTTGTCTACCAGGAGAATGTGTTCATCCTCATAGACGATGTGGAGTTTGGGGGAGGCCACCGTCAGATAGGCGTTGTCCTCCCGGGGGGTGTCAAAAAATTCGTCATTGATATACAGTGCCAGTGTATCCCCCGCTTCCAGACGGGTATCCCGCATGGCTCTGCCGCCGTTGCGTTTGATGCGCTTTAAGCGGATGTATTTTTGGGCCAGAGACGCGGGGAGCAGGGGAACGGCCTTGGCCAGAAACCGGTCAAGCCGCTGGCCCGCATCATTGGGCCCGATGGTCAGTTCTTTCATTCGTTACCCTCTAGTGCGGCAAAATGCTTGTTTACCTGGTCTGTGAATTCCTGGGCGGCGTTGTAGCCCAGTTTGCGCTGGCGGACGTTGATGGCCGCTACTTCCAGAATCACCGCCAGATTTCGGCCAGGGGTGATGGGGATGGTGTTCATGGGAATTTTCACACCCAGAATTTCCATATACTGTTCTTCCAGTCCCAGACGGTCGTAGGCGGCCTGGTTGTTCCAGGGAACAATGTTCACCACCAGGTCAATGGATTTCCGGCTGCGGACAGAACCCATGCCGAATAGCTTGGCCACATTTACAATGCCAATGCCCCGCAGTTCAATGTAGTTGCGGATCAGTTCCGGGGCGGAACCTACCAGAGAACTGCTGTTGACCTTGCGGATTTCGACGGCATCGTCAGCAATCAGCCGGTGGCCACGTTTGAGAAGTTCCAGAGCGGCCTCGCTCTTGCCGATGCCGCTTTCGCCGGTAAGCAAAAGTCCCTCGCCATAGACCTCCATCAAAACGCCGTGGCGGGTCACCATGGGGGCCAGCTCCGCCCGCAGATAGGAAATCAGGTTGGAGCAGAAGGTAGAGGTTGGCTCCTCGGAACGCAGAATGGTAATATTGTATTTTTTGGCCATGGCCAGGCACTCCGCGTCCACCGGCAGACCCCGGCAGACGATCAGGGTGGGGATGCGATAGTTAAAGAGTCGGTCAAAGATAATAAGCCGCTCCTCGGATGATTTTTTTTGCAGGTAGCTCCATTCCATATTGCCCAGGACTTGTACCCGCCGGGGTTCAAAATGGTCAAAGTATCCGGATAAGGTCAAACCGGGACGGGCCACGTCCTCCACGGTCAAACGGATTTGAGAATAGTCTGTGGAGGCAAAAACCACCTCCAAATGAAAATCCTTTGTAATATTGGGAAGCGTTACAACATATTCGCTCAATCTTTCCACTCCTTCCCGGCTCCGGGACAAAAACACGGAAGCCATCTCTGGGTTTATTATACCAAAGAGGGGTAGAATATCAAGGGTGAAAAATAAAAAGAAAATTTCGAAAAAAACACTTGCTTTTTTCAGGAATCTTTGCTATTATATCTAGGCGTTCGAATTGGGCGCAATAACGATTACGAATTGTTCAGATGGGAGGTGCAATGAATGGCGAAGTGTGATTTTTGTGGCAAGGGCGTAACCTTTGGTATTAAGGTTTCCCACTCCCACAGACGTTCCAACCGTACCTGGAAGCCCAATGTCAAGCGGGTCAAGGCCGTTGTTAATGGAACTCCCTGCCATGTGTACGCTTGTACCAGATGCCTCCGTTCCAATAAGGTTGAGCGGGCCGTCTGATTCCCTTGGCTGATAAATACGCTGCCGATCACAGGCAGCGTTTTTATTTTGCCTTTCCCGGTGGTCGTGAGAAAAATCCGATTTGTTTTCCAAATTTCTTTCAAAAACCTGTTGACTTTTTAAAGAAACAATGGTAAAATGACTCAGCCGCATCGAAGGGGCTTTAAGTGCTGTGCAAATCAGCCGCCTTTAGAGCGAGACTACACAATTAAAGTAGGTGAAATTCATGAAGGCAGTTTTTGTTACCGGCGGTAAGCAGTACACTGTAGCCGAGGGCGATGTCCTGTTCATTGAGAAGCTGGCTGTTGAAGCTGAGCAGACCGTGAAGTTTGACCAGGTCCTGGCTGTGCTGGACGGTGAGAACTCCAAGATCGGCGCTCCCGCTGTAGAGGGTGCTGTGGTGGAGGCCAAGGTCGTAAAGAACGGCAAGGGCAAGAAGCTCGACGTCATCAAGTACAAGGCAAAGAAGAACGAGAAGACCCACATCGGTCATCGTCAGCCCTACACCAAGGTCGAGATCACCAAGATCGCTCTGTAATTTTAGAGTATGACCAAGATCGAATTTTTTACCGAGGACGAGCGGATCACCGGATTCTCCGTCTCCGGTCACAGCGGCTATGCCGAGGCAGGCAGTGATATTGTCTGCGCTGCGGTTTCTGCCGTTGTCGCTATGGCTGAGGCCACCATCAATGATGTGTGCGGTGCCAAGGCCAAGGTTCGGGTAAAAGAGGCAGATGCCCGCATTACCCTGACCCTCCCCACAAGCTGCGATGAAGAAGAAAGCGTTCAGGCGGTTTTGGCCGGTATGATGCTCTATCTTTGCAGCCTGCGGGACGAATATCCCGACAACATCGAAGTTTTGGAGGTGTAATACAATGCTGAAGATTGGTATTCAGTTCTTCGCTCACCACAAGGGCGGCGGTTCCACCAAGAACGGCCGTGATTCCGAGTCCAAGCGGCTGGGCTGCAAGCGTGCTGACGGTCAGTTCGTTCTGGCTGGCAACATCCTGGTTCGCCAGAGAGGCACCCACATCCATCCCGGCACCAACGTTGGTATCGGCAAGGATGATACCCTGTTCGCCCTGGTTGACGGCACCGTCAAGTTTGAGCGCATGGGCAAGGATCGTCGGAAGTGCTCCGTTTACGCTGAGCAGTAAGACAAGCCTAAGAAACGAAGGACTGCTGCGTAATAGCGGCGGTCCTTTTTTTGAACCTGGGTGGCAGAGAAAAGGAAGTGGAAAATGCGCCGCTTTTTCTGTGTCACCCGCCGGATAACGATGGAGGTAAACTATGTTTGTAGATAAAGTTCGTATTACCGTCTGCGGTGGACGGGGCGGCGACGGTGCCGTGGCGTTCCACCGGGAAAAGTATGTGGCCTCCGGCGGACCTGACGGCGGCGATGGCGGCCATGGCGGCAGCGTCATTCTTCGGGTCAATGACAATCTCTCCACCCTGCTGGATTTCCGCTATAAGCGCAAGTATTCTGCCCAGGCGGGTATGAACGGCTTGGGCCGGAACATGAGCGGCAAGCGGGGAGAACCCCTGGTCATTGAAGTCCCCCGGGGTACCGTGGTGCGGGATGCGGAAAGCAATCAGATCATCGTGGATATGTCCACCGGTGAAGATTTTGTCATTGCCAAGGGTGGCCGTGGAGGCTGGGGCAATGCCCATTATGCCACCGCGACCCGGCAGGTCCCCCGGTTTGCCAAGGTGGGTCTCAAGGGCCAGGAGCGGGATGTGATTTTGGAGCTGAAACTTCTGGCTGACGTGGGTCTGGTGGGCTTCCCCAATGTGGGAAAATCCACCCTGCTCTCCGTTACCTCCAATGCCCGGCCCAAAATCGCCAACTACCATTTTACCACCCTGTATCCCAACCTGGGCGTGATTTACGTGGATGAGGGCGTGTCTTTTGTCATGGCAGATATTCCCGGTATTATTGAGGGTGCCGCTGAGGGTGCCGGTCTTGGCCATGATTTTCTGCGGCATATTGACCGGTGCCGCCTCCTTGTCCATGTGGTGGATGTTTCCGGCAGCGAGGGCCGGGACCCGGTGGATGATTTTAACGCCATCTGTGACGAGCTGGGCAACTATTCCGTAGACCTTTCCAACCGGCCTATGATCGTTGCCGCCAACAAAATCGACCTGCTGCCCCCGGACAGTGACAATTTGCAGCGGCTTCGTGCCTGCGTGGAGGCGGCGGGATGTGAACTTTATGAGATTTCCGCCGGAACCACCCAGGGTACCCGGAACCTGATGCGGGTGGTGGCAGAACGACTGCGCACCCTGCCCCCGGTGACCATTTACGAGCCGGAGTATGTGGAACAGGCGCCGGAAGCCGGCGATCCTCAGGAGCTGACCATTGAGCATCTTGGCTCTACCTGGCTGGTCACCGGCGTGTGGCTGGAACGGCTGGTGCAGAACATCAATTTTGACGATTATGAGTCCAGAAACTACTTCGACCAGATGCTTCGCAAATCCGGTCTCTTTGATCGCCTGGAACAAATGGGCATCCAGGACGGAGACACCGTGGATATTTACGATTTGCAGTTTGTATATATGCGATAAGAAAAGGGCCTGCCGTGATTGGATTTCACGGCAGGTCCATTTTTTGGGGGCTATTTTTTCTCGATCACCGGCGTGGGCATATCATCGTATCCGAAGACCTCCCGGACCTTTTTGTAGATTTCCGTATAGGTCTTGCCGTTGTCCTTATAACGCCAGCCTGCACCGGCGTAAGGCTCTTTTCCATAGAAGTTGGTCACACAGTCCGGGTGAATCTCTTTGAAAATCTTCTGCTCCGCCGCCGGGACCCGGGTCTGCTTGCACATGAACTGTTCCAGAGGCAGACCGTCCAGTGCTTTCAAATCCGAAACCTTGGAATAGCAGATGTTCAGGTTTTTCAGGTTTTCACAACCGGCCAACGGCTCAATGGATTCCAGCTTGTAGCAGAAAGCCAACTCCAAAAACTCCAGTTTTTTGCAATTCTCAAAGCCATTGAGTTCTTTCACCGCACAGCCGGAGGCAATCATAATTTCCAGGTCCGGCATATAGGCGACAAAGCTCAGATCCGTCAGGGTTTCATTGTGGCCGATGTCCATATATTTGGTGCGCCAGCAGTATTTGAGGTTTTCGCAGGTGTCGTCAAAGACGTTATAAACGGCCCGAATGGTTTCGGCATTGGTCATGGTGCTGTACTTGCCAAACTGGATTTTCCAAACCAGTTCTGTATTGGGGTAGTCGGCCCGAATGGTTGCCATGGTTTCATTGTCCAGCCCGCAGTTGTCCAGAATAAAGGCATCACAGCCGGTCATAATGGCCAGGGCCTGCCTTAGAGCGGGAATATCCGCCTCTGTCAGGGAGAGATTCTTAAAGGAAACCTGGCTGTCGTTGGTGGAGATCTCCTTGCCGAACAGGGTGAACGTGTAGTGAAATTTGGCGTTGGGAGCGGCGTTGATCAGGGTTTCTACATCGGATTGGCTCAGGGCGCTGGTGCCGCCGGAGGTCATGAGCTCCACGGTTTGAAGCTCTGGGAGCCTGGCCAGGGTCTCAGAGGCGGCCACGACCTGACCGGAGGACAGGGCGGACAAATCCAAAGAGGTGGTATCGGCGGTAAACTCCTGCCCGGCAAGACCCAGGGTATAGCTGATTTCCAAATCCGGGTAGGCATCTGTCAGCTTCTGCAACTCTTCCGCAGTCAGGCTGGTCTTGGGCAGGGTCAGCTTTTTGGTGTCCTTCAAAAAGGCCAGATTGGTCATCAGACTGTCATAGTCCGTTTCTTCGGCAGTCAGGGTGATTTCCGGAGTGCCGTGGGCCACCTCTTTTTTGCCAAGGGACACGGTATAAATCACTTGGACCTCCGGATGATTCCGGGCGTAGACCTCCAAAGCCGGATAAGCGGTGGAGCCGGTGGCATCCAAAAGCGTCAGATTTTTATAATTCTCCAGCTCCCCTACATTTTCGTAGGTGACCACCATCTGCAACTCCGTGGCAAGGTAGGCGGCGTTGGTGGTTTCCGGCGGCTGGGTGGTATCCTCCACCGGATCGGCAGAACCGCCGCAGCCGGATAGAGCCAGCAGCAGAAGTGTTACGGCAGCAATAGAAATAAATTTGCGCAAGCCCATGGGGTAATGGCCTCCAGTAAACAAAAATCATTTCTTACTATACCACATCCCCAGGAAAAAAGCAAGAAATCACATGTTACAGAAAACACCATATGGGGCTGACTAGCCCACACCAAAAATGTTGTAAATATAGTTTTTCCTTGCATCTGCAATGTGGTAGATATAAACGCAGTCTCCTGCAATTTTGTAGATGCAGACATATTGCTCTATAAAAATAGCCCGAAAGCCATATTTTCCCATTAGAGTGTCTTGTTTCAAAACACCCATTTCCGGAAAAAGCGACAGATTCTCTATGGTGTTCTGGATTTTCACGGAAAACTTTCGGGCGGCATCCAAACTGACCTGGTAGCGATAGAAGGTCAGCAGCTCTGCATATTCCCGCTGGGCCTCATATAACCATTCAATCCTCATGCAGCAGCTCCTGGGTCATATTACGAATCTGCTCCTGTGTGAATGTTTTGGCTCCTGCCAGACGGCTTTCTTCTCTCCGGAGCATTTCAGACAAAAGATTTAATTCGGCTTCCCGTTTTTCCCAGAGTTCCAGGGGCAGAAAGACCATTTCACCGTCACCGTTTCGGGTCAGAAAAATGGGCTCCTGTTTTTCCTTGGCAAGTTTCACCATGCCGTCATAATCATTGCGCATGGCGGTTGCGGAACGAATCATCATGGGGTATCCCTCCTGATTACTTTATTCTAACCTTATTATAGACGAATATCGTTATACTGTCAACGACAAACTGGTCAACGGTTTTATATGGTTTGCATCTCCGGATAAATCAATACGTTTTTATGGGTGTTCTGTCAAAATGCCAAAGGATTTCATTGGCGGAGCGCCCTTTTTATATTGGAAAAGGAGTGGAATAGATGAAAGAGAACAGAAAGCCTGTTCGGGTTGCGGCTTACTGCCGTGTCAGCACGGAAAAGGAAGCCCAGGAGGGGTCCTACGAAGGGCAGATGCGCTACTACAGGGAGTTCATCAGCAGAAATCCCCAGATGTGCCTGGTAGGGCTCTACGGGGACAAGGGAAAAAGTGGGCTGTCTGCGAAGAAGCGAACCGGATTGCAGCGGCTCATGGAGGCATGCCGGGCAGGGGAAATCGATTTGATCCTTACAAAATCCATTTCCCGCTTTGCCCGGAATATGTCTGACTGCGCAGAGCTTATGCGGGAGCTGCAAGGGTTGGGGGTACAGATCCTTTTTGAAAAGGAGGGGCTGTATTCCATGGCAGGTGGCTCTGCGCTGATGTTTCATATTTTCTCGGCCATTGCCCAGGAGGAAAGCCACAGCATCAGCCAGCATACCGCCCGGGCCCATGAGCAGTATGCTCTGGAAGGCAGACCCTTTGGACGGGTGGCCTTCGGCTACCGGAATGCAGGGGACAACCGCTGGGAAATCGATGAGCAGCAGGCACCAAAGGTGCGCAGGGCCTTTGCCTTGGCCCTGGCGGAAGAACCGTATCAGATGATTTTAAAGGCCCTCAATGACATGGAGACCAACGGCTATACCTGGAAGCAGAAACGGCTGAAGAAAATGCTTACAAATCCTGTTTACAAGGGGGATTATGTGACAAATCAAACGGTGAGCCTGGTGCCGGGGAAGCAGGTGGTCAATAAAAACTACCGTGACCGCATTTACATCTGGGACCATCACGAGCCCATCATTTCGCCCAAAGAATTTGAGGCGGTGCAGCGGCTGGTCAGTCTGGGGGCACTTCGCAGCGGCAGAAAGGGGGAAGCCCGGCGCAATGGCCAGAGTGACGAAAATTGAGTCCCGGCGGAAAGCTGCCCCCAAACGGGTGGCGGCCTATTGCCGGGTGAGTACAGACAAGGATGCCCAGCGCTACAGTTTGGAAAATCAGATGAACGCCTTCCAATTCCAGCTGGCCCAGCGAAAGGACTGGGAACTGGTAGACATCTACGCCGATGAGGGCCGCAGCGGAACGTCCTTGAAGCACAGGGCCAGATTCCTGGAAATGTTGGAGGATTGCAAGGCCGGAAAAATCGACTATATCATCACCAAAAGTGTCAGCCGTTTTGCCAGAAACACAGTGGATACCCTGACGACGGTGCGGGAGCTGCAGCAGTATGGGGTTCACGTATTTTTTGAAAAAGAGAATATCGACACGGCAGATTCTTTTTCGGAGATGCTGCTGACCATTATGGCCTCCTTCGCCCAGGAGGAGAGCCGCAGTATTTCCGAAAATGTGAAGTGGGCCATCCGAAAGCGGTTTGAAGCCGGGGAGGAGGTCAAGGTTCCGCTCTACGGTTTCTGCCACAGGGACAAGGAGCTTTACATCATCGTAGAGGAGGAAGCGGCGGTGGTGCGGCAGGTCTTTGAGCAGTATGTCCATGGGGCCCTGCCCTTGGAAATCATGCGGGATATGTCGGCCAGAGGCATCAGGCCCCCAGCCGGAAACTGCTGGAAGCGGCTTCAAATCGACCGGATGCTGAAAAACGAAAAGTACGTAGGGGATTCTCTTTTACAAAAGACGTATATTGAAAACCATCTGGATCACAGGCAAATTCGGAACAAAGGCCAGGTGCCCATGTTCCGGGTGGAAAATGCCCATGCCGCCATTGTGGACCGGCATCTTTTCCAACAGGCTCAGAAAATCATGGAACTGCGGAAGGTGTCTGGGGGCAACAGTACCTATCCCTATGGCACAATGCTCCGGTGCCCCCACTGCGGGAAAACCCTGCTCCATGGGAGCCTGAATAACTTCTATTACCGGGGAGAAAAAATACAAAACGGCGGCTGGGGCTGCTATGGGCCGGGCTGCTGTGGCGGATATCTGCTGATCCAGAACGTGCTGGACAGGGCACTGCTGTCAGCCTACATGGAAAAGCACGGTCAGGAGCAGCATAAAGTGGATTTTTATTGGCTGGATGACACGGTGGAGGAAATCCTACTGGGGGAGAACCGACTGACCATTCTCTGGCGGGATGGAGAGACAAGCGCAGTGCCCATGGACTTTGCGGGGGAGCGGTACTTCCCCAGCCGCTATGCCTGCTTTTATAACGCCTTTTTGGAGCGCATCAGAAAGGGCGAAAAAAAGAACAAATATCGGTTCTTAATGGGACTGGAACAGGAGGAAAAAGAGCGTGCGAATCACAAGGATCCCCGCAAAACGGGAAATGCAGCATCTGCGGGTGGCGGTCTATTGCCGGGTGAGCACCAAATTGGAAGCCCAGGCGAACAGTCTGGAAGTGCAGCAGGCGGCATATAGAGATTTCATCAGCCGCCAACCGGACTGGGTTTTGGCGGGCATTTACGCCGACAACCTTTCAGGCCGAAGCGCCCAGGGGCGGCCGGAGTTTATGAGAATGTTGGAGGATGCAAAGCAGGGGAAAATCGACCGCATCCTCTGCAAAAGTGTCTCCCGGTTCTCCCGGAACGTGGCCGAGTGCAAACGGTATACGGATATGCTGATGCTTCAGAATGTGGCGGTGGAATTTGAGAAGGAGCATTTGAGAACGGACGACCCCACCGGTTCCTTTGTGTTCTCCCTGATGTCCGCCATTGCAGAGGACGAAAGCCGCAGCATTTCGGAAAATGTCAAATGGGCCTACCGGCAGCGGGTCAAGCGTGGGGAGTACCATTTGGGCAATAATCGCATTCTGGGCTATGACTGGCTGGAAGGCAAGCTGGTGCCAAATGCATCAGCGGATACGGTGCGACTGATTTTTGAGCTTTATTTGCAGGGGGCGGGGCTCAAGCGTATTGCAGACCAACTGAAAGCCCTGGGCCGCAACGGCAGAAGCGGCAAGCCCTTGACCGAACAGGGCATCCTCTATATTCTGGGGAATGAGGCATATGTGGGGGATAAAATGCTCCAAAAACAGCCGCCAAAGGACTTTTTAACGAAGCAGCCGGATATGCACTGCCCTTTTGAAAACAATTATCTGGTCCATGACCACGAAGCCCTGATCGACCGACAAACCTGGGAGGCCACCCGGGAAAAGCTGGCAAAGCGGCGGTCAGACATTGACAGTGGCCTGCGCCGCCACAGCAGGGCCCACTTCCTCTACGGCAAACTCTACTGCGGCGGCTGCGGTGCCCCCATGACCCGCCGTACCGTCACTGGCAGTAACCCATACAAGTCCTGGGTCTGCCGGGAACACCTTTTGGGCCAGAACGGCAACGGCTGCCCAGCAAAACCCATCCGGGAGACGGTCATATTGGAACAGCTCCCCGGAAAAGCAGACCCCCAGCGCATCCCGGAAGAAATAGAGCGTATCGACATTTGGATGAACGAAGTCACCGTCATCTCCGCACCCTCTAAAAATCCGGCACCCCCTATACTAACAAAATAACCAGCCTCCGCCCACCGGGACAGGTTGGACACGCAAGATTTTTTGCATGTCCAATCTCCACCCCGGCGGGTGTTTTTTTATCCCCAAAGTAAGTCTTGGAAGCCCATGCACATGCAGCCCATGCAGTTTGCGGCATAGGTTGAGGAATCTAGTTGAGGCGGAATCATTACCGC
>CAKTPO010000005.1 GCA_934591845.1 uncultured Oscillospiraceae bacterium | reverse complement strand
CCATTCTCATATGGAGGTTAAACAGTATGAAGGTAAGACCGTCCGTTAAACCCATGTGCGAAAAGTGTAAGATCATCAAGCGCAAGGGTCGCGTTATGGTAATTTGCGAAAACCCCAAGCATAAGCAGAGACAAGGCTAATAGGAGGTGCTGAAAGAATATGGCACGTATTTCTGGTATTGATCTTCCCCGCGACAAGCGGATCGAAGTTGCCCTGACCTATATCTACGGCATTGGACCCGCCCGGGCCGCCGAGGTACTGGAAAAGACCGGTATTAACCCCGACACCCGTGTGAAGGACCTGACCGAGGATCAGGAAGCGCAGCTTCGTGAAGCCATTGAGCATCATTATATCATCGAGGGCGACCTGCGCCGTGAGACCGCTATGAACATCAAGCGCCTCAGCGAAATCGGCTGCTACCGTGGTCTGCGCCATCGCCGTGGCCTGCCTGTTCACGGCCAGCGCACCAAGACCAACGCCCGTACCCGCAAGGGTCCCAAGAAGACCATTGCGAACAAGAAGAAGTAAGGAGGGATATGTAAATGGCTACCAAAGCTACTAAGAAGGTTGTAAAGCGCCGTCGTGAGCGCAAAGTTGTAGAGAAGGGTGCGGCACATATCCGTTCCTCTTTCAATAACACCATGGTCACCATTACCGACCTGGAAGGCAATGCCCTGTCCTGGGCTTCTTCCGGCGGACTGGGCTTCCGTGGCTCCCGGAAGTCCACTCCCTATGCTGCCCAGACTGCGGCTGAGACCGCTGCCAAGGCTGCTATGGAGTATGGCCTGAAGACCGTTGAGGTTTATGTAAAGGGCCCCGGCCAGGGACGTGAGGCTGCGATCCGCGCCCTGCAGACTGCCGGCCTGGAAGTTGTTATGATCAAGGACGTCACCCCCATTCCCCACAATGGCTGCCGTCCCCCCAAGAGACGTAGAGTCTGATTTAGGTATAGGAGGAATTTTGCGAAATGGCTAAGAATATGCAGCCCGTGCTGAAGCGTTGCAGAACGCTGGGCGTTTCTCCTGCCGCGATGGGTTATTCCAAGACTTCCAACAAGAACCCCGGCGGCCAGAGAAGAGCGAAGAAGTCTGAGTACGCCACTCAGCTGACCGAGAAGCAGAAGGTCAAATTTGTGTATGGTATCCAGGAAAAGCAGTTCCGGAACTACTATGACAAGGCCGCTCGTGCCGAGGGCAACACCGGTGAAAACCTGCTGACCCTGGTTGAGCGCCGGCTGGACAACGTTGTTTACCGTCTGGGCTTCGCCAACACCCGCCGTCAGGCCCGTCAGCTGGTGAACCATGGCCACTTCACCGTCAACGGCGGTCGTGTGGACATCCCCAGCTACATGGTAAAGCCCGGTGATGTCATTGCCGTCTGCGAAAAGAGCGCTTCCAACGCCTTCTTCAAGAAGCTGAAGGAAGACGATGCTTTTGTTGCTGCTCCCAAGTGGCTGGACCGTGATAAGAACACCCTCCAGGGTAAGGTTATTGCTATGCCCACCAAGGACGATATCGACTTCGATATCGCTGTACACCTCATCGTCGAGTTGTACTCCAAGTAATAATCTGCCCCCTGTTCGTATGCAAGTATTCCGTGGGGAGGAAACTCCCCACCTATCTAAGGAGGGTTTTGATTCATGGTAGAAATTGAAAAGCCCCGTATCAGCTGTTTTGATTCCGCAGAGGACCCTTCCTACGGCAAGTATGTTGTGGAGCCTCTGGAGCGCGGCTACGGAATGACCCTGGGCAATTCTCTGAGACGGATCCTTCTGTCCAGTCTGCCCGGTTACGCTGCCACCTCTGTAAAAATCCAGGGGGTCCAGCATGAGTTCTCCACCATTCCCGGTGTGACCGAGGATGTAACGGAGATCGTGCTGAATGTGAAGCGGCTCATTCCCAAGCTTCATACTCCCGGTGTCAAAACCGTGCATATCGACGCTGTGGGCCCCTGCGAGGTTACCGCCGGCGATATTAAGGCTGACGCGGACGTTGAGATCCTGAATCCCGAGCTGCACATCTGCACCTTGGGTGAGGATGCCACTTTCAACATGGAGATCACCCTTTCTCAGGGCCGTGGCTATGTTTCCTCTGACCGGAACAAGACGCCGCAGACCGTGATTGGTGTGATTCCCATTGACTCCATCTATTCCCCTGTTACCAAGGTGAATTATGCCGTGGAGCCTACTCGTGTCGGTGACAGAACCGATTTCGATAAACTGACCCTTGAGGTCTGGACAGATTCTACGATTTCCGCCAAGGACGCCGTGTCTTTGGGTGCAAAGATCCTGAGCGATCATCTGACCGTGTTCACCAACCTGTCCGATGCTGTCACCAGCAGTTCTACGGTTGTTGAAAAGGTGGCTGACCATCCGGATGCAAAGCTCTCCATGACCATCGACGAGCTGGATCTGTCTGTCCGTAGCTTCAACTGCCTGAAGCGGGCCAACATCAACACCGTTGCCGACCTGATCGACAAGACCGGTGAAGACATGATGCGGGTCCGGAACATGGGCAAGAAGTCCCTGGACGAAGTACAGAAGAAGCTGGAAATGATGGGCCTGTCCCTGGCCAGCGAAGAATCTGGCAGCAACAACTAATCGCTTAAAGAGGAGGAAACGCACATGTTTGGCACTCGTAAGCTGGGCAAGACCAGCGCACAGAGAAAGGCCCTGCTGCGTCAGCAGGTAACCGATCTGCTGGAGAACGGCAAAATGGAAACCACTTTCTACCGTGCGAAGGAAGTGCAGCCCGTGGTTGAGAAGATGATCACCCTGGGTAAGAAGGGCGACCTGGCCGCTTACCGGAAGGCGCTGTCTTTCATCACCAAGGAAGACGTTGCCCACAAGCTGTTCAAAGAGATCGCTCCCAAGTACGCTGAGCGCAACGGCGGCTACACCAGAGTGACCCGCACCGGCCCCCGTCGTGGCGATGCAGCCGAGATGGCTGTGATCGAGCTGGTGTAATTCACAAAAAATCATGCCTGTCACATCTGTGGCAGGCATTTTTTTGCGCAATGCGGACTGCGTTCCTTCCAAACACTTCAAATTCTGGTTCCGCTTGCATATGGCAAGGGTTGATGCTAAAATTATTTTGAAATTATTTCTCAGGCCATGCAATATCTGGCTTCTTTTTACGCCTATATAAGTGTAACCCTTTTGGGGAAAACAGATAGGAGGCGATCCGATGGAGGATCAGGGAATTTTGGAGTTGTTTTTGAAACGCTCAGAGCAAGCGGTGGTGGAAACGGATAAGAAGTACGGCGGGTATTGCTATGCCATTGCCTACAATATTTTATCCTCCCGGGAGGACTCGGAGGAGAGTGTGAACGATACATACCTCACGGCCTGGAATACCATCCCGCCCAGGAAGCCTGGGGTCTTGGGGGCGTTTTTAGGGAAGGTCACAAGACATCTGTCCATTGACCGGTGGCGAAAGCTCCGCACCCAGAAGCGGGGCGGCAAGGAGATGATATTGGCCCTGGAGGAGCTGGGGGACTGCGCCGACCCCCAGGGTCTGGAGGGGCAGCTGTCCCAGCGGGAACTGGCACGGGTTCTCAACAGCTTTCTGAACAGCCTGCCGGAAACGGAGCGAAATGTATTTTTGTGCCGGTACTGGTATGTGGATTCCATTGAGGCAATTGCCAGAATCACCGGCTTTTCCCAGAGCAAAGTCACCTCCATGCTCCACAGGACCCGACAAAAGCTGTGGAAAAAACTGGGGGAGGAGGGCTTGGTATGAATCCCATGGACATTATGAAAGGCCTGAACGGAATCAAAGACAGCTTCGTCATGGATGCCCAGGACTTCCGGCAGGGAAAACGAAAGGTAAACCATATTTCCCCCAAAAAACTTTGGCTCATCGCCGCCATCATCGCCCTGGCCCTGCTGCTGGTGGGGTGTACGGTGGTGTATGTGCTGCGGTTGCAGGATATGGCCTTTGGGCAGGATACCCAGGAGGTTCTTGGAAGCGGGGTACAGGACCGGACGCTGCTTTCCTTGCAGGGCGTCAAGGGGACACCGGGGTATCAGGCCACCAAGGAGTGGCACGAATGGTTGAAAACCTACGACCCGGATGACCGTATTTATCACTCCCAGGAGGCTTTTTCCGAGGATTTTGGGGACGATTACTATGCCTACAACCTCTATACCCGGGAAATGAAGGACAAGCTGGATGAAATCTGCGACAAATACCAGCTGAACCTGTTAGGGAAAATGTATGTGGACCCGGACGAGGCAGCGGCCTGCAAGGCTCTGGGCATTCAGGGGATCCTCCGGAGCGATGCCCGGGCGCAGACCAATTTTGGCAGCGTGCGCTACTATGCTGACGGCTCCTTTACCGTGGAGGGAAAAATGACCCTGGAAACCCAGGTCTGGCCTTATGAGGAAATCGTGACCTTTTCCTGCTGCCGGAAGGACAGCTTCAGTAACCTTTACGGCTCCGTTGGCCCGGAGGGGACTTACGAGGAATGGACCTACACCACCACCCAGGGGGTAGACGTTCTTTTGGTTCTGGAACAGCGGAACGACATGAACCAACAAATTCTTCTGATGGCAGACCGGGGAGAATATGTGTTTACGTTCCATGCCCTGGAATATGACCGGGAGTGGACGAGAGAAGCCCTGGAAGCCTATGCGGAGGCTTTTGACTTTACCATCCAGCCCCAACGAGTCCACCAGGAAGCCCTGGCCCAGACCCAGCAGCGCAGGGAGGAGGCCGACGAAGAAATCGCCCAAGGGCTTGATAAAAGGGCGCATTCCTATTCGGAGTTGGGGTATGACGCACGAATTAAATCCAGAATGGAATTTATTACCCATCCATCCCAACTGGGATTCTGCCTCATGGACCTGAATGGGGACGGCGTAGAAGAATTGATCGTTGGCGAGAATGGCTACATTATTGCAATCTATACCAAGCGGGATGACGGCACACAATACATCATGTCCCCAACGATTGCCTATCCCTCTGTGGTTTATGAGTCGGATAGCTATGTATCCGGAATGGGTTTCGGTCTCGGTGGAAGTGCTACCTATATGTATCTTTGTGCGGATAACGTGATCGCAAACGTTTTTGTTTGCACAGACGGGTCTGTTGCCTACCATTTTGTAAAGGGGGAGAACGGAAGCTTTGTCTGGGATAAGAGCATTGTACATTATACGGAGAATAGCGAGTATTACCGGGGAAACGCCTGGGTGCTTTACCCGGAGTCTCCTGCCTATGGCAGTGTTCCCAGCACGGAAGCGGAATTTAATGAAATTCTGAGTTCCCACCCCCGGCTCCCGATCACGCTGACACCCATTACCCAATACCCCTTGGCCGATTCCGCTCCCAGCGGTATCGGGATGCCTGACGAGGTTTATTCCAGCTATGGTGCGATATTCCAGAACCGGGAGGCACCCGTGGACGGATGGAACTACAGCCTCCTGGACCTGGACGGTGACGGACAGGATGAGTTATTCCTGACCAAGGGGGCCTGGAAAGGGGTCCTGACCGTCAAAAACGGCAGGGTGAAAATCCTGGAATGTGGGCAGGACATCCGCATTTGCAAGGGAAATTACATTCTCCACACCTGCTCTTACTTAGACGGCAACAGTGCCACCAGCGTTTATAAGGTACAAAACGGAAACGCCATCCTTGTAGACTATGTCCGCTATGACAATAGCCGGGAAAACCCATGGCTTTACGCCCCGGATGCCCAGGACGAATCGCTGAAACCCATTACCCAGCAGCAATACGAGGGCATTCTGTCCAAGTATGTGGCCATGACCCCGGAAATGCACCCGGTATCCGGGGGCGGCCTGTATTAGGTCAGCCGCAACGACTCAAGTGGCTGACCGCCGAAAGAATGCAGGAGGAGCATATATGAATCCAATGGATATTATAAATGGCCTGGGCGGCATTGAGGATGGCTTTGTCATGGCCGCGGCGGCTTTTCGGCAGGAAAAGGGAAAGCTGCGGCCAGTGGCAAAGAAAAGACTTTGGCTTCTGGCGGCCGTGATCGCCCTGGCTCTGCTGCTGGTGGGGTGTACGGTGGTGTATGTGGTTACCGGGAGCAGCTGGTATGCCGACCGCTGGTACAGGGACTTCTTTTCCTCAAACGCATCTACTGAAAACTTGGAAGGTCTGACCGGTCGTCAGCAGCAGATTTGGAATCGGGGCCTGGTAAAGCTGGACCAGAGTGTGACCTGCAACGGCTATACCGTCACCCTGGAATCCGGCATCAGTGACGGGTATCGGATGCTCATCAAATACCGGATCGATGGGCCTGAGGGAACGGTCTTAAATGGGGACGGGTATCAGCTGCGCTGCACCACGGATATGCAGATACCACATTCTGGTGAGGGAGATTATTCGCTGGGGGTCTATGGGGAAGAACCGCTGCAAGATGAAAACCCCAATGACGGCACTGTTTATGGCCTTTTTGAGTGGCTCTTTCAGCCGCCGAAGGGGTCGGACTTCTCCATAACGGATGGAACCCAGTGGAATATCACCGTCCATGAGATCTGGGAAGAAAACCGTTCTGCCGAAAAGAACACGCTTACAACGCTCTGCCAAGGAACTTGGGCGTTTCAGGTGACCTTTTCGGAGGACCTGCTTGTGACGAATTCCACAGAGCTTGTGGAAAACGCTGTACGATGCGCCGCTTTTCGCACGTTCAGAAACCGTCAGTTCCCCTTGAAAGTGCGGGTCACGTCTTTTGAACTGCGTTCTCTTTCAGCGACCCTGCGCTATAACATGCCCCTGACAGGCTCCTGGGAGGGGATCACCCTTGGCCCCATTTCCCTGGTCATGCAGGACGGAACAAAAATAGAGGCCCATTTCCGAACCTCCATCTACCGGGGAAACCAGGAAGAATGCCTCTATGTATTCGACCGCCCCATTGCCCCGGAGGATGTGGCCCGTATTGAATTTCCCTGATTATCCGAGCCTCCTTAGAAAATCCCCCTCTGCCATCCCAAAACGCTGGGCGGCAGAGGGGGATTTGTTGTGTGGGGCAGATGGTCAGCGTTTTACGGGAATGTCCAGCACGCCCAGTTCCCAGCCGGTGTCCTGGGTTTGGGCGGTGAGGGCGGCGGTGATTTTTTGGAGAGAATTCCAGTCCTCCTGGGGAACGCTGTAGAGTTCCAGGCAAAAGACACTGGTGGACTGGGCGGGAAGCTCGGCCCAGAGAAACGCTTCGGTGTCTTTGCCGTTGACCTGAATATCCTCCCCCAGAAGCTGCATATCCTGGTCGGTGTTGTTTTTGGCACACAGGATGATGGAGGAATCTATCAGCTGGTCCTCAGAGAAATAATCGCTGATAGGGCCAAGGCCGTAGAGTACCAGGTCTCCGGAGTCGTAGATGGGCTTTTCTGGCAGGGCCAGGGTGTGCCGGTAATCCGGGGCGGCGTTGCCCTGGATGGTCAGGTCGTTCAGGTAAATGGGGTCTGCGGTGTCGTCTTTGTCGTCGTAGGCCGTCAGGTCAAAGTTGATGTTCTGGATTTGGGCGATGTTTCCTGCGGCAAGACCTTTCTGGCTGAGCCACAGCTGACCCAAAGCGGTTTCGCCGGGGGCGGCTTCGATGTAAAGGCTGGCAAAGTCCGACAGGCACAGGTCATTGACAAACAGCCGTTCCAGCAAAAATACATAATCCCGGTCCGTGTGGTTTGTAATGTAGATGGGGATGGAATCTGTCTCACTGTCCTCCCACTGGGAAATGACGGTAAAGTCCTCATTGTCTAGCAATGTGGCACCGTTCAAAGGCAGGCTTACGCTTTCCACCTGCTCCCGGATGGGGGGAAGGGCCACATAGTCGCTGCCCGTCAGGCGGCGCATCAACAGGCCAAAGGGGTTGGCCAGAAAGAGACCCAGAATGGCAATGACCGCCGCCGTAGGCAGGCCCTTGCGCTTCCCCTTCTTTCGATCCTGCCGGGGGCAGTCAAAGGGGTCTTTGTAGGGGATGGGCTTCCGGGTTTGGCCCTGGATAACCAGCGGTTCCCCCTGATGGACGTGGGTGCGGTGGGCAATCTCCTCGCTAAAGGACTCGTAGGCACAGTTCTTGCATTTTTTCCCGTTAAACGGGCTGCCGCAGCTGGGACAGACGTATCGAGCCATAGGCGTGGCCTCCTTTCTTTTCTATATTATATCAGGCGAAGGCGGAGCCGTCAATCTATTGACAGAGAAAAACATATGTTCTATAATAGAGTGGAATTAAGGGAAGCTCTGATTAAATCGACAAGAGCTGGCAGCGAGAGATTTTGTTTCCAGGCAAGGTTCTAAAAGTGAGGGAATACTTTGTGTATTTCCCACTTTTAGAACCGCAGCATGGAAGCAAAAGATCCGCTGTCCAGCCGCAGGCGATTTATTCAGAGTTTCCCCCAAAAAAAAGGGGGTGGGCCTTGTGAAAACCTATGTTGCCATCGACTTAAAATCCTTTTACGCTTCCGTAGAGTGCGTGGAGCGGGGCCTGGACCCCATGACCACCCATCTGGTGGTGGCGGATCCCAGCCGTACCGAGAAAACCATTTGCCTTGCGGTATCTCCCGCTCTGAAAGCCCACGGGATTTCCGGCAGGGCCAGACTTTTTGAGGTGGTCCAGCGGGTGGCAGAGGTGAATGCCCTGCGCCGGGGCAGCAACCGGGGCCGGGACTTTACCGGAGTAGCCCGTGACAGCAAGGACTTAGAGGCCCACAGGGACTGGAAGCTGGATTACTATGTGGCCCCTCCCAGAATGGGTCACTATATGGAGTGCAGCAGCTTTATTTACAGCATCTACCTGAAATTTGTGGCCCCGGAGGACCTGCATGTGTACTCCGTGGACGAGGTGTTCATCGATGCCACCGCCTATTTAAAGCTCTATGGCCTGGATGGGGTGGGCTTTGCCCGGAAGCTCATCCGGGAGGTCTATGAGGCCACGGGCATTACCGCCACAGCCGGGGTGGGTACCAATCTATACCTATGCAAAATCGCCATGGATATTCTGGCCAAGCACTGCCAGCCCGATGCCTATGGAGCCAGAGTGGCCCAACTGGACGAGATGAGCTACCGCCAACAGCTATGGGACCACCGGCCCTTGACGGATTTCTGGCGGCTGGGCCCGGGCTACGCCAAAAAGCTGGAACGCCGGGGCATTTACACCATGGGGGATCTGGCCCGTCTGTCGCTGGACCCGGGGCCTTTTGGGGCAGAGAGCCTGTATAAGCTCTTTGGTGTTCAGGCGGAACTGCTGATTGACCATGCCTGGGGCTATGAGCCCTGTACCATTGCTCAAATCAAGGCCTACAAGCCGGAAACCCGGTCCGTCAGCAGCGGCCAGGTGCTGCAATGCCCCTATGACTGGGGGAAGGCCCGGTTGGTGGTCCGGGAAATGGCGGATGCCCTGGCCATGGACCTGGTGGAGAAGAACCTGATGACCCAAAAGCTCACCCTGACCCTGGGCTACGACCGGGAAAGCCTGACAGGGCAGGACCATGGCTATACAGGCCCCTGCGTTACGGACCGGTATGGCCGACAAGTCCCCAAAAGTGCCCATGGCACCATCACCCTGCCCCAGAAATGCGCTTCCCAAAAGCTGATCGTGGGGGCCTTTATGGAGCTCTACGACCGCATCGCAGATCCCCAGTTATTACAGCGGCGGCTGACCCTGACGGCGGAGCTCCACGAGGCCCAACAGGTGCGGCAGGAGCAGGCGGCCATGGAGCAGCTGGATTTATTCACAGACCCTGTGGAAAACAAAAGCCGACAGGAAGAATTGGAGCGGGAGGAGGCACGGCTGAAAGCCATGCTGGAAATCAAAAAGAAATTTGGAAAGAACGCCATTTTCCGGGGGATGAACCTGGAAGAAGGGGCCACCGCCCGGCAGCGCAATGACCAGATCGGCGGCCACAAGGCATAGGAGGCGGCATGGGAAAGTACGACGATATTCTGCACACCCCCTGGCCCAAACCCAGCACCCGGGCCCGGATGGCGGTGGAGGACCGGGCGGCCCAGTTCGCCCCCTTTGCGGCCCTGACGGGCTATGAGGCGGTGTTACAGGAGGCGGCAAGACTGACCCAACATCCGGTGTATCTGACAGAGGAAAGCCTGGATGCCCTGAACGCCCAACTTCGGAAAGCTCGGGAACTGCTGGACACCCAGCCCCAGATCACCATGACCGTCTACTATGAGGACCGGGTGAAAGAGGGAGGCCGATTTGAAACCGTAACGGGCCGACTCAAAAAAATCGATCAGTACCAGGGCGGCCTGATACTGACCGACGGCCGGGAGATCCCGTTTTTCAGAATTTGTGATCTGACGGTGGAATAATGGGAAAAATCAGGGCAGCACCGCACAATTCGGCAAGAGACATCAGCGAGAGATTTTGGCCCAAGATAAAGTTTGAAAAACGCAGGAATACTTTGTGTATTTCAAGTTTTTCAAACTGCAATATTGGGCCAAAAGATCCGCTGATGTCCGCAGACGCAATTGTGCGGTGTTGCCCTAGAAAAAACCCCGGAAAGGAAGAACCTTTCCGGGGCAGCTCATTGCATCTTAGCCGTTGGCACGCATCTGAGCGAAGCACTCGCTGCAGAATACGGGACGGTCGGACTTGGGCTGGAAGGGCACCTTTGCCTCGCCGCCGCAGCGTGCGCAAGTAGCGGTGAAGAACTCACGGGGGCCACGGGCATTGTTCTTGCGAGCATCACGGCAGGCCTTGCAGCGCTGAGGCTCATTCTGGAAGCCACGCTCTGCGTAGAACTCCTGCTCACCGGCGGTGAACACGAACTCGTTGCCGCAATCTTTGCAAACTAAAGTCTTATCTTCGTACATTGGAAATACCTCTCTTCGGTTTTTTGCCCCGTGAAAATCTACCAGGAAATGGTTGTAACGCAGGGTGAATAAAATATGCGGCTGTCATTTACCGCATGTTGGATTATACACAATCCAGGGGGATTTGTCAATCCTTTATGAAAATTTTTCTCCAACTATTTGAGATTTATGCAATATTTCCAGTATTCGGCCAAAGTTTTTGGTGAAAAGGATACGTAAATCACAGGGAAAACTGGGTCTGCCCCTGGTAGGGGATGTGCAGGTGGTCATAAGCCAGGGGGGTGACGCAGCGGCCCCGGGGGGTTCTGGTCAAAAAGCCCAGCTGCATCAGGTAGGGTTCATAAACATCTTCCAGCGTTACGGCCTCCTCGCCAATGGTGGCGGCCAGGGTTTCAAGACCCACGGGGCCGCCGTTGTAGTTCTGGATGATGGCGGTGAGCATGCGGCGGTCAATCACATCCAGCCCCAACTGGTCCACTTCCAGCCGCCGCAGAGCCAGGTCGGCGGCCTCTTTGGTAATGGTGCCGTCTCCCATGACCTGGGCAAAATCCCGAACCCGCCGCAGGAAGCGGTTGGCAATTCGGGGAGTACCCCGGCTTCTGGAAGCGATTTCCATGGCCCCCGCCGGGTCAATGGCCATGCCCAGAATGGTGGCGGACCGGGTCACAATGGCGGACAGTTCTTCCGGAGTGTACAGTTCCAGCCGCAAGGAAACACCAAACCGGTCCCGCAGGGGGGCAGAGAGCTGACCGGCCCGGGTGGTGGCCCCTACCAGGGTGAACTTGGGCAAATCCAGCCGGATGGAGTTGGCACTGGGGCCTTTGCCTACAATAATGTCAATGGCAAAATCCTCCATGGCCGGGTAGAGAATTTCTTCTACCACCCGGTTCAGACGGTGGATCTCATCGATGAACAGAATGTCTCCGGCGTTCAGGTTGGTCAGAAGCGCCGCCAGGTCGCCGGGCTTTTCAATGGCGGGGCCGGAGGTAATGCGGATACCGGCCCCCATTTCGTTGGCAATGACACCGGCCAGGGTGGTTTTTCCCAGGCCGGGAGGGCCGTAGAGCAGCACATGATCCAAAGGTTCATTTCGCCGTCGGGCGGCTTCAATATAAATAGAGAGGTTTCCCTTGGCCTTTTCCTGACCGGTATAGTCCGACAGAAGCTTTGGCCGCAGACCGATCTCACCGGCATCCTGGGGGGTAAAGGTGGGCAGCACCAGGGGGGCTTCCACCTCCTGAGAAAATTCCAGACTCATGTATTATCCTCCTATCAGCCCTTTAACACCATGGCCCGCAGGGCATGGCGCACCATATCCTCGGTGCTGGCCTCGGGGTCTACCCCCTTCAGGGCCAGGGCGATTTCTGCGGCAGAGTAGCCTAACTCCTGTAGAGCGGCATTGGCCAAAGCCAGATTGTTGCTCCCCTGCTTGGGAACGGCGGCGGGTCCTGCGGAAAAGTCCAGCTCCATGGAGCTACCGCCGATTTTGTCTTTCAATTCCAGAATGATCCGTTGGGCGATTTTCTTGCCCACACCCTGAGCGGCGGTGAGCATTTTTTCGTCACCCGTCATAACGGCCAGGGTAAAGTTCTGGGGGCCGCCGGAGGAGAGAATGGCCATGGCGGCCTTGGGGCCTACGCCGTTGACGGCGGTGAGCAGCTCATAGCAGCGCTGCTCCTCCCGGGAGACAAATCCGTAAAGGTCGTAGGCATCTTCCCGGATGGACTCGGTGATATAGAGTTTGGCAGTGGTATTCAGTTTTAATTGGGCGGCGGTATAGGCGGTGACCCGGCAGCCATAGCCCACGCCGCCGCAGTCAATGACCGCCAGGCCAGGCTCCAGCAGGGTGACCGTACCGGAAACATAATATAGCATATTGGCTTCTCCTTATTTTTGAGGCATGGCAAGTAGGGAGGTGCAGGAGCGGGCATGACACAGGGCGATGGCCACCGCGTCGGCGGCATCGTCAGGCTTGGGAACGGCGGGCAGCCCCAGAATGCGTTTGGTCATATCCATGACCTGATGCTTGGTGGCATTGCCATAGCCTACCACAGCCTGTTTGACCTGCATGGGCTTGTATTCAAAGACCGGAACACCGGCCTGCTGCACCGCCAGCAAAATGACCCCCCGGGCCTGGGCGACCTTGATGCCGGTGGTGACGTTGTTGCCGAAAAACAGTTCCTCAATGGCCACGGCATCGGCCTGAGCCAATTGCAGCAGTTCCGTCATGTTGTTGTAGATTTCCCCCAGCCGCCAGGAAAAATCCGTATTGGGCGGGGTGGTGATGGCCCCGCAGCGCAGAAGCTGACAGCGGCCCCGCTGGGCTTCCAGAATACCGAAGCCCGTAATACCGTAGCCCGGGTCAATGCCCAGGATCCGCATTACAGGTGCCCTCCGGCGATAAGATACAGCTGATAAATCACAAACAAAACCGCAAGCACGACCCCCACCCGGGCGGCCCAAACCTGCCAGGCAGGCCGGGGAACGTAACCGGACTGCTTTTCTTCTTCATTTTCCATGGATACTTTCACCTCGGAACTAACTATATCACACTTTTGTGCGGAAATCCATTCTTTTATTTGGATCTTGGTATGATTGGGAAAACTCTGAATCAATCGTCTACGACTGGACAGCAAGTCGCCTGCCCCACACGGCGGAAATCCAAGCGAAAATACAACAGGACTATCTAACTGTTTGATGTCCGCCGGGAAATAAAATCTCTCGCTGCCGGCTCGTGCCGATTTAATCAGGAGCTTCCCTTGTAAAAAAAGAAACCTGTGTTATAATGAATCCATTCCATTGTATTGATTGAACGGGACAAATTACGGGTCGCCGGAAAGTCGATTTGGGAAAAGGAGAGAGGGAGATTGAAAAAAGTTTTTTTTAGAGGAATTGATTGCTTGTTTACAGGAACCATGACGGTTATTGCCATATTGCTGCTGTTCTTTTCACAGGTACACTTTGCGGCAAAGAAGACATTTTTGCTTTCCAACTGGGCCTTTGCGCTTCTGGGTCTGGGAGTGGCACTGTTGCTGATATTGGTTTGGAGAAGGTGGCTCCCGGAAGAATCTCAAGACAGTGAAAGGCGCATGGATCGGGCTGTGGGTTATGTGACCTTGGGACTGTTTGTGGTTCAGGTGTACATTTGCTGGAACATTCTGTTTGCCAGCAATTGGGATCCTGGAATCGTTTGGAATGCTGCGCTGCCTCGGGCCCAGGGGGATATTCCGGGAATGGAGGCCGTTGCTCACTATTTTTCTATTTATCCCAATAACATTCTGCTGCTTTTACTGAATACCGGATGCTATCGGCTGAATCACGCATTAGGGATATTTGGGGAGAGTTACAGTCGGATGATGCCCGTTTTACTGGATTGTGCTTCTATTTCGGCAGCCTGCTATCTGGTATACAAGGAGATTTCCATGCTGACAAAACGACAGTATGCACTCCTCGGTTTTGCCTGCTGTGTGGGGCTTGCTGGGCTGTCTCCCTGGATGGTGATTTTCTATTCGGATTCTCTGGCAATCGTATTTCCGGTTTTGACACTGTACCTCTATACGATGGCCTGCATGAAGGACACCGGAAGGAAAAGAGAAGCACATAAGGCTCTGGCACTGCTGGTTTGCGGTGTTGGCTATTTTATAAAGCCTCAATGCCTGATTGTGGTGATTGCAATTCTGACCATAGAATTGGTGAAAGCCCTACAGATGCGAGAGAAAAAAGCATTTGCTGCGTTTGGAGTCCTGCTGGCCGTACCTCTACTCTGTATAGCCTTGATTGCGCCGATGCTGACCCTTGCCTATGAATCCAAAGGGGTTCCTCTGGATGCGGAAATGAAATTCGGAATGCCCCATTTTTTAATGATGGGCATGAATGAAAAATGCGGTGGCGCCTATTCTGACGAGGACCTCTATTTCTCGGTCTCCTTTGACACTGCCAAAGAGCGCTCCGTCGGGGAACTGCAGGAGACCCTGAACCGGATCCGGGCTATGGGGCCTTTTGGCCTGGGGCGGCATTTGTGCAAAAAGCTGCTGACGGTTTACCACGACGGCACCTTTGCCTGGGGGATGGAGGGCAGCTGGTATACAAAAGTCGTGGAAAACATCAATACCAGAATGGCCCCCTTTCTCCAATCTGTTTACTATGTAGATGGCAGCAGGCAGGAAGTGTTTAAGACATTTGCCCAGGCTCTGTGGATATTTGTCCTCCTGTTTACCACCGTATCCGGCTATCTGAGACCGGTAACAAAGGATTCAGGGGCTGTCGATGCGGTCAAGCTTTCCATTATTGGGCTGACCTTGTTTGAATTGCTGTTTGAAGTGCGGGCGAGATATTTATTTCTCTATGTGCCCTTCTTCTGCATCCTGGCGGCTCTGGGAATGGAGGCACTCTCTGGAAGACTGCAAAAAGAAAAAGGGGCCGACAGCCCCAAAACATAAAAACGGCACGGTGGCAAAACCGTTGTGCCGGTAAAGAAAGGACGTTTGAGTTCTATGAGATACGACTATCTGATCGTAGGTGCCGGGCTTTATGGGGCGGTATTTGCCCGTCAGGCGGCGGATGCAGGGAAAAAAGTTCTGGTTATTGACAGGCGCAGCCACATTGGCGGCAACGTGTATACCGAGAAGGTGGAGGGCATCGATTTCCACAAATACGGGGCCCATATTTTCCACACCAACAACCAGCAGGTCTGGCAGTATGTGAACCGGTATGTGTCTTTTAACCGCTTTACCAATTCCCCGGTGGCGAACTACAAAGGGGAACTGTATTCTCTGCCCTTTAACATGTATACCTTCAATAAAATGTGGGGGGTGGTGACACCGGAGCAGGCCCAGGAGAAGATCGAGACCCAGCGCCGGGGGGCGGGGATCACCGAGCCTCAGAATCTGGAAGAACAGGCCATTTCCCTGGTGGGTGTAGACATTTACGAAAAGCTCATCAAGGGTTACACCCAGAAGCAGTGGGGCCGGGCCTGCCGGGAGCTGCCCAGTTTTATCATCAAGCGGCTGCCGGTGCGCTTTACCTTTGACAACAACTATTTTAACGCCCTCTACCAGGGCGTTCCCATTGGGGGCTACACAAGGCTGGTGGAGAACCTGTTAAAAGGCGTGGAGGTCCGGCTGAACCTGGACTATCTGGAAAACAAACAGGAGCTGGATGCCCTGGCAGACCGAATCCTTTATACCGGCCCTATTGATGCTTATTTTGGTTACGCCCTGGGGGCACTGGAATACCGCTCTGTGCGCTTTGAGCATGAACTGCTGGACAAGCCCAATTTCCAGGGCAACGCCGCCGTCAACTACACCGATGCCGAGACCCCCTACACCCGGATCATTGAGCACAAATGGTTTACCTTCGGCAAGGACGAACAGGGCCGGGATTTGCCCAAAACCATCATCAGCCGGGAGTATTCCAGCGAATGGCACCCGGGGGACGAACCCTATTATCCCGTAAACGATGATAAAAACAGTGCCCTCTACGAACGTTACAAGGCCCTGGCCCAAAGGGAAGAAGGGGTGCTCTTTGGGGGCCGACTGGGCGAGTACAAATACTACGACATGGATGCTGTCATTGCCGCCGCCCTGGAAGCAGCGGAAAAGGAACTTACAAGGAAAAACTGACCCTCCTTTCATTGAAAGAGAAAAGACGTTCTTACAGCAAGCGTAAAAAGCGGAGTGGCCGTGGGCTACTCCGCTTTTTTACGCTTCCGGGTAATATGCACGAAAGAAAACAGCGGAATTCCCCAACTTTTGTATAGCTAAATTTTAGAAAATGATTGCCTTTTGCAGCAACCTGTGGTATATTTCTATGTTGAGAGTTGGTACATTATATCTATCGAAGGAGCTTTTTTATGGCATCTCAGGAAAAAATCAGAAATATTGCCATTATCGCCCACGTTGACCACGGCAAGACCACACTGGTTGACGAAATGCTGAAGCAGGGTGGTATTTACCGGGAAAACCAGGCAACCGTGGACCGGGTCATGGACTCCGGCGATTTGGAGCGGGAGCGTGGCATTACCATCCTGGCCAAAAACACATCCGTACACTATAAAGATTACAAAATCAACATTGTGGATACCCCGGGCCACGCCGACTTTGGCGGCGAGGTGGAGCGGATCCTGAAAATGGTCAACGGCGTTATTCTGCTGGTTGACGCCGCCGAGGGTCCCATGCCCCAGACCCGTTTTGTGCTGCAGAAGGCCCTGGAGCTGGGCCACAAGGTCATTGTGGCGGTAAACAAGGTGGACAAGCCCGATGCCCGGGTCCATGAGGTCATGGACGAGGTGTTGGAGCTGCTGCTGGAGCTGGATGCCACCGACGAGCAGTTCAATTCCCCCACCATTTTCTGCTCCGGCCGTCAGGGCATCGCTTCCTACAGCCCCGACGAAATGGGCACCGATCTCAAGCCCCTGTTTGAGACCATTATCCAGTATATCGATCCCCCTCAGGGTGACGAGAACGGTCCCCTGCAAATGCTGGTCTCCTCCATTGACTACAATGAGTACGTGGGCCGTATCGCCGTGGGCCGTGTGGAGCGGGGTACCATCAAGGTCAACCAGGAAGTGGCCATCTGTGACTACCATGACCCGGAGCATAAGGTCAAGGGCAAAGTCGTGGCCCTTTATACCTATGACGGTCTGGCAAAGGTGCCGGTGCAGGAGGCCAAGGCCGGTGAGATCGTGGCGCTGTCCGGCATGGCAGACATCACCATTGGCCGTACCCTGTGTGACCCGGCGGTGGTGGAGCCTCTGCCCTTTGTGAAGATCTCCGACCCCACCATTGAAATGACCTTTGCCGTCAACGATTCTCCCTTTGCCGGTAAGGAAGGCAAGTTCATCACCTCCCGGAACCTGCGGGACCGGCTGGAAAAGGAACTGCTGAAAGACGTGTCCCTCCATGTGACCGAGCAGGGCACCGATGCCTTCAATGTGGCGGGCCGCGGCGAAATGCACCTGTCCATTCTCATGGAGACCATGCGCCGGGAGGGCTATGAGTTCTCCGTCTCCACCCCCCGTGTGCTGACCAAGGAGATCGACGGCAAGCTCTGCGAGCCCATCGAGCGGATGGTGGCCGATGTTCCCGAGGAGAGCATGGGTGCCGTTATCGAGAAAATGGGCAAGCGGAAGGGTGACCTGCTGGGCATGACCCCTGTGGGCAACCGTTACCGCCTGGAGTTCCTGGTTCCCTCCCGTGGCCTCTTTGGCTACCGGAACGAGTTCCTGACGGATACCCGGGGTGAGGGCATTATGTCCTCCGTGCTGGATTCCTACGCCCCTATGAAGGGCGAGATCGAGCGCCGCCAGGTAGGCTCCCTCATTGCCTTTGAGACCGGGGAAGCTTGCTCCTACGGTCTGTATAACGCCCAGGAACGGGGTACCCTGTTCATCGGTGCCGGTACGCCGGTGTATGCCGGTATGGTGGTCGGCATTTGCAGCCGCAACGAGGATATGACCGTCAACGTCTGCAAGAAGAAGCAGCTGACCAATATGCGTGCCGCCGGTTCTGACGAGGCTCTGCGGCTTACCAGCCCCAGAGTGCTGTCTTTGGAGCAGTGCATTGAGTTCCTGGCAGACGACGAACTGCTGGAATGCACCCCCAAGAGTCTGCGCATTCGCAAGCGGGAGCTGGATCATGCTCTGAGAATGCGGAACCTGATGAAGAAGCGTGCCGGTGAATAAACCGAAAAAAGATTGATTTACTGCGGAATCTGTGGTAAGATAGACTGGTAAGAATAACCAGAATCTTCTACAGATTCCGCTCTTTTTTGCGTTTTCGGGAATGGAGGGATAAAATGCGAAAAGTTGTCAGTTTCCTTGTTGTGCTCGCCTTGGCCGCTGGGGCGCTGCTGCCCGGAAGCCCTCTGGTGGCGAAGGCCATGGCCAGCGGCGGTGAAAAGACCACTCCAAAGGGAAAAAACCCATCTTCCCGGCCTGGGCCCACGGCCCCAACGGCGCCAACGGCACCCACGGAAGACGGGGAAGAATCCTTTCTGTTAAGCTTTGTCGGTGACTGCACTCTGGGCAGCGATGCCCGGTTTTACGGGGTCAAATACAGCTTTATCGATGTGATCGGGGAGGATTACGACTATCCCTTCCGGAATGTGGTGCAGTATTTTCAGGAAGACGACTGCACCTTTGTGAACCTGGAATCGGTTCTGAAAGACGAGGGCAGTATTATCAAAGAAAACGGCTTTGCTTTCCGGGGGCCCACGGCCTATACAAAGATTCTGACCGGCAGCAGCGTAGAGGCCGTGACCATTGCCAATAACCACATCCGGGACTACGGTGTCCCGGGGGTGGAGTCCACCCGAAGGGCCTTGGAGGAGGCAGAGCTTCCCTATGTGGAGCAGGATACCTACCGGGTGCTTACTACAGATAGCGGCCTTCACATCGGCATCTACGGCGGATTTTTCCAGGTGGATGTGAAAAAAGTGGAAAAAGCCGTGGCGGAACTGAAACGCCAGGGGGCGGAGCTCATCGTCATGGCCATCCACTGGGGCATTGAGGGCTTCAACCGGCCCAATGCGGAACAGGAAAAACTGGCCCATGACCTCATCGACCTGGGAGTAGACATTGTTTACGGCTGTCATCCCCATGTGCTGCAGCGGGTGGAACAGTACAATGGTGGCATCATCTACTACAGCCTGGGCAATTTCTCCTTTGGCGGCAATCACTATCCCAGCGATATGGATACGGTGATCTTACAGCAGCAGGTCCTGCGGCACAAAGACGGCACCGTGACCCTGGGAACTCTGACCCCCATTCCTGCCTGTGTCAGTTCCCAGAAGCCCCGAAATGACTTCCAGCCCACCCCCTACAAAGAGGGCACGGAGGATTATGCCCGGGTGCTTCAAAAGCTTTCTTTGGAGGAATAAAGTGGTTTCCCTGCAGCTCCATCTGGGGCGGCACCGGGGCTTTTGCCGAATTGTGGGGCGTTGTCCGAAAAAAATCCGGGGGAATATGAAAAAAATATTGACCTTCCCGGCATTTTCGGTTATAATGAGCGGGCATGACCGTAGTGGTCTGTCTATTTTGTGTTGCTGCGGCCTTTTTGGCTGTCGAGCATATGATTTTAGCGTATTAGGAGGTGTATCCGTAATGAAGCGTACCTATCAGCCCAGCAATCGTCACCGTTCCAAGGTTCACGGTTTCCGTCAGAGAATGGCTACTGCCAATGGCCGTAAGGTTCTGGCCCGCCGCCGTGCAAGAGGCCGCAAGGTTCTGTCCGCCTGATGCGCCGCCCCTGTGAACACAAGGAAATATGTGCGCGAGAGCGAAACGGGAGCTAAGCGGGGTGAATGACACATTCGCCCCGCTCCCTTTTTAGGAGAAGAAAAGCATGAAGTTTTCCAGCAGTTTGAAGCTAAACCACATTTTTCAGCGGCTCTACCGGTCCCAGGGCTATGCCGATGGGCTCCTGGTGCTCTATGCCCGGCGCAATCACCTGGGTAAAAATCGCCTGGGCATCACCGTCAGCAAAAAGCTGGGCCATGCGGTGGTTCGCAATCGGACCCGCCGTCGGTTGAGAGAGGTTTACAGGCTCCATGAGGAGCAGTTTACCCCCGGTTGGGATATTGTGGTGGTGGCCCGGACCCGGGCGGTGGAGGCTCCTTTTGACAAGCTGACCGCCAGCTTCCTGCGCCTGGCCCAAAAAGCGGGGCTGCTGCGTGAGGAAGAACTGTGAAAAAACTGCTGCTGTCCCTGATCCGCTTTTACTCCCGCTGCATCTCCCCTTATTTCCCTGCAAGGTGCCGGTTTCGGCCCACGTGTTCCGCCTATGCTTACGAAGCGATCCAAAAATACGGCGCAGTAAAGGGAGGCTGGCTGGCGCTGAAACGCCTGTCCCGCTGCCATCCCTTTTACAAAGGAGATTTTTACGACCCTGTGCCGTGACTTTCAAAGGAGGAAAGTCCATGTTACTGTCATTCCACATTGCGGACGTGATCCAGGTTCCCTTTGGCTACCTGATGGAGCTGCTGTACCGGGTTACCGGTAACTACGGTATGGCTCTGATTTTGTTTGCTGTTCTGGTGCAGCTGGTGCTGCTGCCCATCACCGCCAAGTCCAAAAAGAGCATGATGAAAATGTCCCGCCTGACCCCCAGAATGCAGGACATTCAGCGCCGCTATGCCGATGACCCCAACCGGCAGAACCAGGCCATGCAGGAGCTTTACAGAGAAGAAGGCGTATCCATGGGCGGTGGCTGCCTGTGGAGCTTTGTGCCCATGCTGCTGCTGATCCCTCTGTATACCGTGGTGCGTGAGCCTATTGTCTACATGCTCCACGAAAACCTGGAGGTGGCCAACCAGATCGTTGAGGTCATCAAGGGCATTGACCCGGAACTGTTCGCCGGCAATGCCTATTACCACCAGATGATCGCCGCCCAGTATATCCCCCAGTACGCCGAGGCCATCAAGGCTGCCATCCCCGGCATCAGCGACCTGGCCCTGAGCGGTATCAACTTTGGCTTTATCGGCATCGACCTGGGTGCCGTTCCCCAGTTTAACGTCTTTGCCTCCACCTGGGCCTGGAACTGGGCCCACATCGGCTCTTTGCTGATCGCCCTGTCCTCCGCCGGTTATCAGGTGGTGTCCATGCTGATCATGCAGAAGCAGAACAACTCCCTGGTCACCAATCAGGACGGCATTCAGGACAAAGAGGCCGTGGAGAATTCCCAGGCTGCCCAGACCAACAAGGTGATGATGCTGACCATGCCTCTGATGATGCTGTGGATCGGCTTCACCGTGCCCTGCGCCCTGTCCCTTTACTGGTTCGTCGGCGGCGTGGTCCGTACCGTGGAGGATGTGGTTCTCAACAAGCGTTACCGCAAGATTTACGATGCCGAGGATGCCGAGCGCCTGAAGCGCCGCATGGAGCAGGACAAGCTGGAAGCAGAAAAAGAGCGCATCCGTGCCCAGCGCCGTGCGGAGAATCCTGACGGCATTACCGAAAACACCAGCAAGAAGCGCCTGCAGAAGCAGCAGCGGGATCAGGAAGCTGCCGCCAAGGCAGAGGCCGCCCGGGAGTATGCCGCCAAGAAGGGCAAACTGCCCCAGGAGAAGGAAGAAAAAGAGACCCTCTCCGGCATTGCAGACCGTCCCTACTGCAAGGGCCGTGCCTACGACCCCAACCGTTACGCCCACCACAGCCAGGAGGATTAAATCATGGAAAAAACCCTTGTCGCCAGTGGCAAGACCATTGATCTGGCCATCGAGTCCGCCCTTGCCCAGCTGGGTCTGGATCGGGACAGCGTATCCGTTCAGGTGCTGCAGCAGGCCAAGTCCGGCTTCCTGGGCTTTGGTGCCCAGCCTGCCAAGGTTCAGGTAACCTACGAGGCCCCTGATGAAGTGCCCGCAGCCCCCAAGGTGGCCCTGTCCTCCGCTTCCCGGAAGCCCAAGGCCGCCCCGGCTCCCAAGCCCGTGGCCTCTAAGGCGGAAGCCCCCAAAGCCGAGGTGAAAGTGGAAGATACCAAGGTGGAAGATGCCAAGGCAGAAGCACCCAAGCAGGAGAAGACTCCGGAGGCCCCCAAGGCCCCCCGGCCCCAGCAGCCCAGAGCTCCCAGAGAGCCCAGAGAACCCAGAGAACCCAAGCCCCAGCGGGAAGCCTTTGTGGCACCCCGGGAGTACGCCCCCGCACCGGAAGGTTCTGTGGAGGAGAAAATCGAGCAGTTCCTGAAGGGCCTGCTGACCCACATGGATTCCAAAGCCGTGCCCCACTGCTGGAAGGAAAACGGCAATACCTATCAGGTGAATCTGGTAGGAGAGGATCTGGGCTATCTCATCGGCCGCCGGGGTGACACTCTGGATGCCATTCAGCACCTGTGCAACTACGCCATCAACCGGGAAGTGGAAGGCCACATCCGGGTCAATGTAGATGCGGAGAGCTACCGCCAGAAGCGGGAGGAGAGCCTGCGCCGGTACGCCCGGAAGAAGGCCCAGCAAGTTCTGAAAGCCCGCCGCCGCACCACCCTGGAACCCATGAACGCCTACGAGCGCCACGTGATCCACGCCGCCCTCCAGGACATGGAGAACATCACCACCCATTCCACCGGTGTGGAACCCAACCGCTGCGTCGTGATCGAATACGTCCGCTGATTTCACCTAACCGCCCGCTGACCCTGTTCAGCGGGCGGTTTTCCGTTTAGTTAACAGTTAACAGTTGACAGTTATTGGGGCGACCGACGTTGTCCATTTCCGAACGTTCGTTAAAGTATGTAGGGAACGGCCTATGTGCCGTTCCGCACGTGAAAGGACGGAACCGTTCCCAATAAACCCCGGCACCCCAAAGCCCGGTACAAGAGCTTCCCCTCCAGGGAAGCTGGCAGGGCGCAGCCCTGACTGATGAGGCAGCGGGGCAGCGTGAAATATTCCAGAAACAAAAGGCGAATCCGTAAATACGTAACTCCATACACCCCCGTCCTTAGAAGCTCCCGGTTGAAAACGACCGCCTTTCAGCGAAACCGTAGGGAACGGCCTGTGTGCCGTTCCGCCCCTGAAAGGGCGGAACTGTTCCCGTAAATACCAGACACGTCCCCCATTCTGTCATTCCGACCGTAGCGCAAGCGGAGTGGAGGAATCCACCACGTGGGGTGAAGAACCAACACAAGATAAAACTCGCTACTTGGGAAGATTCCTCGACTCACTGCGTTTCGCTCGGAATGACATATCCGGGGGGTGGTTTTGTTTTGTCCACACGGGTTATAGTCGCAACGCAGCGGAACGGCACACAGGCCGTTCCCTACGGTGAGACTCGGTAGGTTTACCTCTGTGACCGTTGTTTCCGCAAGAGAAACCCAACAACTTGGGAAAATCTATTGACTCCGGCGAAATATGTACATGACACAGTCATATCGCAACAGCTGCTTTGCAGATGGCACCTCTGCCTCCCCTCTGGTCGCTTTGTCGAAAAAAGGTTCGGTATTTTGTGCAAGCCTACAATATTCACAAAGAGAGAGAAACTTCCTTGCATTTTTTTGAGGAATGTGCTACACTATGCTTGGGGAAAAAATACAAGTGAATCATTGCCCGGAGTGGTGAGCATGGGGACAAGCGGACAATCGTGCCGCCTGGCTGCCATGCTCTTTTTGTGCCCTTTTGGGCAAAAACACCAGGGCGGGCTACTGTGATCCCGGTGCGGCATATCCCCGAAAAATAAAAAGAGAGGCGGATCAGGATTGGAACAAAGACTTTATGATGCCCTGCAGCGCAACCCCATCATTGCTGCGATCCGCGACGATGCCGGACTGGAGGAATGCTTGCAGGCGGATGTGCAGACGGTGTTTGTGCTTTACGGCGATATTTGCGGCATTGCCGGCATTGTGGAGCGGATCAAGAACGCTGGAAAAATCGCCATCGTCCACGCAGACCTGATCGTAGGTCTGGCAACCAAGGAAATCTCCGTGGATTTCCTACACAATACAACCCGGGTCGACGGTATCATTTCCACCCGGGCCAATATGATCCAGCGGGCCAAGGAGCTGCAAATGATCGGCATTCTGCGGGTTTTCCTTATTGACTCCATGGCCCTGGACACGGCATTCAGTGCCCGAAACTTAAAACCCGATGCCATTGATATTCTGCCCGGATTGATGCCTTCGATGATTCGAAAAATCCGGCAGATCACGGGCCTTCCGGTACTGACCGGTGGGCTGATCACAGAAAAACGAGAGGTCATGCAGGCGCTGGAGGCGGGAGCCCTTGCCATCTCCAGCACTGCCCCCAACGTCTGGCAAATGTAAGGAGGATGGGTCATGTGCAGCGATACAAAGGGAAGAATTGCCGAGGCCGTTGAGGAAATGATGCTGACCAAACCGGTGAGCAAAATCACCATTGGAAGCATTATGGAACAGACACAGATGAAACGCCAGACTTTTTACTATCATTATCAGGATATTTACGGCGTATTGGAGTGGATCGTGGAGTGTGAGCTCTGTATCCCTTTGCGTTATGACGAGACCGTGGATCCGGGGGAGTGGTGCATGGATGCGTTGAACCTTCTGCGTGCCAAGCAGCCGTTGCTGCGGCAGCTGTCTCCGGCCCTGGGGCGGGAGAAGCTGTACCAGCTTACCGGAGGAATTCTGCGGCCCCAGCTGTCCCGTTATCTGCCAATTTCCCAGGAGCAGGATCCGGAAAACTTTGAACTGGCCCTGGATATGCTCTGCTACGCCGTGTTCTGCACCCTGGACAGCCTGGTGGTCAGCCGAACCCCTCTCAATGTGGATGCCTGCGCCAAGTATTTGCGGGCCCTGTTTTCCACCATGCAGAGGGCCGGATGATTTTTAGGGAAGCGCTTCTATCTTCTCTTTGGACACATAGAATGTTGTGTGCAGAAGTGCTATATTTTCAAAATGATTTGAAAAATTTTTGTTGGTTTTGACATTACGAGAATATTGTCTAATGACGGCAGCCAAATTTCTTGTTATAATCAATGCTGTGGATAACACCTGAGGGTGTAAATTATAATTTGCAAGAAAGATAAGGAGGACGTATTTATGGCAAAGTACATCATGGCTCTGGACGCCGGCACAACTTCCAACCGTTGTATTCTTTTCAACGAGAGAGGCGAAATGTGCAGCGTCTCCCAGCGGGAGTTCCCCCAATACTTTCCGAAACCCGGCTGGGTAGAACACGATGCAAATGAGATTTGGGCCACGCAGCTGGGTGTCGCTGTGGAGGCCATGCAGAAGGTCGGTGCCACCGCAGCAGACATTGCGGCCATCGGTATCACCAACCAGCGTGAGACCGCCATCGTTTGGGATAAGGTCACCGGCGAGCCCATCCACCATGCCATCGTATGGCAGTGCCGCCGGACCAGTGAGTACTGCGACTCCCTGAAAGCCAAGGGCCTGACCGACTCTTTCCGGGCCAAGACCGGCCTGGTCATCGATGCCTACTTCTCCGGCACCAAGGTTCACTGGCTGCTGGAAAACGTTCCCGGCGCACGGGAGCGGGCAGAGCGGGGCGAGCTGCTGTTCGGTACCGTAGAAACCTGGCTGATCTGGAAGCTTACCGGCGGTAAGGTCCACGTGACCGACTACTCCAACGCTTCCCGTACCATGCTCTTTAACATCAACACCCTGCAGTGGGATGAGGACATTCTGAAAGAACTGAATATTCCTCGCTGTATGCTCCCGACCCCCATGCCCTCCAGCTGTGTTTACGGCGAGACCGATCCGGCCCTGTTGGGTGGACCCATTAAGATCGCCGGTGCCGCCGGTGACCAGCAGGCTGCCCTCTTTGGCCAGGCTTGCTATCATCCCGGTGAAGCCAAGAACACCTACGGAACTGGTGCGTTCCTGCTGATGAACACCGGCGAAAAGCCCGTCTTCTCTCAGAACGGCCTGGTCACCACCATCGCCTGGGGCCTCAACGGCAAGGTAGAGTACGCTCTGGAAGGTTCCGTATTCGTAGCCGGTGCCGCCATTCAGTGGCTCCGTGACGAACTGAAAATCATCGAGACCGCTCCCGACTCTGAGTACTACGCCGGTAAGGTCAAGGATACCAACGGCTGCTACGTGGTTCCCGCATTCACCGGCCTGGGTGCTCCCCACTGGGATCAGTACGCCCGCGGCACCATCGTCGGCATTACCCGTGGTGTCAACAAGAATCACATCATCCGTGCCACCATGGAATCCCTGGCCTATCAGGTCAATGACATCCTGGTCGCCATGCAGGCGGACTCCGGCATCAAGCTGGCTGCCCTGAACGTGGACGGCGGCGCTTCTGCCAACAATCTGCTGATGCAGATGCAGTCCGACATCTCCGGCGCACCTGTCCAGCGGCCTACCTGCGTTGAAACCACCGCCATGGGCGCTGCCTACCTGGCCGGCTTGGCCGTGGGCTACTGGGCCAACAAGGAAGACGTGGTTCGCAACCGTGCCATCGACCGGGTATTCCATCCCGAAATCACCGCTGAGGAGCGGGCTGAGAAGGTCAAGGGCTGGAACAAGGCTGTGAAGTGCGCTTACGGCTGGGCCAAGGACTGATCCGCAAGACCTGAAAAACACCAGGTATGATAGCCCATTGGGCTTTGACAATTTTGATAGGGAGGAAAAACCATGTTCTTAAAGTATTTGTGTGAATTTCTCGGCACAATGTTGCTGATTCTGTTGGGCGACGGCGTCGTTGCAAACGTCACTTTGAACAAGTCCGGCATGAAGGGCGCCGGTTCCATCCAGATCACCCTGGCCTGGGGCCTTGCGGTCATGCTTCCCGCATTCATCTTCGGTGAAGCTTCCGGTGCAAGCTTCAACCCCGCTCTGACCATTGCTCTGGCAGTGGGCGGCATGTTCGATTGGGCTCTGGTTCCCGGCTACATCATTGCGCAGATCCTGGGCGGTATGGTCGGCGGTATCCTGGTATACGTGATGTTCAAGGATCAGTTTGACGCTACCGACGATCCCGGCACCAAGCTGGGCGTGTTCTCCACCGGTCCTTCCATCCCCAATACCGGCCGGAACATCCTGCAGGAAGCCATCGCCACTTTCGTTCTGGTATTCGCCATCTGCGGTCTGAATCAGGTTCCCGAGCTGAATGCCGGTGTTGGCAAGCTGTTGGTCTTCGGCATCATCGTCTCCATCGGTATGTCCCTGGGCGGCCTGACCGGCTACGCTCTGAACCCCGCCCGTGACCTGGGCCCCCGTCTGGCTCATGCCATCCTGCCCATCAAGGGTAAGGGCGACAGCAACTTCAAGTACGGCCTGGTAGTGCCCATCTTTGGACCCATCATCGGCGGTATCGTTGCGGTTCTGCTTTACAACGCCATTCCCTGGTAACATCTTAAATTCAGCACTATTGAATATTCTCTGCTCTAAGTGAACGTGTCGGGCAGTCCAGCTTCCTACCGGAAGGTTTACTTGGGCTGCCCGACTTTCCTGAGTGGATAAGGAGGAATCTTCTTGTACGATATTATTGTGATCGGCGCCGGTGTTACCGGCTGTGCCGTTGCCCGGTACCTGTCCCGGTATGAAGGCCGGATGCTTGTACTGGACAAAGAGGATGATGTGTGCTGCGGCACTTCCAAGGCCAACAGTGCCATCATCCATGCGGGCTTTGATGCTGCCAACGGTACCTTGATGGCCAAAATGAACCTGGAAGGCAACCTGATGATGCCCCAGCTTGCAAAAGATCTGGACTTTGATTTCCAGATGAATGGCTCCCTGGTCGTATGTATGTCTGAGGAAGACCTGCCAAAACTCCAGGCTCTGTATGAAAACGGCGTGAAAAACGGGGTCAAACAGTTGGAAATCGTGGATGCCAAGCGGCTGCACGAGTTGGAGCCCAACGTGTCCAAGAAGGCCGTGGCCGCCCTGTGGGCACCCACCGGCGGCATTGTGTGCCCCTTTCATCTGACCATCGCACTGGCTGAAAACGCCCATGACAATGGCGTGGAATTCCAGTTCAATACCCAGGTCCAGGGCTTTACCTGGAAGGACGGCTACTGGGTCGTCCATACGGACAAGGGCGACGTGGAGACCCGGTATGTTGTGAACGCCGCCGGTGTCTATGCCGACGTGCTGCACAACATGGTTTCCACCCGGAAGCTGCACATTACCCCCCGTCGGGGTGACTACTGCCTGCTGGACAAGAGCACCGGCGGCTTCGTCTCCCATACCATTTTCCAGCTGCCCGGCAAACTGGGCAAGGGCGTGCTGGTGAGCCCCACGGTTCACGGCAACACCATTGTCGGCCCCACGGCCATTGACATAGAGGACCGGGAAGGCACAAATACCACCGCCGAGGGCCTGGACGACCTGATCGCCAAGGCCGGTGCCACCGTGGAGAATCTGCCCATCCGCCAGACCATTACCAGCTTCGCCGGTCTCCGGGCCCATGAAGACCACCATGAATTCGTCATCGGCCCTGCAGAAGGTGCCCAGCAGTTTATCGACTGCGCTGGTATCGAGTCTCCGGGCCTGACTTCCTCTCCCGCCATCGGCCTGCACGTGGCAGAGCTCATGCGTGACATGATGGATTTGAAGGAAAAGGAAAATTACATTCCCACCCGGAAGGGCATTCTGGACCCCAAGACCCTTTCCAAGGAAGACTACCAGGCCCTGATTCGTGAAAAGCCCGCCTACGGCCAGATCATCTGCCGCTGCGAGCAGGTCACGGAAGGGGAGATCGTGGATTCCATCCACCGCTCTCTGGGCGCTACCAGCCTGGACGGTGTCAAGCGCCGCACCCGGGCAGGCATGGGCCGCTGCCAGGCGGGCTTCTGCAGCCCCCGGGTCATGGAAATTCTGGCACGGGAACTGGGCGTTGCCCAGAGCGAGATCACAAAGTGCGGCGGTCAGTCCAAACTGATCACCGGTGTGAATAAAGATGCCATCGGGGAGGTGCAGCAGTAATGAAATATGACATTGTTGTCATCGGCGGCGGCCCCGCCGGTCTGTCTGCCGCCATTGCGGCCTATGATGCCGGTTGCCGCAGCATCCTCATTCTGGAGCGGGACGTGCAGCTGGGCGGCATTCTGAACCAGTGCATCCACAATGGTTTCGGCCTGCATACCTTCGGTGAAGAACTGACAGGCCCGGAATACGCCTCCCGTTACATTGCCCAGGCCATGGAGCGGGGCATTGAATACAAGCTCAATACCATGGTTCTGTCCATCAGTGAGGACAAGCACATCACCGCCGTGAATCGGGAAGAAGGCCTGATCGAAATCGATGCCAGGGCCATTCTGCTCACCATGGGCTGCCGGGAGCGCAGCCGTGGCGCACTGAATATTCCCGGCTACCGTCCCGCAGGCATTTACTCCGCCGGTACGGCCCAGCGCCTGGTCAACATGGAGGGCTATATGCCCGGCCGCCGGGTGGTGATTTTGGGCAGCGGCGACATTGGCCTGATTATGGCCCGCCGCATGACCCTGGAGGGGGCCAAGGTGCTGGTGGTAGCGGAACTGATGCCCTACTCCGGCGGCCTGAAACGGAACATCGTCCAGTGCCTCAATGACTTTGATATTCCCTTGAAGCTCAGCCATACCGTGGTGGATATTGAGGGCAAGGAGCGGGTCACCGGCGTGACCATTGCCGAAGTCGGCCCGGACCGGAAGCCTATTCCCGGTACCGAGATCCACTACGACTGCGATACACTGCTGCTCTCCTGCGGCCTGATCCCGGAAAACGAGCTGTCCCGGGGCATGGGTGTGGAGATTTCTCCTGTTACCAATGGCCCCGTTGTGGATGAAAGTCTGCAAACCAGCATTCCCGGCGTTTTCGCCGCCGGTAACGTTCTCCATGTCCACGACCTGGTTGACTACGTTTCCGAGGAAGCCGCTGCCGCTGGACGTGCCGCCGTGCGGTACCTGGCCCAGGGTGAGGCCGCTTCCCGCCATGAGATTCCCGTTACCTTTGAAGGCGGTATCCGCTATACCGTCCCCGCCAGTATTGACCCGGCCCTTGTAAAGGATGATCTGGTCATCCGCTTCCGGGTTGGCGGCGTGATGAAAAAGCGGGTGGTAAAGCTTTATCTGGGCGAGGATGCGGTTCTGTCCCGCAAGCGGCCGGTCATGGCCCCCGGCGAGATGGAGGAGCTGAAGCTCACCCGGGAAATGCTGGCCGCCCATCCCGGCCTTGACCGGATCCATATTACAGTTGAGGAGGCATAACGATGGCAAAACGTGAACTTACCTGCATCGGCTGCCCTCTGGGCTGTTCCATTACCGTGACTATGGAAAACGGTGAAATCAAAGAGGTCACCGGCTACACCTGCAAGCGTGGCCATGACTACGCCAGAAAAGAAGTAACGAATCCCACCAGAATCGTTACCAGCACCGTGCGCCTTACAGGAAGCCGCAACGGCGAGGCGGTGGTCAGCTGCAAGACCGCCCAGGATATTCCCAAGGGCAAGATTTTTGACATTGTCTCCGCCCTAAAGGGCGTAACGGCCAAGGCCCCCGTTCACATCGGTGACGTACTCCTATCCGATGTCGCCGGAACCGGCGTGGACATCGTCGCCACCAAAAACGTTTTCTAACCCTCCTTCCTTATCTTCTCCACGCACTCCGGGCCCATCATGGGCCCGGGGGAAACTTTTTGGAGGGTGACGGAAAAACCCGCCGCAGTGCTTTTTGCACCACGGCGGGTTTGATTTTTTAGGGTTTGCTTACAGCGATTCCCACTCCACATCGATGATCCGGTCTTTTTTGCTTTCCCGGATGGCTTTGGAGATGCAGAACACGGAGTAGAAGTTCTGGATGCTGCCGATGACCAGGCAGATGCCCACGGCCATCATCAGGGCGGCGGCACCTGTAAAGGGGTTAAACAGCAGATAGAACCCCAGAACAGCATCCAGAATGCCCAGAATCAGGGCGGCGGTGCTGTTGCGCAGGCCGAACCGGCGCATCTCTACGGCGATCTGAATGTCCAGAACACTGCCAAAAAGAATGTAGATGCCAGCAGCCATGGGCAGAATGGTCATGGCATCCTGGGGGTGCAGCAGAAGCAAGAGTCCCGCCAGAATGTAGAGGATGCCGGCTCCCAAGTCAAAGCGGAAAAACAGCCCCACAAAACCCATCCGGAAGTACCGTACCAGCTTGTAAACACCGGTGGCGGCACAGAGAATACCCAATATCACACAGACGGTCATGGCGGAAATATCCGGCCACACCAGCATTACAATGCCCAGCACCAGCATACACAGGCTGACTGCCATGGCACCTACCTGAAACCGTTTCCAAAGCTCTTTCATAAAGCGCCCTCCTTTTCTTTTATGTCCCAACTATACCACGGTTTTGCCCCACCGCCCATAGACAGAGTTCACTATTTGATAAAGAAAGCATCGAAAAATTGCCTTTGCAATAGGTGTTTTATTCCCCGGATTCCACCGTCATAATGGAAAGCAGCTTCTTTAGAAGCACCCCCAGCTGGGCTGCCTCCTCCGGGGGCAGGGCCACGCAGGCGCACATCTGCTTGGGGATCTCCAGGGCATGCTCCCGCAGGGCCAGGCCCTGGGGGGTCAGGCAGATTTGCAGATTCCGTTCATCCTCCGGATCCCGGCGGCGGGTTAGATAGTGCTTCTGTTCCAGTTTTTTTAGCAGGGGGGTCAGGGTGCCGGAGTCCAGGTACAGGTGGGCCCCCAGCTCCTTGGCACTGAGGCACCGGTGTTCCCACAGCACCAGCATGGCGATATACTGGGTATAGGTCAGATCCAGCCGGTCCAAAAAGGGCTTGTACCGCCGGACCACCTCTTTGGCGCAGGCGTAAAGGGGAAAGCACAGCTGGTTTTCCAGCTTCAAGTCCCCGTAGTGTTCCTTAGACATACTGTTCCAGGAACTTGTGGAGGGAGGGCTGGGGCTGGAAGCCAATGGTTCTGCCCACTTCCTGGCCGTTTTTCAGCACCACCAGACAGGGAATGCTGGAAACCCGATATTCCTGGGCCAGCACAAAGTTGTCGTCTACGTCAATGCCGTAAAATCCAGCATTGGGCATGTCTTCGGAAACGGCTTCCAGCACTGGGGCCAGCATTTTGCAGGGGCCGCACCATTGGGCGGAAAAATCCAGCACCGCCAGGTCACGGCTCAAAGCTTGGGTTAAATCGTTGTTGGTAATTTTGGTGATCATAATCATTTCTCCTTTTTTTCTGCCAGGTAGGCAACGGCGCTGAGGGCGGCCACATTGCCTTGACCGGCGGCTTTAATATATTGATAGGGTGTCCCGGTAATGTCTCCGCATGCAAAGAGGCCGGGAAGATTGGTGTTCATTTGCAAGTCTACTTCAATGTGGTTGCCCCGGGTTTTAATACCGGGCACCAGCTTGTCCGGGGCTACTGCATCCCGCAGGACAAAGACCCCATCCACCGGATATTCCCCCCGGTCTGTCCGCAGGGCCGCTGCCTGACCCTGGCCTACAATGGCAGTGGGCTTTTCCCGTACCACCTGGACGGAATCGGGCAAATTTATCTCGTGAGGGGCGGCAGGGAAGTACAGCACCTTCTGGCAGGTCTCCGCCAGAAACGCCGCCTCCCGGCAGGAATGGCCGGAATATCCCACCACGGCCACGGTTTTCCCCCGGTAAAAATGGGCATCACAGGTGGCGCAGTAGCTGACACCACGGCCCAACAGCTCGTTTTCCCCCGGCAGGGCCTTGGCCGTAACCACCCCCGCCGCCAGAATCACGGTGGTGGCCTCTACCATGTCATCAGGGGTTTGCAATACAAAATAGTCCCCCATGGCATAGATGGCAGTGACCTGCTTTTCCGTAATGGGAATGTCCAGACTGTCCAACTGCCCCCGAAAGGCCTGGGCCAGCTCCGGGCCGGAAACATTGGGAAGCCCAGGATAATTGAGAATGGAGTGGGCCTTTTCTATCTTTTCACTTAAATGCCGGGACCCAAACAGAACCAGCCGCTTTCCACGAACCTTGGCCGTGACCGCCGCCGAAACCCCACCGGGCCCGGTGCCCACAATGGCAATATCATAACGCTCCATAGCTGCTCCTTTCTTTGAATGCAATTCAATTTTGTTTAATTTAATTTTACACAATTGATTAAAAAAGTCAAGAGGAAAATCTGTGAATTTATTGTGAAGACAGGGGGCGGTTGGCAGTTGACAGTGAACAGTTGACAGTTATTGGGGCGACCTGCCAGTCAAAATGTAGGGAACGGCGTAAAAATTGACAATTGACAATGGACAATTGACAATTATTGGGGTAACCAACGTTGTTTGTTTCTATACGTTCGTTAAAGTATGTAGGGAACGGCCTATGTGCCGTTCCGTTACGTTGCAATTATAACCCCTGTGCAAACAAAACGGAACCACCCCCCGAAATGTCATTCCGAGCGAACGGCAGTGAGCCGAGGAATCTTCCCGAGTGGCAAGTTTTATCTTGTGTCGGTTCTTTATCCCACGTGGTGGATTCCTCCACTCCGCTTGCGGTCGGAATGACACAATGGGGGGCGTGTCTGGGTTTGTCGGAAACGGTTCCGTCCTTTCGGGTGCGGAACGGCACACAGGCCGTTCCCTACGGTTTTGCTGGTTGGGGTACTTTTCAACCGGGGATTCTAAGGTCGGACGGTACAGCGTTGTATGTAATAAAAACAACGAACGCAAAGGTAAAACGTCCGTCCCCCAAAAAATTGTCAATTGTTAATTGGAATATAACTGTCAACTGTTTCCCCAGTTTATCTGTGGTTTATTTTCTGACTCTATAATACGCTCTACAATAAAATGGGAGGAATGGGCAGTGAAGGAACAACTGGAAAAAGGGTTTTATAACCTCTGCTGGGGTGCTGTCAAGCTGTTTTATCCCAAAACTACGGGGGAGGGGTTGGAAAATCTTCCGCAGGAGCCCGCCATCATCGTGGGAAACCATTCCCAGGCCCACGGCCCCATTGTCAGTGAGCTGTACTTCCCGGGAAAACGCTCTATCTGGTGTGCCGGGCAGATGATGGATGCAAAGGAACTGCCGGACTATGCCTACCACGACTTCTGGGACGAAAAGCCCCGGTGGTGCAAGCCCTTCTTTCGGCTCCTGTCCTACATCGTTGCCCCCTTTGCCGCCTGTGTCATGCGCTGCGGTGACACCATCGCCGTCTACCACGACACTCGGGTCATGGGCACCTTCCGGAAGACGGTGAAAAAGCTGGAAGACGGAAACCACATCATCATTTTTCCGGAGCACAAGGTGGGCTACAACCAGATCCTGTGCAAATTCCAGGAGAATTTCGTGGATGTGGCCAGACTGTACTACAAGCGCACGGGAAAAGAGCTGCAATTCGTACCCATGTATCTGGCCCCCAGGCTTCACAAATTCTATTTTGGAAAGCCCATTGCCTTTCATGCCGATGCCCCCATTGCCCAGGAGCGCCGCCGCATCTGCCAGGCCCTGATGGACAGCATCACGGAACTGGCTGAGGGCCTGCCGGAGCACATCGTCGTGCCCTATCCCAATATTTCCAAGAAGGATTACCGGACCAACCACGCAACCGAGGGAATTTTATGAAAAAACCTGTTGTTGACTACCGTACTTTTCGGCTGTCCAAAATCAACCAGCCGGAGTTTGCCCACCTGAAACTGCTGCTGGGGTGGGTGGTGTATTTTGCCTTTTATTTTCTCACAGAAAACCTGATCCCTGTGGAAAGCTGCCACCTGATCCACAGCCGGCTGGATGAACTGATCCCTTTTAACGAATTTTTCTTCATTCCCTATTGCTTCTGGTATCTGCTGATCGTCATCAGCCTGGGGTATTTTGCCCTGTATGACATTCCCAATTTCCGGAATCTGCAAATCTACATCATCATCACCCAGGTGGTGGCCATGACCGTTTATATCCTCTATCCCAGTTACCAGGATTTGCGGCCTACGGAATTTGTAAGGGATAACTTTTTTACCCACCTGGCGGCCCTCATCTACCGGGCTGACACCCCCACCGGGGTGTGCCCCTCGCTGCATGTGGCCTATTCCCTGGGTATCGGCTCCTGTTGGCTCAAGGAAAAACAGGCAAGCAAGCTCTGGAAAGCCTTTGTGGCCTTTTCTGTCATCACCATCAGCCTGTCCACCGCTGTGGTCAAGCAGCACTCCGTTATTGACATTGCCGCCGCCCTGCCTCTGGGATTGCTGGCAGAGACCCTGGTCTTCAAAGATTACTGGAAAGACAAATTCCGCAGTGGGAAGACAGCAAAACCCCAATAAACAGAAACTCCCGAAGGGCTTTCAGGGCCGTTCGGGAGTTTTTCTGAATATTCAGGAGGTTCAGGCCAGGTCTTCGCCCTGCAGGTACTTCTTGGCAGGAGTCTTGCTCAGCAGGAAGCCCACCAGCAGGATCAGCAGCATGTCTACCAGCATGTAAGCGGCGTTATACAGTGCGGAGTAGATCCAGGGAGTGGTCATGGTCATGTTGAAGAAGGTTTCGGGCATGTACTCGGCCCAGATGGTGGCGCCCACCACATAGTGAACCAGGAACCGGGCCACGCAGGCAACGATGGTTGCCAGATAGAACTTGCCCTTGAACAGGCCCGCCAGCCCCAGAACGGAGTAGGCAATCACGAAGTCGCCCAGGATGCTCTGCCAGCCGATGGCGATGCCGCCCTCAAACATGGTCTGCAGCAGGGAGTGGGCAAAAGCCACGATCATGCCCGGGCCAAAGCCCCAGCGGACACAGAAGACGATGATGGGCAGCATGGCCAGATCCACGGAGCCGCCCCAGGGCATTTTGTACAGGGGCAGGAAGCTGAGGATCTCTGCCAGAGCGATGAGAATTGCGCCCTCGGTCAGGGCACGGAGTTTTGCGTGAGAAGTTTGCATGGAATAGACCTCCAAAGAAAAAATGTCGCATTGCAGCCTGTCCGGGTGCAATGCGACATAAAAAGGTCATGGTCCGCATCTTTCCCTCCGACGGTATTAACCGTATCAGGTTTAGCGGGTCAGGGCTCTCATCCCTATCTCAGCCGGTTTACCGGCCCCCCGAAGACGGCGCTATGCGATTGACTCTATTATACGCATTTGTCGTAATTTGTCAAGCCATTTCCAACGCAAGTGTTTTACCACCCAGAATATGGAAATGCAGATGGGGCACGGTTTGTCCGGCATCGGCCCCGCAGTTGGACACCACCCGGTAGCCCCCGGTAAGGTGTTCTGCCTGGGCAATTTTGGGGATCACCTCAAAAATGTGGGCAACCACTGCGCTGTTTTCCTCATTTACACCGTTGCAGCCGGAAATATGAGTCTTGGGGATCACCAGAATATGGGTGGGAGCCTGAGGGGCAATGTCCCGGAAGGCAAAGACGGTTTCATCCTCATAGACCTTGGTCGAGGGGATTTCTCCGGCAATAATGCGGCAGAACAGACAATCCTTCATATTAAAACGCCTCCATAGTATTAAAGTCCGAATACATGTACGCCCACCCGGCTGACGATTGCCATAATGACCGCCGCCATGAGTACGCCGGTGGTTACGGAAGCCACGGTCTTTTTCAGCCCCAGATCCAGGAAGCTTGCCCCCAGGGTGCCGGTCCAGGCCCCGGTGCCGGGAATGGGGACACCTACAAACACCGTCAGCGCCGCCACCATACCAAACCGCCCGTACTTTCCTCCGGCCAGCTTTCGTCCGGCTTTCTCTCCTTTGTCATGGAAGAACCGGCAGACCGGGCCGATACCGGGCTTGTCCAGCCCCCAAATCAGAACTTTCCGGGCAAACAGATAAATGATGGGCACGGGAATCATATTTCCAATGGCGCAGATCGCAATGGCCCGCATGGTGGGAATGCCCATGCCAATGGCAATAGGCACCGCTGCCCGGAGCTCGATCAGGGGTACCATGGAAATCAAAAAAACAGAAAAATACTTATCAAACATTACATCACCAAATGATCAGGTTTCTAAGAATACTTGATTATTGTAGCACATTTCCCCTGGGGATGCAATGGCAGGAGTCTTAAATTACTGTTAAAAATCCCGCCTCACCCTGGGAGGCATTCTATGGTTTCTCACCAAAAAGAACCGCCACCCCGGCCCAAAACGTCCACCGATCAGCGAAACCGTAGGGAACGGCGGGGGAAATTGACAATGGACAATTGACAATTATTGAGGGATGGAACGTTACCCTATATACTCCCCGAACGTAGATAACCGCCCGTCCTTGGATTCCCTCGGTTGAAAACGACCGCCCACCAGTGAAACCGTAGGGAACGGCCTATGTGCCGTTCCGCACCCGAAAGGACGGAACCGTTACCGATAAACCCCTGCACCCCAAAGCCCGGTACAAAAGCTTCCCCGCCGGGGAAGCTGGCAGGGCGTTGCCCTGACTGATGAGGCAGCGGGGCAGCGTGAAACAATTAAGAAACAGTAGGCGAATCCGTAGGTACGTCCCTACACCGTGTCATTCCGACCGCAGCGTAAGCGGAGTGGAGGAATCCACCACGTTAGATAATGAACCACCACAAGATAAAACAGGCCACTTGGGAAGATTCCTCGACTCACTGCGTTTCGCTCGGAATGACATAATCGGTGGGTGCTTTGTTTATCCGCCCGCTTTGTATACAAAAAGGCTGCCCCAAATACGGGACAGCCTTTTTATTACAGCTTCAGCATTCTGGCGATTTTTTCGCCCTTGGGCAGCAGCAGACAGTCTTCCCGGCGCAGAACTTTCAGGAAGATGATGGCGGCCACATATACCACGCCGCCGACGCAAACCGGCAGGGCGCACAGCAGGAGCCTGCTGTGGATGCCCAGGGTCAGGAGGGCACGGTAGCAGCCCAGGGCGCAGGCTCCCATGAGCAGGCCTGACAGCAGGGGCCGGAGCACATTGGGCACAATGGAGGGGGCCTCCTCAAACAGCTGCCGGATGGCCAGCAGGTTCAAAAGGAAAATGACAATATAGCAGGTGAGGTTGCTGATGGGCGCACCCACAATGCCGATGGCCGGGTTTCCGGAGAGCACGTATACGCAGACCAGCCGCAGGCATCCGGCCACCACCATATTGATGACCGGCCGGGTCACATGGCCGTGGGCCTGCATAATGGCAGTGGAAACCAGCACCACGGCGTTAAAGAACACGCAAACCCCCAGAATGGTCATAAGCTTGGTGGCAAGTTCCAGCTTTTCCCCCGTGTAGCCCCCAAGAAGAGCCGTAATAGGCCGGGCCAATACCGCAAGACCAATGGCGCAGGGGATGGATACCAGGCCCGTGATCCGGGCAGCGGCCTCCTCGGTTTTCTGGGCAGAGCCCAAGTCACCGGTGGTGAGCTGGGCAGTAATGGCGGGGATGATGCTGATGGTAATGGGGGTAATAAAGGCGCAGGGCATGTTGAAAATGGTCTGGGTCATCACGTGGACACCCCGCATGGTGTCTGCTGCCTGTTGGGTCACGCCGGAGGCCAGCAGCTGGCCCATGTAGATTTTGCTGGCCAGGGCCGTGATGATTTGCAAACAGGCAGAGCCCAGGGTAATGGGGATGGCGATGATGAGCAGCCCCTTGGCGGTGGCCTTATAGCTCCAGGGGGTGTCCTTGGACACTGGCAGGTCTTTGTAGCTGCGCTGGAAGACAATGTATAAATATACAGAGCTTAATAGACAGCTGGCAGTCACGCCCAGAATGGCGCCGCCGGCGGCCAGAGGCACGGAGCCGGTGGTTTTCAGCAGCAGCAGTGCGGCGGACATTCCCACCACCAGCCGCACCACGGCCTCAATGACCTGGGAGACGGAGGTGGGCAGCATATTCCCCTGACCCTGGAAGAAGCCCCGGAAGGTGCTCATAATGCAAATCAGCAGCACGCAGGGTCCCAGGAAGCCAATGGCAGCCCAGGCATCGGGCTGGTTCTGAAATCGGGCCAGCTGGCGGCAGAACAGGGTCATCATCAGGCTGCCCATAATGCCCAGGCCCAGGAAGATCCCCCGGGCGGTGGCATAAACCCTGCGAACCTGGTTATAACTTTCCAGGGAATTGGCCTGGGAGATCATGCGGCTCATGGCAACGGGCAGCCCTGCGGTGGAGACCATCAGCAACACATTGTAAATTTCATAGGCGGTATTAAAATATCCAAAGCCCTTTTCGCCGATGATGGCGTTCAGGGGAATTTTATACACCGCACCGATGATTTTTACCAGGGCCGTGGCCATGGCAAGCATGGCGGTGCCTTGCAGGAAATTCTGCTGCTTGCGTTTATCAGCCATTGCCGGATTCCTCCTTGGCGAAAAGCTTGGGAATGGCATAGGTGGTCAGTTCCTCAATAACGGCGTTTAAGTCAATGGTGGGGAATTTGCCGTTCTGGTAGAGGATCTTGCCCCGGACCATGGTCATGGCCACGTCCCCGCCCTTGGCGGCATAGACAAGGCCGGTGATGACGTTGTGACAGGGCATCAGGTGGGGGGCGGAGAAATCGATGAGTACCAGGTCGGCATCATATCCCTCTTTCAGCATGCCGCATTCCAGCCCCCGGCCCTGGGCCTGGGCACCGCAGAAGGTGGCCATCATCAGGGCGGCAGAGCTGGGCAGGGCAGCAGGGTCGCCCTTTTCTGCCCGGACGGACATGGCAGCACCCCGCATCACTTCAAACAAATCCAGGTTGCCCGCCTGAATGGCCCCGTCAGTACCCAGGGCCACGTTCATCCCGGCTTTAACCAGGTCCGTGATGGAGGCGCAGTGCTGACCGTTTTTGGCGGCGGACAGAGGCAGGGCCACGGCAGAGGCATGCTTTTTGCCCAGCATTTTCGCCTCCTCCGGGGTCAGATACCCGCAGCCTGCGGCAGTGGCAGGGACGGCAAAGAGCCGGTGGCAGCTGAGAAGCTCCCCGGGGGTCATGCCGGTGCGGTCCAGGCAGGAATCCACCTCGTTCTGGCTTTCGCTCAGGTGCAGCTGCATGCCCAGACCCTTTTCACTGGCATAGCCCGCCAGGGCTTCCCAGAGAGGGTAGTTGCTGGTGTACTCCGAGTAGATCCCGGCATCGATTTTGATACGGCCATTGTCAAAGCCGTGCCACTTGTCCACCACCCGCTGGAATTCCCGGCACTGCTCGTCGGTTTCAAAGTCAAATTCCTCGCACGCATCCACGAAGCGATAGGCGGATAAGGCAAGATTTGCCTTGATGCCGGTTTCTGCCACGGCCTTGGCGGTGGCATCCGGGTAGTAATAGAGGTCTGATACGGAGGTCACGCCGAAGCGCAGACACTCGGCAATGGAGAGGGTGGCTGCGGCCTTGGCACTGCGGGAGTCCATCCGGGCCTCCTTTTGAAGCAAGGCTTCCAGGGCCTCTTTGTTGCTCAAGTCGTCGGTAAAGCACCGCAGCACAGAGGTCGCCAGATGGGTATGGCAGTTAATAAGACCCGGCATGGCCACCATGCCGGTGCCCTCGATAATGGTCTGGGGCAGCTCCTCCGGCACTTTTTTGGAAATAAACTCAATTTTTCCGTCGGTAATGCCGATGTTCACCCCAAAAAGCACTTCCGCCCCCGGGGTCATGGTCACGGCGGTGACGTTGGTAATTAAGGTATCCAAGGTATCCTTCCTTTCGCTTTACGCTGGTTTTGTGCTGTTCAGGCCTTCCAGCAGCCGGAAGATTTCTTCCTTTTGCCGCAGAACGCTGTCAAATTGCTGAATGTACTGTTCCGGGAACTTGGGGTTGTGGAACCGGGTGAGCTTGCCGTCCGGCAGATTCACCTTGGTCATGCCGCCGCCCCCCAGAGACAGGACGGTATGCACTTCCTCCATCATGTAGATATTATACAGGCAGTCCCGGCCATCCCGGCTCCAACCCACGTTTTCAAAGGAGCCGGACATGTATTTCTGACGGTAGAGATAGTAGGGCTTGTAATGAAGATTTCTGAGAGTCTCCTCGGCGTAGTCCACCATCCGGGTGACCTCCTCCTGAGAGGGCAGGTTCTCCCGATGCTCAAACAGGTCCGCCCCCTTTTTCAGGGCCAGGGTGTGGACGGTGATGTTGGAGGGGTTCAGGGCCGCCACCGTGTCCAGGCTGTGGCGGAAGCCCGCAAAGCTGTCTCCCGGCAGTCCGGCAATCAAATCCATATTGATGTCCCGGAACCCGGCAGCCTGGGCCTCACCATAGGAGCGCAGAATGTCCTCTGCCCGGTGGGGCCGGCCGGAGGCCCGCAGTACTTCATCCACCATGCTCTGGGGGTTGATGCTCATGCGGTCTGCTCCGTGGGCGAAAATGGTTTGCAGTTTCTCGGCGTCCAGGGTATCAGGCCGCCCGCCCTCCACCGTAAATTCCAGGCAGCGGCTCAAATCCAGATGTTCGTGAATGGCATCTAAAAGTCTTGCCATCTGAGGGCTGGACAGGGTGGTGGGGGTGCCGCCGCCGATGTAGAGGCTGCGGATGTGGTAGCCGGATTTTTCCAGGAGCTTTCCGGTGTATTCGATTTCCCGCAAAAGGGTCTGTAGATACGGCTCCAACAGCTCGGTTTTCTTCCCCACACTGCGGCTTACAAAGCTGCAATAGGCACAGCGGGTGGGGCAGAAAGGGATACCGATGTAGAGGGACAGGTCCTGGGAGTCCGTTTTCTTGATGGCTTCCACCGTGGAAACAGAGCAGTCCACCGCCAGATGCCGCCGCTGCTGGGTGACAAAATAGGTGTTTTGCAGTTTCTTTTCCGCACTTTTGGGGCTGCCGCCCTCTAAAAGATGCCGGGTGGTCAGCTTGGTGGGCCGCACCCCTGCCAAGGCCCCCCAGGCGGGGACGGCGGGAAGCAGAGGCAAGGCCGCCAGATAAATACTCTGCTGCAAAATCTGTCTGCGCAGGCGGACGGTTTCGCTGTCCGCTTTCAGACGGCGGCTGGCCCGGTGGGTCTGGCCCCCAAGGGTGATCTCCGCCGTGGCGGTGAGCCAGGTGGGGCCACGGTGCAGGGTGGATCTGGCTTCCAGCTCCGCACCCTCAGGAAACAGCGACAGCAGCAGCTGCTCCACGGCGTAACGGTCCTCGTGACCGGAAAGGGTGAGATTCATAGGCATATCCTTTACAGATAGGGATTGGTTTTCTGTTCCCGGGCCAGGGTGGTGTTGCTGCCGTGGCCTGGGTAAACGTTGTAGTCCTCCCGGAGGGCGGCCAGACGTTTCAGGGATTCGGTCATGGCCCGGTGATCTCCGCAGGGCAGGTCCGTTCTGCCGCAGGAGCCCCGGAACAGGGTGTCGCCGCTAAAGAGGTTGTTATCGGTTATCAGGCACACGGAGCCCGGGGTGTGGCCCGGGGTCTCCAGCACCCGGAAAGAGATACCGGCAATGTCCAGCCGGTCACCCTCGCCGTAGGTGTGGGTGTAATACAGGGGGCCTGCCGTCAGCATGGGGGGCATGGCCAGCTCCTTGGGATTTAAGTAGACCTGGCAGTCGGTCTGGGCCGCCAGTTCCCGGACGGCCCCCACATGGTCAAAATGGCCGTGGGTCAGCAGAATGGCCTGGAGGGTCAGTCCCTTTTCGGAAAGATGGCTTAAAATGATTTCCGGCTCATAGCCCGGGTCGATGACCACGCAGTCCCGGTTTCCCTCCTGATGGAGGATGTAGCAGTTGGTTTGATAGTCTCCCAGAGGGAGGGTGTGAATTTGCAGCATATGGGCCTCCTTAACCCCGGCGGGGGGTGTTCATCAGCTGGTCGGTGTCCAGAATCAGGGTGATGGGGCCATCATTCAGGGATTCCACCTTCATGTCCGCCCCAAACTGCCCATGCTGGGGAGGATAGCCCAGCCGGGCACACTGGCTCAAAAATTCCTCATACAGCCGGTTTCCCAGCTCCGGCGGGGCAGCCTCCGTGAAGCTGGGGCGGCGGCCCTTGCGGCAATTGCCGTAGAGGGTGAACTGGCTGACTACCAGCACCTGACCGTTTACGGCATCCAGCCCCAGATTCATTTTCCCGTTTTCGTCCTCAAAAACCCGGAGACTCAGGGCTTTTTCCGCCAAAACCTTGGCGCATTCCTCTGTATCCTCCGGGCCGACTCCCAGCAGAATCAGAAATCCGGGTCCGATTTTCCCGGTGACTTCCCCGTCAATGGTGACGGAGGCGTATTTGACTCTCGTTAAAACAGCACGCATGGTCAGACTCCTTCGGTGACGTTCATTTCCCAGGGAAAGGGCTTGTTTTGAAGCACGGACTTTTTTATGTAGCGGAAGGTCTCTTTTTCACCCTGGTCCCGCAGCATTTTCAGCAGGAAGCAAAGTTCCCGCTCCGTTTCCGGGTGCATCAGCAGCCGCTCCCGGCTTCTTTCAAAGTAGAGGTAGGGGGAAGCATCGGTGTATTTGTCCCCCTGATAGGTCATGGAGGCGGCCCGCCGGTCCATGACCATTTCCACCAGATACCGTCGGGGCATCTGCACCGGCTCATAGCGAAGGGTTCGGGGACTCAAATCCGTCCAGTATTCATAGTGGTGGCGGTTGCGGCCCTTGTGGTGCATCCAGGCCAGGCTGTAGCCCTTTTCCTCCCGTTCCCGGGCGTTGGGGCTGCGGTAACCCTGGTAATACTTGATGCCCTCCCGGAACTCCGTGGGGGAAAACTTGGAAAGGTCGTGGGTCAGGCCCTGATAGTATAGTCCCACCCGAAAGCAGCCCTGTAATACGAGAAACCGATGGTGGGTGACGGTTTTCAGATGACCCCAAAAGTCCATATCCTTATCCTTCCGATACAACGATTTCCTTTACCTGTAGTCCCGGATTCCGGCGGCAGGTAAAGTCGATGGCCCAAAAGCTTGTAAAGACCAGGAGATTGCGGCCCTTGTAGTCTTCCAGCAGCTCTGCATCGCTGCCCAGGTTCAAGTCCGTCAGGTCTCCGGGGTAGCTGTCGATCAGGCGGATCTCCTCATAGGGCAGGCCCTCCATCCGCAGATCCACGCCGTACTCGTTCTTCATCCGGTACTGGAAGACATCAAACTGCAATGTACCCACAACGCCCACGATGACTTCCTCCATACCGGAGTTGGGTACCTTGAAAATCTGAATGGCACCCTCCTGGGCGATCTGCTCGGTGCCTTTTACAAACTGCTTGCGCTTCATGGAATCCTTGGCAGAGACCCGGCAGAAATGCTCCGGGGCAAAGGTGGGGATGCCGGAGTAGAGGAATTTCTTCCCCGGTACGGTAATGGTGTCGCCAATGGAGAAAATGCCCGGGTCAAACACGCCGATCACGTCACCGGCGTAGGCCTCCTCTACGATTTCCCGTTCGGCGGCCATCATCTGCTGGGGCTGGCTCAGCCGCATTTTCCGGCCGCCCTGCATATGGTAGTATTCCGCGTCTCTCTGGAACTTGCCGGAGCAGATGCGCATAAAGGCCAGCCGATCCCGGTGGGCCTTGTTCATATTGGCCTGGATTTTGAAGACGAAAGCGGAAAAATCCTGGCTGAAAGGGTCAATGGTACCGCAGTCCGCCACCCGGGCCAGAGGGGGCGGGGTCATTTTCAGGAAAGATTCCAGGAACGGCTCAATGCCGAAGTTCGTTAGAGCAGAGCCAAAGAACACGGGGCTTAAACGGCCCTGGCGCACTTCTTCCAGATCCAGCTCCCGTCCGGCAGAGAGCAGCTCCACATCGTCAATAAGCTGCCGGTGCTTGGTTTCGGAGTCCAGCAGCCGGGCCACTTCCGCATCGTACAGGTCAACGGCCTGTTTTCCGGCCTTGTTTTTTCCGGAAACCCCGGAGAAGAACAGCAGCTGGCTGTTTTCCCGGTCATACACGCCCTGGAAGTCCTTGCCGGAGCCAATGGGCCAGTTCATGGCGTAGGTCTCAATACCCAGCTCCCGTTCCAGCTCGTCCAGCAAATCAAAGGGGTCACGGGCCTCCCGGTCCATTTTGTTGATAAAGGTGAAAATGGGAATGTGCCGCATGGCGCAGACCTTAAAGAGCTTCCGGGTCTGGGGCTCCACGCCCTTGGCCCCGTCAATGACCATGACGGCAGAGTCCGCCGCCATCAGGGTACGGTAGGTATCCTCGGAAAAGTCCTGGTGGCCCGGGGTGTCCAGAATGTTGATGCAGAACCCCTCATACTGGAACTGCATGACAGACGAGGTAACGGAAATACCACGCTGCTTCTCGATTTCCATCCAGTCCGAGGTGGCGGCCCGGGAATTCTTCTTGCCCTTGACCACACCGGCCTGGGCAATGGCCCCGCCGTAGAGCAGGAATTTTTCGGTCAAAGTGGTTTTACCGGCATCAGGGTGAGAAATGATTGCAAAAGTCCGGCGCCGTTTGATTTCTTCTTCTAAAGTAGACATAGGGTTCCTCCTGGTAAAAGTAGATTTTGTATGATGCTCCACCAAAGAGGACTAATGGGGAATCCGGTAGTTCATAACAGCCTCCATAGGTCGATAATTACAATAAATCACTTTATTTTACCACAGTTCTCCCCATGTTACAAGGGGGAAAATCTAAATTGACAATTGACAATGGACAATTGACAATTTTTAGGGTCGGACGTTCCAGTAAAACCAGATGCCATGTTTTGGATATTGAGCTGTCTCAAGCAAACGGTATTACGATGAACGCACCGCCAATAACTGTCAACTTTTCCTCGGAATGACATTTTAGATGGTTCCATGAACGAAACAAGAGCCTCCCGCAGGGGAAGCTCTTGAAAACATCACTGTATTTTGGGATAAATGGTAGGCAGACTCCTGGGGATCTCCCGTTTGCGGGTGATGGCCCAGAGGGCGGTTCCCAGAATGAGCACCAGGGCCATGGCGGCGGACATGAGGCTGTAGGCAAAGACCGCCTCGCCGCTGTGGCGTTGGACGTAGTATTCCATGTACCCGGCCACAGACAGCAGCAGCAAATTGCAGCCCCAGAAGCAGAGGATCCCCGGCTTCCAGCCGCCGGTTTTGCAATAGCGCAGGGTGAAAATCAGCAGTACTCCCAACACCGCCAGCAGGCCCAGGATCTGCACCACGCTGATAAAGCCGTTGCTGCGGAAAAACAGGGAGTCATACCGGGTGGAGTCCAGCACCGCCTGGGTGCTGCCGTAGTACAGGCAAAACAGGAAAAACAGGTCGCCCTCCTTTTTACGTTTTTCGCCCCGTTGCCAGAAGAACAGCACCGCCAGGCCCAGGAAAATCAGGGCAGCCACAATGGATTGGAGCAGGAACGTGGCAAGACGGTATTCCTGAGAGCCGGTGGTGGGGTTCAGCAGGAGACTGGAAAAGAGGCCGCCGGGGGCTACGGTCTGGCCCCGGTCCAGGGAATTGCAGAAGCAGGACAGCCGCCCCAGGCTGATGGCCCCGCAGCCCGCCAGGGCCACAGCATCCAGCAGAGGGAACAAGGTCTTGCCTTTGTGCAGTAGAGACGTGAGCACCACTGCCAGAAAGACACCCAGAAAGGTGCCCACCAGGGCAAAGCCCCCCATGCTGTAGTCCGTCATGGCAGACAGGAAGCCGCCGTAGACATCCGGCCGGAAATACCAGTGGGCCAGCCGCCCGCCGAGAATGCCCAGCACCAACGCCAGGGGCGGCAGCAGGAAGGCCCCGGCCCGGTCAGCACCGTCCCACAGGTAGAAGCACCAGAACAGCAGCACCCCCACGGCACTGGCCAGGGCCAGCATCACGGTGCTCCAATAGATGCTGTAGGGGCCAATCAGAAAAGCAATGGTATCCATAATCAACCTCCTGAGGGTTTGGCGGTGGCAAAATAGAGAATATCACTGATTTTGCGCTGGTTGCCGTAGTTGACGGTGTTGACCACCTGGTTGTCCATGACCACGGTGGTGGTCTGGCCGCCGTCTAAGTTGTAGGACTGCTGAACGCCCATGTCCAGGAGGATAGTGGTCAATTCTCCAATATCCGGGGTGTAGCCATAGGGTGGTTCCCGGTTGCAGGCGGTGTAGAGGTAGTGGAGCTTTCCCAGCTGGCTCAGCGCAGACCGGGCATAATTCCGGTCCAGTTCCCCAATGGGATAGTCGTAGCGTTCGCAGCGTTTCCCGTCTTTGATCAGCACAGGGCCAAAGGAGAAGCTGAACAGAATGTCATTTTCGTCGGCAAAATTCTGGGCATATTCCACAGAGGCAAAGTCATTGCCCCGGTAGAGCAGCATGTCGCCGTTGTCCTTGATAAAGCACAGGTCCGGCAGTGCCCGGTTGGCCCGCAGGGCAGTGCCGTCCAGAATCATCACGCCGTCAGGCCGGAAGCCGTAGAAATCCGCAGAGCAGCCCACCACCGCATGGGCGGCCTCGGCCATTTCCGAGGAGAGCATCAGCTTTCCGCAGCCGAATTCCTCGCCCGCCAGATACCGGCGGAACTGGGAAATATCCATGATCTTCACTTCCGCACAGGTAACGGCTATGTTTTTGTGGGCCTCTTTCCAGGTAACGGCCAGGATGGTTTCGTCATAGTAATAGTGGATCTGACTGCCTGGCAGAATCTCCGTGGTTTCCGGGTCAAAGTAAAAGGTCTGGCCCTCCAAAACATCCTGGGCTTTTTCCATCAGCTCCGCCAGTTCCTTGGGGTCTTCGGCGGTGCCGTAGCAGTTTTGGTCCGGAACCGGGGCGGCGGCGTTGGCGGCGATCCAGTACCGTTTTTTAACGGAGGTAACAGAGGAGAGGGCATCGCTGAGCAGATTGTTGAGATCCGTGCCAAACTGTCCAGCGGCATCGATGGTTTTCTTGCCGGTGACTCTGGTTTTTCCGCTGGGCACCAACAGCAGCAGCCCCAGCACCAGACACACGGCGCAGAAGCTGAGCAGACCACCAAGAATCACACCCGGGCGGCCCAGTTTATTCTTTTTCATAGGCTCACGCTCCTGCCATATTTCCGCTGAGGAAGCGGATGAGATCGCCCTCGGGCTGAAGATACCATTGACCCTCACTGCGGCACAGCCGCAGGGTCAGGGGCGTTTCCCGGGTGGCTGGGTTTTTGGAAAGAATTCCGTCCAGTGCCTGCAACAGCACCTGGTCAATGACCTCCTGACGGTAGGCGTTGTGTTCGTCATACAGCTCCCCAATGTCCTGGGCCTGGGCGATACGGGCTTCCAAAAGCAAGGGCACCTTTTTTTGAAGCTGCTTTCCCAGGTCTTCCAAATCCAGGGCTTCCAGGGTGATGTCCTGGGCCAGTCCCTGGTTGGTGCTGTAGAGCCCGCCGTCCAGACGGCAATGGATGGAGCTTACATAGGCATCCCAGACCCGCTGGGTCAGCTCCTCCCGGTTTTGCTCAACGTCGATTTGCGGCGTTCCCAGAAAGGTTTGGGAAAGACCCTCAAAGTCTCCGTTCTGAAGGCACCGGGCAAAGTTCTGACAAAGCAATTCTGCCCCTGTATCAATTTTCAGCAGTACCGGGCTCTTTTCCGGTGCGGTGACCCCCAGCCGGATGCCACAGCCGGCCAGGAGAATGGCCGCCGCACCGCAGGCGGCAGCAAAAAAACGCTGTACTTTTCCCATAAATCCAAATCCCCGGCCCTAGGGAAACTCTGAATAAATCGTCTGCGGCTGAGCGGCGAATCGTTCGCCGTCAGCTCTTGCCGATTTGATCAGAGCTTGTCTAGGCCGCTCCCTTTTTCTATTGCATTGTTTTCGGAATGCATGTTTATTATACGCTGTTATGTTACCTTCGTCAAGGGATAGGATGCCCGGAGTTTCCCCATTCCACCACAAAAAATGCGCCCCCGAAGGGGCGCAGTGAATCAAATCTTTGTTTGACGGACCATTTTCGCAACGGTGCCGGAGAGCAGGAACAGGGCAATGAGGTTGGGAATGACCATCATGCCGTTAAAAGTTTCGGAAAGGTCCCACAGAAGGCCCAGGTCTACCGTGGCACCGATGATAGCTACAAAGGAGTAGACGATCATAAAGCCCCGGTTTGCCTTGCTGCCCACCAAAAATTCCAGGCACCGGGTACCGTAAAGGCCCCAGCCGATGATGGTGGAAAAGGCGAAGCAGCACATGGCCACCGCCGCCAGGAGGGAGGCCAAGCTGCCATACACCGCCGTAAAGCCCCCGATGGTCAGTTCTGCTCCGGCGGCGGCACCGTAGGTGATGTGCTCCCCGGAGACCAGAATCACAAAGGCAGTCATGGAGCAGATGATGATGGTATCGGCAAAGACCTCAAAAATGCCGAAGTAGCCCTGACGGATGGGGTCGTCCACATCCGAAGCCGCATGGGCAATGGAGCCGGTACCCAGACCTGCCTCGTTGGAGAAGATGCCCCGGGATACGCCCTTTTTCATGCACAGGAACATGCTGCCCACGGCACCGCCGGTGACGGCGGAAGGGGAAAAGGCTCCTTTGACGATGGCGGCCAGCACCTCCGGCACCCGGTTCAGGTTCAGCACCAGAACACCCAGGGCCATGAGCACATACACCAGGGCCATAAAGGGCACCAGTTTTTCTGCCACATTGCCGATGCGCTTGAGCCCGCCTACCAGCACCAGAGCCACGGTCAGGGCAATCAGAATGCCAATAACCAGGTTCAGGCTGGCCATTTGCCGGGCACCCATCTGGTGGAAGTTCAGAATGGCGGTGTCTACAGCGGTGATAATGGCATTGACCTGGGTGGCGTTGCCGGTGCCAAACACCGTAAGCATACCCAGAATGGCGTAGAGCACCGCCAGAAAATGCCATTTTTTCGGCAACCCGTTTTTGATGTAATACATGGGACCGCCTACCCAGTCCCCCTCCCGGTTTTTCTCCCGGAATCGGACGGCCAGGGTGACCTCTACAAACTTGGTACACATGCCCAAAAGGGCGCTGCACCACATCCAGAACACCGCCCCGGGGCCGCCGATGGCAATGGCCCCGGCTACACCGGCAATGTTACCGGTGCCTACCGTGGCAGCCAGTGCGGTACACACCGCCTGGAAAGGGGTGACGGCCCCCTGGGTAGCATCGGTGCGGTGAAACATTTTACCAAAGGTCTCCCGCATGGAGGTGCCGAAGCGGCGGAACTGAATGAATTTCGTCTGAAAGCTGAGCCACAGGCCCACGCCCACAATACAGATCATGGCGGGAACACCCCATACAAAGTTGTTCACCGCAGCGTTTACGGTCGTGATAGTTTCCACAAATTTCTTCCTCTCTATTTGCAAGTCGGGTTCCATTGTATCACATAGACGGCCATTTGTCCACAAGGAAAGAAAAAGGATGTTTTAGAACACCAAGGTTGAAAAATGGGCATATCAGCGAAACCATAGGGAACGGCGGGACAATTGACAATTATTGGCGTGACGGACGTGTCCGTTTTTGGACTGCGTTGGTTAAAGAATATACCCACCAGCGAAACCGTAGGGAACGGCCTATGTGCCGTTCCGCACGTTTAAGGACGGAATCGTTACCAATAAAAACCAGACACGTCCCCCTTTTTGTCATTCCGACCGTAGCGCAAGCGGAGTGGAGGAATCCACCACGTGGGATGATGAACCACCACAAGGTAAAATCTGCAACTTGAGTAGATCCCTCCGCTCGTTTCACTCGGTCGGGATGACATGTCGATGGGGGTATCATATATCGGCCGGGGCTTTTACTCCGGTGGAGCAGGCCTACTCCGCCTGAAATTCATCGGCCATGAGTTTCACGTAAGCGGCCAGATCGTCGGTTTGGGCTACGGGGTAATGGCAGATCACGGCGTAAATGCCCTTAAAGTCCTTTTCATGGAAAGTGATCGCCCAAAAAAGGCTGCCGTCTGTACTCTGTCCGCTAACGCCGCCACTTTTGTCCTCGATGAGGGTATAGCCGGGACCTCCCGCGGAAAGGCCCCATTGGATGGCCTCGTTGAAGCTTGTGGTATCCAGCGGCACCACCGAAAACCAGACGTTCCGGTTTTCCCCATATTCCCAGCGGACGGCGGGACGTCCACCATAGGTTCCCTCTGATTTTTCAAAGCCCTCCTTAGGAATATAGGTCGAATATCCATCGGCCTGGTAGAGCTGAACCGGCACCGGGTATTCTTCATACTGCTGCTCGGAATCGATGTAGCGGGTCAGTATAAAGGAGGTCTCTTTCTCCCGGCCACTGACATTGGACGCTACTCCCGCATTTCCCGGGGACCAACTACCGACGGACTGGTACATTGCCCCAAGAGTCCCCAGTCCTTCCGTTGCGTAAGTCGGTGCTTCCAGGATACAGACAATAACACCGGTTTCCGTAGGGAAGAAATTCACCGTTGCCGTATCGGCAAACAGGGAACCCCGGGCGTTCTGGGTCATGTCCCATTGGGGATTCACCTCCATGATCCAGTCCCGGAGGGCCTGGTCGTCTGTTCCGGGCCGGAAGAAAACGGTTATGCGGGTGGGATACTTCTGATCGTAGATTTTCCGCAGGGCCTCCCGGCTTGTGGTGTCGAGCATTCTGTTCAGGCCGAATTCATCCAAGGTCTCCTCCCCGCAGACCCAGCGGTCCGCGGTCGTGCCGTGGTAATCCAGGACCTCGTGTACCCATCCTTCCCGGGGAACGTACAGGAAGAAGCCCTCACCAATGAATAGGTCCGCCGGAACGGAAGAGAGCGCTCCATCTTTCCAGTATGTCAAATGCAGCTCCGATGGAACTTTCTCGGTATCATCTGTTGCCTCCGGCTCCGTTTCGGTGTCCTGAGGCACCCACTGTGTCCACAGCGTATCCGGCAAACTGAAATAGTCTCCCTCCAGATCTTCCTCGACCCAATGGCCGTCGAATTTCTGAAGCCTTGCCCAACCCCGGTTTCCAATGCCGCCGGAATAATAGAAGGTGCCATCCTCCTTGATCTGATCCATCTGGCGGTTATAATAAATAGAACCCCTCAGTTCACCGTCAAAATAGCCCAATACCAGCCTGGGCAGGTCGCCGGTTCCCCGGAACTCCACCACCAGCTCCTTCTGGCCGTCGCCGTCCAGATCCAGGGAGGCATACCGGTCCGGCTTTGGCGCTTCTTCTGTGCCCATGGCCTGGGACAGGTTCTCACAGAATTGAGAAAGGGTCACGCTGTTCTCATTTTCCAGATCGTAAAACGGCAGTTCATCCCCCAGGACTGCAAGCTGCCAGTCCGTCCCTGTGTCCATGGCTTCACTTCCGGTGGCCATGACCGTGGATTCCCGGTCCGGCTTCTGCGCAGCCATTTTCATCTGACTGCAAAGACCCAGATACCCCGCTCCCAGGATCGCCACGAACATGGCCGCGGTGGATAAAATTTGCAGGGCGGTGACCATGGGGTGCTTCTTTTTCCCAATTCGAAGCTGGCCCTGCCGAAAGGCATCCGCCTGACGGATGTAGCCCCCATGCACATCGCTCAGCAGCTCCAAAAACTCCAGTTCCGTCATCCCAGCCCCTCCTTTTCCAGGTATGTATCCAGTCTTCCACGAATGCGGTGCAGCATGGAGCGCACCTTGGCCAGGGAAAAGCCGGTATGTTCCCCGATCTCCCGGGAGGATTCCAGGTACCAGTACCGGCACAAGAACACATTTCGCTCCACTGCGGTGAGTTCTCCCAAAAAGCGATTCACCGCCCCCAGGGTCTCCCGGCGGATCAGGTCACTTTCCAGCGACCCGGCCCCGGAGACGCAGTCCTTCAGCTCCTCCAGTGCCAGCTCCATCTGACAGCCGCCCCGCTTCACGGCCCGGCTTCTGCGCCATCGGTCAATGGATAGATTCCGGGTGATCCGGCCCAAAAACGCGGAAAGAGGCGAAGGCCTTTTGGGCGGAATGGCATTCCAGGTCGCAAGCCAGGTATCGCTGACACATTCCTCCGCATCCTCCATATTTTCCAGCACATGGAAAGCAATGGAATGACAATAGGGCCCATATTTTCCGGCGGTCTCCCCAATGGCCTGCTCTGAGCGGGAAAAATACAGATTCAAAATCTGCTCATCCTCCATCTCAGGCACCTCCTTTCTTTCTCTTCAACTATCATAACGCAAAAAAGGAGAAAGTGTTGCATCTTTTTGGAAAATTTTCAAAAATCTAGGGAAGCTCTGATTAAATCGGCAAGAGCTGACGGCGAAAGATTTTGGTTCCAGGCACGGTTTGGAAAATGAGGGAATACTGTATGTATTTCCCATTTTTCAAACTGCAGCCTGGGAACAAAAGATTCGCCGCTCAGCCGCAGACGATTTATTCAGAGTTTCCCTAGGAAAAGAGCAGCTGGATGAAACCGTAGGGAACGGCCTATGTGCCGTTCCGCACCCGAAAGGACGGAACCGTTACCGAAAAAAAACAGAAACGTCCCCCACTATGTCATTCCGACCGCAGCGTAAGCGGAGTGGAGGAATCCACCACGTGTCAGAAATGTACCAACACAAGGTAAAATATGCCACTCGGGAAGATTCCTCGACTCACTGCGTTCGCTCGGAATGACATAATCGGGGGGCGGTTTTGTTTCATTTACACGGGTTATAATTGCCACGCAGCGGAACGGAACACAGGCCGTTCCCTGCATACTTGAACGAATGAATTAAAATGAACAACGCCGGTTGCCACAATAACTGTCAACTGTCCACTGTCAACTATAAAAAATTGTCAATTGTCAATTGTCCATTGTCAATTATCCAAGTAGGGGATCACCGTCAGCTCCTTGGGGTAGTGGTTCAGCACTTCACAGCCGGTTTCGGTGATGAGTACCAGATCCTCAATGCGCACGCCGATGCCCTCCTGAGGGAGGTAAATGCCCGGCTCTACAGAGAAGCACTGGCCTGGCTGAATGATGGCTTCGTTGACTGCGGAAACGTCTCCCGTTTCGTGGACTTCCAGGCCGATGGAGTGGCCGGTGCGGTGGGTGAAGTAGGGGCCGTAGCCCTGTTGGGTGATGTAGTCCCGGGCGGCCTTGTCCACATCGCACATGCGGTTGCCGGGTTTGGCGGCGGCAATGCCCAGGCGGTTGGCTTCCTTGACAATTTCGTAAATCTCCCGCTGCCGGGGGCTGACTTCTCCTAAAAAGACGGTGCGGGTCATGTCGGAGCAGTAGTTGTCCTTTTTGCCGCCGATGTCCAGCACCAGGCAGTCCCCACGCTTGCCCGTTGTGCCATCCGTAACATGGTGGGGGTCTGCGGCGTTGCCGCCGAAGGCGGTAATGGGGGAGAAGGAGTAGCCTTCACAGCCCGCTTCCAGATAGTATTGCAGCAGCAGCTCGGAAAGCTCCGTTTCCGTGTGGCTTTCACTGGCGGCGGCCACGATTTTGGCCATGACCCCATCGTTGAGCCGGGAGGCCCTGCGCATTTTCTCCTGCTCCTCCGGGGTCTTGATGGCCCGAACCCCGTCTGCAATGGGGGAGGCGTTGATGCACTTGCCGCTGTGAAGCTCCTGAAGCCGCAGCAGGAACCGGGCGGGCCAAATCTTATCGATGGCTACGGTCTGCCCGGGAAGCAGGGCCTGGGCCATGAGAGCCACGCCGTCCTGGGTGTCATTGTAATAGGTAATGGGCGCACCCAGCTCCCGGGTCTGGGGGAACAGCTCGTTGATAAAGAACCGGTGTTTCCCGTCCGTGCGCAGCACCAATACCAGCATCCGCTCCCCGGGCTCCATGGAAACCCCGGTGAGATAAAGGATCATGGCCGGGTCGGAGATCACCATCTGGGGGACACCGGCCTGGTTCATGGCGACAAGAAGATTCTGTAGTTTCGTCTGGTCCATTATACTCTGTCCTTTCGTTATAACAAAATCCCTGCCCAAAAAGCATTGGGCAGGGATTGGCGTTTGGAAAAATTACTTGCCGGCAGCGGAAATCTGCGCGGCGACCTCAGCGGCGAAGTCGTCAACCTTCTTCTCGATGCCCTCACCCTTTACGTAGTGGATAGCATCAACGAAGGTCACCTTGCCGCCCAGCTTCTTGGCAGCATCGGCGATGTAGCCTTCCACGCTGCCCTGGAACAGGTCAGAGCGGACGAATTCCTGCTGCAGCAGGCAGTTGTCCTTGAAGAAAGCGTTCATCTTACCGGCAGCGATCTTCTCCTTCACCTGAGCGGGCTTGGAGGCCATCTTGGGATCGTTGTCCATCAGAGCAACCTGAACCTGCAGCTCGTGGTCCACGTCAGCCTGGGGAACCAGGGACTTGTCCCAGTACTTGGGGTTCATGGCAGCGATCTGCATGGCAACGTTCTTGCCGATCTCGGTAGCATCGATGCCGCCTTCTACGGCCAGGTTCACCAGAACGCCGTGGGTGCCGCCAGCGTGAACGTAGGCAACAGAGGTGTTCTCGGGGAAGCGGGCAAAGCGGCGGATCTGCATGTTCTCACCGATGGACATGACCTTCTCCTGCATGATCTCGGTGACGGTCAGGTTGGAGTTGGGGTAGGTGCAAGCCTTCAGGGCTTCCACATCGGCGGGGTTCTGCTTGGCAACGACCTCAGCCAGGTTCTTTACCAGATCCAGGAAAGCATCGGTCTTGGCAGCAAAGTCGGTCTCGGAGTTGACCTCGATCACAACGCCCACACCGTCTACCACGGTGGCGTAAGCAACGCCCTCAGCGGCAACACGGTCAGCCTTCTTGGCAGCCTTGGCCAGACCCTTTTCACGGAGCCAGTCAACAGCCTTATCCATATCGCCATCGCAGGCCTGGAGTGCCTTCTTGCAGTCCATCATGCCCACGTTGGTCATTTCACGCAGCTTCTTAACGTCCTGAGCAGTAAAAGCCATTTTGATATCCTCCTAAAGTGTATTCGGGATTATTCAGCGGCTTCGGCAGCGGGAGCAGCCTCTGCCACAGCGGTATCCTCACCCTGACGGCCCTCGATGGCAGCGTTGGCCATGGCAGCGGCAATCAGACGGATGGCACGGATGGCATCATCGTTGCCGGGGATCACGTAGTCGATCTCATCGGGATCGCAGTTGGTGTCCACAATGGCAACAATGGGGATGTTCAGCTTGCGGGCCTCAGCGATGGCATTGCGCTCCTTCCGGGGGTCAACAATGAACAGAGCGGCGGGCAGCTTCTTCATTTCCTTCACGCCGCCCAGGTACTTCTCCAGCTTTTCGATTTCAGCCTGGTGCTTGATGACTTCCTTCTTGGGCAGCATGGCGAAGGTGCCGTCTTCTTCCATCTTTCTCAGCTGAGCCAGACGGTCGATACGGGTGCGCATGGTGCGGAAGTTGGTCAGCATACCGCCCAGCCAACGGGCGTTGACGTAGTAACCGCCGCAACGGGCAGCTTCTTCCTTGATGGCATCCTGGGCCTGCTTCTTGGTGCCCACAAACAGGATGTTGCCACCGTTAGCGGAAGTATCACGAACGAAGTTGTAAGCTTCTTCCAGCTTCTTTACGGTCTTCTGCAGGTCAATGATATAGATACCATTGCGCTCGGTGTAGATGTAGGGGGCCATTTTGGGGTTCCAACGACGGGTCTGGTGACCGAAGTGAACGCCTGCCTCCAGCAGTTGCTTCATAGATACGACAGCCATTTTTACAGTTCTCCTTTTGTTTTTCCTCCACCCCGATCATCCCGGAATCCCCGCCCCAAAGGGGCACCTGGGCATTCCGATCCCCGGGTGTGTGGTTTTTTGAAGCTATGGGCATAAACCCATGCCGAGATATTATAGCCAAAGAATCAAAAATTTGCAAGCTATTTTTTCGAAAAAAGAAAGAAATATTGTAGAACCGTCCGATTTTATTTTGTATAAACCGCACAAGTATATATTAGTAGCGTGCCTACAGGGGAAACTTGGGTTTTGGCCGGGGCACCCGGCAGTCCTGGGGCCGGATGTCCACCAGCACAATGTCCGGCCCCACTTTTTTGACACAGGCCCAGGGGATCACATAGTCCTCCTTTTGCCCTGCAATGCCCCAGAGCCTGGGCTTTCCCGGCACCACAATGGCGGCAATGATGCCCTGGGGCACCTCTGCCACAATGTCTGCAATATAGCCAAGCCTTGCGCCGTCGGAAACACAGATCACTTCCTTGCACTGAAGCTGTGTAAATTTAATGCCCATGACCATTCCTCCTCCGGGGGTTCCTCCAAGCATATGCCCTCGGGGGAGAAGCTATGATACATGGATGCTGATGGACTTGCGCATGGCGGCAATGGCCCCTTTTTCAAGGCGTGATACCTGGGCCTGGGAGATGCCCAGCTTCCCCGCCACCTCCATCTGGGTTTTGCTGTGGTAAAATCGCAGGCTGAGGATCTCCTTTTCCCGGCTGGAAAGCCGCCGGAAGGCGTTGGCAAGGGTGATGTGCTCCATCCAGTTGGGCTCCGTATTTTTGGTGTCCTGCACCTGGTCCATAATGGTCAGGGGGTCGCCGCCGTCGGCATACACGCTGTCATACAGGCTCACCGGGGCGCAGACCGCATCCAGGGCCTGACTGACCTCCTGGCGGCTCAGTTCCAGCGCTTGGGCGATTTCCTCCAGACCGGGCTCCCGGCCCAGCTTTGCGGTCATGGCCTCCTTGCATTGCAGCACCCGGTAGGCCACATCCCGAATGGACCGGGAAACCCGGAGCACGCTGTTGTCCCGCAAATACCGGCGGACCTCTCCGGCAATCATAGGAACCCCGTAAGTGGAAAATTTTACCATTTTAGAAGTATCGAAATTGGAAATGGCTTTCATCAGGCCGATGCAGCCAACCTGGAACAAATCGTCGGGGCTTTCCCCCCGCTTGTCGAATCGCTGGATCACCGAAAGCACCAGTCGCAGGTTGCCCTCAATGAGCTTTTGCCTTGCTTCCTCGTCCCCTTGCTGGCAGCGCTGCAGCAAGGTGGTGGTCTCCTGGGTGCTCAGCACTTGCAGCTGGGAGGTGCTGATGCCGCAGATCTCTACTTTCCCCTGCATGGAAGTCCTCCTGTCCATAAGATGGGTATACCCAGTCCCTCCAAAGGGCTGGGCGCAACCTTAGTATCCCCGGAGGCGGCCCCGGTCATACGGAGAAAAATTTGGAGGAATTCACAAAAATTTTTCCCCTTCTTCAAAAAGCCCCAGGATGCACAAAGTCGGCAGGGGGGAAAATCAAATCTTTTCGCTGGGATTCGTGGGTTGCGCCCCGGGGAGCCGGGAAAGAACAGCGGCGGGGGGTGTCGCTGTAGGGTGGATGTTTGCCCTTTTATGACGAAGTTTTTTCACAGGCTGCCCCGGCAGGGCCAGACAGAAAAAGCTGTGGAGAAATCAAAGTTTTCCACATTCTCCACAGACTTTTCCACAGGACTTATCCACAATCCAACAGCCCTGTGGAGAAAAGACAGGGAAGTTACATAAAACTTTTCCAAAATGATACACTTTCGTAACTTTTAGCGGTTCTGAGCATTTTGACGTGGCCTCTGTTTTTGTGAAAAATTTTGGCCTTGACAGCGTTACCTGCCCCTGGGCGGGGCGGCTTTTTGGCCCGGAAAGAAATTTTTTCAAAAAAGGGTTGATTTTAGACGGGTTTTCCGTTATAATACGGGACTGTATGAAATACTGCTGTGAGGAGGTGTAATCAATGCCCAACATCAAGTCCTCTAAGAAGGATGTCATTTCTTCCAAAGTCGCTTATGAGAAGAATAAGGCCGACAAGTCCGCTCTGAAGACCAACCTGAAGAAGTTTGAGGCCGCTGTGGTCGGTGGTGACAAGACCGCTGCTCAGGAAGCCTACACTGTTGCTGTTCAGTCCGTGGACAAGGCGGTTGGTAAGGGTCTTCTGCACAAGAACAACGCTGCCCGGAAGAAGAGCAGCATGACCCTGAAGCTGAACAAGCTGGCCTGAGTTCTCTGAAAATATCTCCTTCCGAGCGTTGCTTGGAGGGAGTTTTTTCATTTTTTGCGGAGGTGACCTATGGCAAGACTGCAAGACCCTGTAACGAGCCTGAAAGGCGTTGGCCCTGCCCGGGCCAAGCAGCTGGAAAACTTAAACATCTACACCCTGGGAGATCTCATCTGCCATTTTCCCCGGGGCTATGAGGATCGGACCCGCATGGTGCCCATTGGCCTGTTGCAGGTGGATGAACCGGCCTGCTTCCGGGGCGTGGTCATGTCCACCCCCAGAACGGCCCATATCCGCAAGGGACTGGATCTGACCCGGGTGACGGTTGCAGACCACTCCGGGCGCATCCAGCTGACCTTCTTTAACTCCAAGTTTGCCGCGGAGAATCTGCAATACGGCAGGGAATATATTTTTTACGGTGCCGTTTCAGGGGATTACAGCGGCTACGGCATGACGAACCCTATTTTTGAGGCGGCGGATGCCCCGGCGGTGACCACCCGGCGGATCATGCCCATCTACCCGCTGACTGCGGGAGTCAACAACGCCGCCATGACCAAACTCATCCGTCAGGCCCTGGCCCTGTGTGACCCGCCCCAGGAGGTGCTGCCCCGGGAGATTTTGGAGGAATTTCATATTCTTCCGGCGGCTCAGGCCTATACCGCCATCCATGACCCGGAATCCTGGGAAATGGCGGAGAACGCCAAGCGGCGGCTGATTTTTGAGGAGTTTTTCGTCTTCTCCGCAGGGCTCGCCCTGATGCGGGCGGCAAGAGAGGCCAAAAAGACGGCCCCTTATGAAAATTTGGACTTGGAACCCTTTGAGAATAGCCTGCCTTTCCGGCTCACCGGTGCCCAGAACCGGGCTATTGGAGAAATTCTCCGGGACTTTGGCAAGGGGACGCCCATGAACCGGTTGGTTCAGGGAGATGTGGGCAGCGGTAAGACCATGGTGGCTGCCGCCGCAGCCTATTGCACGGCGAAAAACGGCTTCCAGACCGCCCTGATGGCCCCCACGGAAATTCTGGCAGAGCAGCACTACGCCTCTTTTCAAAAGCTCTTTGCCCCTCTGGGTATTTCCGTGGTGCTGCTGACCGGTTCCCAGACCCCCAAGGAAAAACGGCTGGTCCGGGAAAAACTGGCCTCCGGCGAGGCGGCCGTTGCGGTGGGTACCCATGCCCTGATTTCCGAAAGCACCGCCTTTTCAAGGTTGGGCCTGGTCATCACCGATGAACAGCACCGGTTCGGCGTGGACCAGCGCAGCCGCCTGTCCGCCAAGGGACATGACCCCCATCTGCTGGTCATGTCCGCCACGCCCATCCCCAGAACTTTGGCCCTGCTGATGTACGGTGATTTGGAAGTTTCCGTATTGGATGAACTGCCCCCCGGGCGGCAAAGTGTGGATACCTTTTTGGTAGGGGAGAGCTACCGGGCGCGGATCAACGCTTTTATCCGCAAGCACGTTTCCCAGGGAAACCAGTGCTTTGTGGTGTGTCCGGCGGTGGAGGAAAACCAGGACCTGGGCATCAAAGCGGCCTCTGTCTGGGCGGAGACCCTGCAAAAGACCGTATTCCCGGATTTGCGGGTGACCCTGCTCCACGGCCAGATGAAGGGCGCAGAAAAGGAGCAAACCATGGCGGCCTTTGCCCGGGGAGAAGCGGATGTATTGGTGGCCACCACGGTCATTGAGGTGGGGGTGGACGTGCCCAACGCCACTTTGATGGTCATTGAGGATGCGGACCGGTTCGGCCTGAGTCAGCTGCACCAGCTCCGGGGCCGGGTGGGCCGGGGGAGTGCCAAAAGCTACTGCATCCTCACCACCCATAACCGCAACCCTGAGACCGTCAATCGGCTGAGAGCCCTGTGCAAAACCAATGACGGCTTCCGCATTGCCGAGGAGGACCTGCGGCTTCGTGGCCCCGGCGACTTTTTCGGCTCCCGCCAGTCCGGTCTCCCCACCTTCCGGGTGGCAGACCTGAGCCTGGACATGACCACTTTGAAGCAGGCCCAGGAGGCCTCCAAAGAATGGGTGGAACGCTACGGCACCTCCGACACCCCGGAAGCCACGGCCCTGCGGCAACGGGTCAACGCCCTGTTCTCAAGAGCGGAGGGGACGATGAATTAGGCGGGGGGATAGTTGACAGTTTACAGTTGACAGTTGACAGTTTTCCTTAAATTGACAATTGACAATTTTTGGGGGACGGACGTGTTCGTTTTTAGAAGACGGTGGTTAAAGAATTCACCCATCAGCGAAACCGTAGGGAACGGCCTGTGTGCCGTTCCGCACGTTGAAGGACGGAGCCGTTACCGATAAACCACGGTACCCCAAAGCCCGGTACAAGAGCTTCCCCCACGGGGAAGCTGGCAGGGCGCAGCCCTGACTGATGAGGGGCGGGGTACGTAAAACACTCTAGAAACTGTAGGAGAATCCGTAGAAACATAACCCCATATACCCACGTTCTTAGAATACCCTGGTTGAAAACGCCCACCCACCAGCGAAACCGTAGGGAACGGCCTATGTGCCGTTCTGCACGTTGAAGAACGGAACTGTTACTGATAAAAAACAGAAGTGTCCCCCATTCTGTCATTCAGGCCTTGAGCGCAAGCGGAGTGGAGGAATCCATCACGTTGGAGGATGAACCACCACAAGATAAAATCAGCCACTTGGGAAGATTCCTCGGCTCACTGCGTTTCGCTCGGAATGACATGTCGGTGGTTTCGTTTTGTCCACAGAAGTTATATTCGCTACGCCCCCGGAACGGCACATAGGCCGTTCCCTACATACTTTAACGGACGGATACAAATAAACAACGTTGGTTGCTTCAATAATTGACAATTGTCAATTGTCAATTGTCAATTTCCCAGCTGTTCCCTACATACTTTAACGGATGTACAGAAACGAACAACGTTGGTCGCTCCCAAAAATTGTTAATTGTCCATTGTCAATTGGAAAAAACTGTCCACTGTCAACTTTCTTCGTTGACCTGAAAGGAAGGTACTTATGAAACGAATCTATACGATCCTTGTCTGCTTCCTGGTGCTGCTGGTACTGCCGGTGGGTGCCGGGGCGGAAGTCTTGTCCGGCACCTGCGGGGAGGGGATGAGCTGGACACTGGAAGAGGGGACGCTGACCATTTCCGGCAACGGACCTATGGAGGATTTTGCCCAGGGCGGCGCACCCTGGCAGGGGAGTAAGGATGCCATTACCAAGGTGGTGCTCTCCGGCAATGTGACCACGGTGGGGGCCTATGCCTTCCAGGACTGCGACAACATTACGGAAGTGGATTTTGGCTTTGCCCTCCATACCCTGGGGGAACACAGCTTTGAGGATTGCGATGGCCTCACATCCATTCATCTGCCCTCTACTTTCCGGATTTTTGGAGAAAACAGCCTGCACAGCTGTAAAAATCTCACCGCCATCCACTGCGAGGGCCCTTTCCCCTCCTTCAAACTCAATTGCCTCTGGGATACCAACACCAAAATTTATTTCCCCGCCAAAAGCCCCTGGCCGGTGACCCTTATCCAGCAGCTGGAAGAAGCCTTCCATGGCCGTATCGAGTTTCTGGATTCTGAGGGCAAAGACCCCTATACCCCGCAGGAGACCACCGAGGCCACCGAGGCAACCACCGAGGCAACTACGGAACCCACTACCGCCCCTACAACGGAGCCCACCACGGCCCCCACTACTGCCCCCACCACCGCTCCTACTACGGAGCCTACCACTGTTCCCACCACCTTAGCCCCCACCACGGAAGAAACGACCTTCCCCTATACCTTCCCCACGGAAGTGACGGAGGCGCCCAAAAAGTCCGGCGGTGCCGGGGTGGGACTGGCCCTCATTGGCCTGACCCTGTCACTGGTGGGCTTTGGATTCCTGATTTTCGGCAGGAAACAAGGTAAAAAGCGGCGCGGCAAATACAGCCGCTAAGGAAACTACCAGACCGGCCGCTTCACAGAATTTTAATACTTCCGGGAATATCACCCCAAATCCGGGGATTCCCGGAGGTATTTTTGTTTGTAACGGAAAAAATAAAAAAAGAGTTGTAAGTTCTGCCGTTCTGTTGTAAAATAATACAACTGGTAGAATGCCTTTTTAAAGAAACCTGACCACAATAAAAATATTGGAGGTATTATTTCATTATGGAAAAACCCATTGTACTGGTGATCATGGACGGTGTCGGCAAGGGTGACGGCGGCAGCGGCGATGCTGTAAAGAACGCCAAGACCCCCACTCTGGATTCCCTGCTGGCCACCTGCCCCCATACCTATCTGAAAGCCCACGGCACCGCCGTCGGTCTGCCCACCGATGACGACATGGGCAACTCCGAAGTCGGCCACAATGCGCTGGGCTGCGGCCAGATCTACTCCCAGGGTGCAAAGCTGGTCAGCGAGTCCATTGAGTCCGGTGCTCTGTATCAGTCCGAGACCTGGAAGAAGCTGCTCTCCAACGCCCTTTCCGGCAAGGCCCTGCATTTCCTGGGGCTGCTGTCTGACGGCAACGTCCATTCCAACATTGCCCACCTGATCGCCATGCTGCGCCAGGCCCACAAAGAGGGTGCCAAGCGGGTCTACTGCCACATCCTGCTGGATGGCCGTGACGTACCCGCCACCTCTGCCTTGGAGTACGTGGCCCAGCTGGAAGATGTGCTGAAAGAGCTGAACACCGAGGGCTGTGACTATGCCATTGCCTCCGGCGGTGGCCGTATGAAGATCACCATGGACCGCTACGAAGCCAACTGGCCCATGGTAGAGGCCGGCTGGCACACCCATGTGGAGGGCCAGGGCCGTCAGTTCGCCTCCGCCAAGGAAGCCATTGAGACCTACCGTGCCGAAACCGGCTGCATCGACCAGGACCTGCCCGCCTTTGTGGTGGCCCGGAACGGTGCCCCCGTTGCCAAGATCGAAAACGGCGACAGCGTGATCCTCTTCAACTTCCGGGGTGACCGCGCCCAGGAGATTTCCCTGGCCTTTGACCGGAAGGACTTTGACAAGTTTGACCGGGGCAACTACACCGGCGTCCTCTTTGCCGGTATGCTGCAATACGACGGCGACCTGAAGATCCCCACCGACTACCTGGTACAGCCCCCTGTCATCAAGAACACCCTGACCGAGGTGCTTTGCGCCGCCGGTATCCACGAGTACGCCCTGTCCGAGACCCAGAAGTTCGGCCACGTGACCTACTTCTGGAACGGCAACCGCTCCGGCAAGGTGGACGAGAACCTGGAAGTTTACGAAGAAGTTCCCTCTGATGTGATACCCTTTGAGCAGGCGCCTGCCATGAAGTCCAAGGAGATCACCGAGAAGATGGTGGAGAACATGGCATCCCACAAGTTCCAGTTCCTCCGCTGCAACTACCCCAACGGCGACATGGTGGGCCACACCGGCGTGTATGATGCGGTGGTTTACGCCATGGAGTGTGTGGATAGCGGCCTGAAAGCCATTCTGGAAGCCGCCGACAAGTACGGCTACACCGTGCTGGTCACTGCGGACCACGGCAATGCCGACCAGATGACCGAGACCAAGAAGGGCAAGACCTCTGTACGTACTGCCCACTCCCTGAACCCCGTGCCCTTTATCATCTATGATAAGGACCACGTTTGGCACATCAAGGACGGCCACTTTGGCCTGGCCAACGTCGCCCCCACCGTTGTAAAGATGATGGGCCTGACCGCTCCTGAGTGCTGGGAAGAAAGCATGGTGTAACGGGAAGACCCCAGGGGCCTTTCTTACGACTTTATAAAAGGAGGATTCACTATGATCCGTCATGAAAATGAAAACGGAAGTGTCAACGTGTCCACCGGCGTGTATACCGGCATCGTGGGTACGGCGGCATCCAATTGCTTCGGTGTCAAGGGTATGGCGGCCCGCAGCGTGAAGGACGGCGTTTACCGTCTGCTGCGGAAGGAGTCTGTGGATAAAGGTGTCCGTGTGACCTTTAATGACGATGACTCCATTTCCATCGACCTGCACATCATTGTGGACAACGGCGTGAATTTGTCTGCCGTGGGCACCTCAATCATTTCTGAGGTGCGCTATGTGGTGACCAAATGTACCGGCACCCAGGTTCGTGCGGTGAATGTCTATATCGATTCCATGATGATCGGTTAATTTTCGGAGGTGTAATCAATTGCAGACCATTTCTGGGGCTGAACTGAGGCGGATGATCCTCAGCGCAGCCGCCTCAATCGAGATCCACAAGCAGGATCTGAACGAGCTGAACGTGTTCCCCGTGCCCGACGGAGACACCGGCACCAATATGTCCATGACCATCCATGCCGCCGCGGCGGATCTGCGGGCCGCGGAGGAACCCGACCTCTACGCCACCGCCAAAATCGCTGCCTCTGCCACCCTGCGGGGTGCCCGGGGCAACTCCGGTGTCATTCTGTCCCTGCTCTTTAAGGGCATCAAGCGGGCCATGAAGGGCCACGATACCTGTGACGGCCTGCTGTGGGCCGATGCCTTGCAGCAGGGCGTGGATGCTGCCTACAAGGCCGTTATGAAGCCCGCCGAGGGCACCATTCTGACGGTTTCCCGTCTGGCCGCCGCCAAGGCGCAGGAAAAGGCCCAGCAGGACAATTCCGTAGAAACTGCCCTGGAGGCCGCTTTGGAAGAAGCCAAGGTGGCCCTGGCCGATACCATGAATATGAACCCCGTCCTCAAAAAGGCCGGTGTGGTGGATGCCGGCGGCAAGGGCTGGGTGCTGGCACTGGAAGCCATGCTGGCCGCTCTGCGGGGCCAGAATGTGGTGGTGCCGGAGGGCGGCGCTGACAGCCCCAAGGAGGCTGCCAACTTCTCCGACTTTAACACCGAGGACATTACCTTCACCTACTGCACCGAGTTTATCATCGGTCGGGAGAACAAAAATGACCCGGAAAAGCTCCGGGCGTTCCTCAATAGCCTGGGCGACAGCCTGGTCATGGTGGACGACGATGAGATCATCAAGGTCCATGTCCACACCAACGACCCCGGCAAGGCCCTCCATGAGGCTATTGAATACGGCCACTTCATCACCGTCAAGGTGGAGAACATGCGCTTGCAGCACACGGAAAAGGTGCTCAGCGAGGAAAAGGACACCGCTCCCAAAATTGCGGAGCCGGAGAAGCCCATTGGCGTGGTTTCCGTCTGCGCCGGTGCGGGCCTTGCGGATGTGTTTATGAATCTGGGGGTTGACCAGATCATTTCCGGCGGCCAGACCATGAACCCCAGCACCCAGGACATTCTGGAAGCTGTGAACAAGGTTCCTGCGGAAACGGTGCTGGTTCTGCCCAACAACAAGAACATCATCATGGCCGCCGAGCAGGTCAATGCCCTGTCTCCCAAGAATGTGGTGGTCATTCCCAGCAAGACCGTGCCCCAGGGCGTGACGGCCATGCTGAGCTTTGACCCTGAGGGAACCGTGGAGGACAACACCCAAGCCATGACCGATGTGCTGTCCTCTGTAGAGACCATGCAGATCACCTACGCCGCCCGGAACTCCGATTTTGACGGCTACGACATCCATGAGGGCGATTACCTGGCCATGGACGGCAAGGGCCTGTTCGGCACCAGCAAGGACATTACGGTGCTTCTGAAAGCCCTGGCAGAAAAAGTCCGGGATGACGGACGGGAGTTCGTGACTATCTACTATGGTGCGGATACCAAGGAACGCCATGCCCAGAAGGCAGCAGATCTCTTTACCCACATCTGCCCTGAGGCCGAGGTCAACCTGATCAACGGCGGACAGCCTGTGTATTACTACATGATCTCCGCGGAATAATGCTTTTTATGGGGCTGTTAAGTCTGTTTCCTTGGCGAAAATAGCTTAACAGCCTCAATTGATTTTTATTTTTGTTAAAAGGGGGCAACGGTATGAAGGAACTGCCGGAAGGCGGGCTGATCGGAAAGAGCCTGGGGGCCTGGAAGGCTATCTCAAAACTGAATATCCCCCTGCGGGCAGGCTACGGGGCCTACTTCCTGGTGGTGTCGGCCTTTCCGGCCCTGCTGCTGGTATTAAACTCTTTGCGCTTTACAGGCCTGTCTGTGACGGATCTCATGGGGGTTTTGGAGAATATTCTCCCCGCTGCCGTGATGGACAGCATTCAGGAGCTGGTTGTCAGTACCTACAGCAATTCCTCCTCCACCATGGCGGGGCTGTCCCTGCTGACCCTCCTTTGGTTTTCCAGCAAGGGGGTCTACGGACTGCTCAACGGCCTGAATGCCGTCTATGGGGTAGAGGAAGACCGGGGCTATGCCTATACCCGGGGCATCAGCGTGGTCTACGCGCTGCTGTTCCTCATTGTGCTGGTTTTGACCCTGGTGCTCCATGTTTTCGGCAATACCCTGATGGACCTGCTCTACGGCATTGACAGCCCCATTATCATGTTTTTCGTGGACGTACTGAACCTGCGCAGGTCGTTTTTGCTGGCGGTGCAGGTGTTGCTCTTTACCGCCATTTACATGGTGCTGCCCAACAGCCGCAACGGCTTTTGGGAGAGTCTTCCTGGGGCGGTTTTTTCCGCCGTGGGGTGGACGGTGTATTCCTGGGCTTACTCCATTTATGTGACCCATTACTCCAGAATTTCCAATATCTATGGCTCCGTGTATACTGTGGCCATCTGTATGCTGTGGCTGTATTTCTGTGTCAGCATCCTGTTTTACGGTGCGGCCCTCAATATGCTGCTGGCCCGCCGCCGGAAGAAACAGACCGGAGATTTGCAGAAAATTTGAGGTTCGTTTACGGCCTGTTCACAGCTTTTTGATATATTAAGGAAACTCTGAATAAATCGTCTGCGGCTGAGCTGCGAATCTTTTGCCCCCAGTCTGCGGTTTGAAAAATGGGAAATACACAAAGTATTCCCTCATTTTCCAAACCTCGCCTGGAAGCAAAATCTTTCGCCGTCAGCTCTTGCCGATTTAATCAGAGCTTCCTTACTTCATACATTCGGAAAGAAGGCGGTTTTTTGTTTGGCTATATTACGGCAAACCTGGGGGAGCTGACCCAGGAGCAAAAGGACCGCTACGGCAGCGTTTACTGTGGCATCTGCCGGAACATTGGCAAAGACTGCTCCCATCTGGCCCGACTGGGCCTGAGATATGACATGGCCTTTCTGGCCCTGCTGCTGCAAAGCCTGTATGAGCCGGAGGAGCATCAGGGTAAAAACCGGTGCCTGCCCCATCCGCTGCTCCCCAGACCCTGGACGGACAGCCCTGTCATCCGGTATACCGCCCAGATGAACGTGGCCCTGGCATACCAAAAATGCCTGGACGACTGGAAGGATGACCACAGCACCCCGGCCCGGATGCTGGCAAAGGCCCTGGAAGGGGACTATGGCCGCATCCGTGACAGCTACCCCCGCCAGTGCGCCGTTTTGGAGCGGTGCCTGGGGGAACTGAACCGGCTGGAAGAGGAACATTGCCAGAACCCGGACCTGCCCGCCGGGCTTTTTGGGCAACTGATGGCAGAGCTTTTTGTCTGGCAAGAAGACCTTTGGGAAGATGATTTGCGGCAGCTGGGCATGGCTCTGGGCCGGTTCATCTATCTGATGGATGCGGTGCTGGATGCCCCGGAGGATGAGAAAGAGGGCAGTTATAACCCCACCCTGGGCCTGACGGTGGACTGGGAGCAGATTTTCTCTCTGACCATGGCCCGGTGTACCGATGCTTACGAACGATTACCCCTGGTACAGGACAAGGCACTGCTGGATAACATTCTTTACAGCGGTGTCTGGGTGCCGTACCGGCAGAAATACAGGAAAGAAGGCGGCAGCGACCATGGAACCCTATAGCGTACTCGGCCTGGAGCCGGGGGCTTCTGACGAGGAAGTCAAGCAGGCGTATCGCCGCCTGGCAAAGAAATACCACCCGGATTTGAACCCCGGAGATGCGGAAGCGGCCCGGAAGATGCAGGAGGTCAACGAGGCCTACGACCGCATCAAGAACCCGGAAAAATACCGGGGCCAGCCCGGCCAGTCCGGGGCAGGGCAGAACCCCTACGGCAGCTACGGCCCCTTTGGGGGCTACAATCCCTTTGGCGGCGGCTACGACCCCTTCGGCCAGGGCTATGACCCCTTTACCGGCAGCTATTCCCAGCGCACCCAGACCCAGGACACCTACCAGCAGGCGGCCCAGCAGTACATCCGCTATGGCCGCTACCAGGAGGCTGTCAACGCCTTGCAGAACTGTGACAAGAAGAATGCCCGCTGGTATTATCTTTCAGCCCTGGCCAACCAGGGCCTTGGAAACCAGGTTACGGCCCTGGAGCACATCCGCAGAGCCGTCTCCATGGAGCCGGACAATCAGGAATACTTGCAGGCCCTGAACGCCATCGAACACGGCGACGCCGCCTACCGCCAGTCCGCCGGAAACTTCCGGGGCTTCACCCTGGGCGGCAGCCCCTGCGCCAGCCTCTGCCTGTGCTACCTGGCCCAGATCTTCTGCTGCCGGGGAAATTTCTTCTGCTGCATGTGATCCAAAATTGACAATTTTGGATAGTTGACAGTGGACAGCTTTTTAAGTTGACAGTTGACAGTTTCCTCCAATTGACAATGGACAATTGACAATTATTGGGGCGACCTACGTTGTTCATTTCTGCACGTCCGTTAAAGTATGTAGGGAACGGCCTATGTGCCGTTCCGCACCTTTAAGGACGGAACTGTTCCCGATAAAAACCCACCCCCAAAGCCCGGAACAAAAGCTTCCCCACTGGGGAAGCTGGCAGGGCGCAGCCCTGACTGATGAGGGAAGCGGGGCGGCGTGAAATATTCTAGAAACAAAGGGCGAATCCGTAGAAACACACTCCTATATGCCCCAAAACGTCCTTAGTATCCCTTGGTTGAAAAATACCACCCATCAGCGAGACCGTAGGGAACGGCCTATGTGCCGTTCCGCACGTGAAAGGACGGAACCGTTTCCGATAAAAACCAGAAACGTCCCCCCATTGTGTCATTCCGACCGGAGTGGAGGAATCCACCACGTAGCAGAAACCCAGTACATCGAACAATAAAAAACAGCTGCTAAAACCCTTTCGAGTCTTAGCAGCTGTTCTTTTATAGTGATTAGTCGGTGACGTAGGGCAGCAGGGCGATCTGACGGGCACGCTTGATGGCGGTGGTCAGGTCACGCTGGTGAGCTGCGCAGGTACCGGTGGTACGGCGGGGCAGGATCTTGCCGCGCTCGGACAGGTAACGGCGGAGCTTGGCGGTGTCCTTATAGTCAATGCTGGTCACCTTATCCACGCAGAAAGCGCAGACCTTTCTACGCTTGCGGGGACGCATACGCTGTTCGTTAGCCATGGAAATAACCTCCTTCATAAGTCTAGTAGAAAAGTTTCTCAGAAGGGCAGCTGGGCATCGTCATCTTCCAGCATGGAGAAGTCGGATGCGGGGGCACTGGCGGGAGCGGCATAGGAATTGCCGTAGCTGGGATTGGAGGGGGCAGAGTAGCCGCCGCCAAAGTTGCCGGAGGGAGCAGAGTAGCTGCCACCGTTGTAGCTTCCGGAATTGGAAGAATCATCCCGCTTGCTGTCGCCAAAATAGGCGTTGGTCACTACGACCTCAGCAGATGTGCGCTTGTTGCCTTCTTTATCGGTCCAATCGCGCATTTCCAGACGACCGTCAACAACGATCATGCGGCCCTTGGAGAAGTACTTGGAGATGAACTCTCCGGTCTGCCGCCAAGCAACGCAATCGATGAAATCGGCCTTCCGTTCGCCGCCGTCCTTGGGCGCATAGTCCCGGTCAACAGCTACACGAAAACTTGCCACAGCCACACCGCTACCAGTGCGACGCAGCTCCGGGTCACGGACCAGGCGACCCATAATGACAATGTGGTTGAGCATAAATTACTCCTCCACTGCGGTGGTCAGGCAACGCAGGACGCCTTCGGTGATCTTCATCACACGCTCCAGCTCTGCGGGGAATTCGGGCTTGACTTCCATGTTCATCAGAACGTAGTAGCCTTCCATCAGATCATTGATGGGGTATGCCAGGCGACGCTTGCCCCACTCATCAATGCTGGACAGAGTACCCTCCGCCTCCACCATTGCCTTGAACTTTTCTACCAGAGCAGCGATGCCCTCTTCGCCCTGAGCAGGGTCGATGATGTAGAGCACCTCATACTTACCGGTGATCTTAGCCATGTTGTTTGCACCTCCTTTTGGACTTTTGGCCCCCAACGCCGTTGGGAGCAAGGATCGTCTACATCTTTGCAGACCGGTATATTTTATCGGAAAAAACCAAAATTGTCAAGAGGAAATTTTGAAAAATGCGGAAAAATCGGAAAAAGCTTTGGTCTCAGCTTTTTCCGATCCTCTCACAACTCTTTGTACATGCCGCAGGCATCGTCTTTTTTCACGGTCTCCGCAACTTGCAGAACTTCCACCGCCAGCGTTCTGGTTCCCAGGGCGATTTCCAGCTTGTCTCCCACTTTTACGTCGTAGCTGGCCTTTACCACCCGGCCATTGACACTGATGCGCCCGTTGTCGCAGGCCTCGTTGGCGACGGTGCGGCGCTTGATCAGCCGGGAGACCTTCAAATACTTGTCCAGTCTCATAGGCTGCCTTTGGAAACGGTGTCTTTCAAGACTTTGCTGGGCTTGAAAGTGGGCACATGGGTCTCGGGGATCTGCATGGGCTCTTTGGTGTGGGGGTCACGGCCTATCCGGGCCATGCGGCGTTTGGTCTCAAAGATGCCGAAGCCGCTGAAGGATACCTTCTCCCCGGCAACCAGGGCGGCGGTAATGGTATCCAGAGCCGCATTGACCACTCGCTCCGTATCCTTTCTGGACAGCCCCGCTTTCTCGGAGACGACGGCGATAAAATCCGGTTTATTCATAAAAAGTGCTTCCCTCTCTTTACGAAACCCGGAATATGCCGTCGGCTGTACAAGGAAATCTTTGCTGCCGCAGCCGCCGACGGAACCGGGGTTTCCTTTATTTGTGTTGTCGCCTATAAGATTAACATAATACCGAAAAAAATGCAAGTCCGTCAACCATAATTTTTCTTAATTTTGACTCCACTTCTGAGCCGCCAGCAGATCGTCTCCGTAGTCCTCCTGGTCATTGAGCCGGTTATAATCGTAGCTTGTATAGAAGTCGTACTGCATTTTTAAGTTCTCTTGCAGATTCTCAAGGGTCACGGCCCCAATGCCCTGGGACATGGCGGAAAGCATCCAGTCGTTGATCCAGCCTGCGTAGTGGGTCAGATCTTTGTAGTTGTTCTGGTCTTCCAACATTTCAAACCGGTCAAAGTAGGAAAACAGGTGGATGTTTTCCTGAGGCACCAGGGTTTCTGCAATGATTTGTTGCAGCTCCACCCAGATGCCCACGCTGCCGTCGCTGTATTCCTGCGCCCACCAGCACAGGCCGTAGGGGGAGAGGAAGACATAAAAGTCCGTATCGGGATGCTCCTTTGCCGGGGCCAGGTAATGGCGTTCCAGGTTCTCTTTGATATACTGCCGTTCCTGCTGGGTAAACTGCCTGGTCTGGGCCGTGGGCTCCACGTGTACCCCCTCCGGGGCCACACTGTGGATGCCATAGGTCCAGTAGGACTGCCAGTTGGAATAGGTGTCAAAATCCGTAATGCCGGAGCCGTGATTTTCAAGCACCCGGTCCATCAGCACCTCCCGCCGCAGCAGGTAGTTTACATCGTTAAAGGGATTCCGGTCATACAGATAGCTGGGGGTGGCAGAGGGCTCCGCCCCCATCCGTTCCGGCTCACAAAGCAGTGCATCCATATCAATGCACCGCAGCACCAGGGTGATGTCCGGGTTGGCTTTCAGAGCCGCCTGGATCAGCATGGCGGTCTCCTTGGGGGTGGCCCCTAAAAAGGTGGTTTTCACACTGTGGACGTTAAAAAGGGCATCCATTTGAGAGGCCTTGAAATTGGAGGTCATGGAGCTGCCGGTGATTACGGCATCGTAGGTAAAGTGCTTGACGATGCCGTCATTCTGGTATCGCTCGGCGTTTAAGGTGTAGCTGTGGGCGGCGGTGTCCGGGGCGTGGTAGTGAAAATAAGGGTCTACCTTCCAGACCTGGTAGCCCAGGGCCCCCAAAATCACAGAGGAGCCCGCCAGGAAGCCGGATAGAAACTGTTTTCCGTTCATTGGGTGTTCCTCCTTTAGAACCAGGCGTATACAAAGGTGGTTTCGCCACCCAGGCAGATGAGGGACCAGGTAAAGGCGATAACGGTGAGAACCAGGTCCGGGAAAGTGAGCTTTTTATCCATGCGCCGGTAGTTATTACGGCAGCCCAGGCACAGCACCAGACCGAAGATGAGATAGAGATTAAAGAATACCCCCCGGAAGTTGCTGAACAGGAAGCCCAGAGGCAGCTTGGAGGCCAGCAAATTCAGCTCTTTCAGCTCAAAGCACTGAATAAGCCCAGGGCTTATCTCGGTGGACTGCATGGAGAACAGGGTAAAGAGGGCGGAAACCCACTGATGGATGCTTCCGGCCCGGAACAGCAGCCACAGTATATTGATGGCCCCAAAGGTCATTAGCCACCGGAAAGGCCCAAAGAGCCGCTGCTGCCGCTTTTCCGTCAGACGGTCAAAGACCATGAGAAGGCCGTTGAGCAGGCCCCACAGCAGGAAGGTCAGCCCCGTACCGTGCCACAGGCCACTGACAAGGAACACGAAAACCGTAAGAAGGCAAGTCCGAACCAGCCCTTTCCGGCTGCCCCCCAGGGGGATGTAAAGATATTTGGTAAAGAACTTGGTCAGGGAGATGTGCCACCGCTTCCAGAATTCCCGGATGTTCAGGCTCTGGTAGGGGGAATCGAAATTGATGGGCAGGGTGATGTTCAGCATGTGGGAAATGCCCACGGCCATGTCGCTGTAGCCGGAGAAATCAAAATAGATTTCCAGGGTGTAACACAGCATACCAATCAGCCAGTCCATAGAGGTGGCCTCATTGGCAAAGACCCAGTTTACAGCCCCGGCAAAGACATCCGCCAGCAGCATTTTCTTAAACAGGCCGAAGCTGAACATCCGCAGGCCCTGGGCAATATGGAGGGAGGAGATTTTTTTCCGGCTGGGATCATTCAGCTGCTCCATAAAATCCACAGGCTCCATCAGCGGCCCCATGGCCAGTTTGGGGAAGTAGAGGATGTAGCACAGGTAATCCGTCAGCACCGGCCCTTCCAGCTCCCCCCGGTACAGGCTCGCCTGATAGGCGATTTGCTGGAAGGTAAAGAAGCTGATGCCCAGGGGCAGAATCAGATGTTGGAGTGTAAAGTCTAATCCAAACCTCGGCCCCACGGCCCCCCAAATGGGATTCCAGTATTTATAGAAGGCCAGAAGCCCGATGTTCAGTACCAATGGCAGGGCCAGCACCCACTTTTTAGGATGCCTGACTTGGAGCAGGGTGCAGAGGTAATTGACCGCCAGACTCAGCCCCAAAACCCACAGAGTGCTTTGCCCGCCCCAGGCATAGAACACAAAACAGCCTGCGATCAGGGCAATTTTCCCCCAGAGCAGGCCCCAACGGTTGGCAAGGAAATAGATGCCAACGGACAGGGGCAAAAAGAAAAGAATAAACAGATAAGAGTTCAGCTGCATAGGCGGCTCCTTTTTAACTTTGAAAGTATTATTAGGAATATCCTAGCAGAAAAAGCCAGAAAAAGCAAGAAAAAAGCGGCGGTTTTCGCAAACCGCCGCCAATGGGGAACCGTCAGACACCCAGCAGGGGAGCTTCGGGTGGAGACGTCAAATCATTTGATGCTCAATTGCAGCACATCACCGGTTTTGGTGTTCAGCACCAGGGTCACGGTGCTGACCCGTTCCATGACACCGTCTTCTGCCACCTTTTTGGCCTTGGACTTGGACATGCCCCGAATGGCATCCAGGTCTTTGTCATAGGTTTCCAGGGCAGAACGGTCCAGGGAATAGACGGCCACGGTGTAGGTGGTCTCGTCAGAGAGGAACTTCTTGTAGGCACTCTCTACAATGGTCACGGTGTCTTCCGGGTCAAGATTACAGTCATCAGCCACCAGCTCTGTCATGCGGGTATTTTCCGCATAACGCTCCTGGTCGGAGTAGCTGGCAGACAGGGAGTTGTTCTTATAGTAGTAGCTCAGGTAGCCAAAGACACAGCCAATGCCGATGACCAGCAGCATGGCCAGGGAAACCGCCTGTTTTTTGCTGAATTTCAAATTTTCCTTGGCATCCCGACCGGTATAGGTCAGGCCCAGGCGGCTGGTGATGGGCAGCATTACGGACAAAAACAGGGCCAGCAACACAGACTCAATGGGGAACATCATCAGATTCTTGATCATGCCGGGTACCGCCATGGCCAGGGTGAACTGCTTGCCGTTCATGTAAACGGCATAGTACCACATCATAATGGGGGTCTGCATGATCACGTTGACACCCAGATTGATGGTAAACCGGCTGAGCATGACCCGGGTGGTGGTGACCTTGGCCCGGTACAGGTACAAAGCGAAAACGAAGCCGCCGGCCATCTCCGTCAGGATAAAGGGCGGGAAATAGAAGCCGTCAGGCTTGATCATAAAGCCCAACACATCCGTAATGCCGCCGCAGATGGCGGCGAATACCGGGCCAAAGACCATGCCGCCCAGAGCGGTGATGAAGAAGGACACGTTGATTTTCAAAAAGGGCGTAATGGGAATGGCAAACTGCTTGAGCACCAGCCGCAGGGCAATCATCAGGGCGGCGAACACCATCATGTGTACGTCTTTCAGCTCCGATACGGCATCCCGCCAGTAGGCTTTGGAGAACGGGTGGGGGTAGAGATTGTTGGTTTTTGTGGACATAAAAAGAGCCTCCTTTTTGTAGGAGCGACCAAGGCACAGCCGTCGGTGCCGACAAAAAACCCCCAACGGACACAATGCCATTGGGGAGTGTATATTTTTGTCAGCTTACCCGTGAGGAAGAACGGCTACGGCCCTTTCATCGCTCAACCGAGTGTCGTTGCTACATAAAGGAGGGATGAACCCACATTTATGGCGCAGCGGGTGCGAAAATCCCATCGCGGACACAAAGTCCTTCGTCTGCCACACAACTCCCCATCTTGGCAGCACTTCACGCGGGGCTTTCTACTCTGTTCGTCACCACTATACACGATAGCCACAGAAAAGTAAAGAAGAATTTTCATGTTCTGGAAAAAACTTTTCCGGGAAATCTCTTTCCCTAGTTTTCAGCCTTTCAAGAGGGTACAATGGGCCTATCTTGTACCGGGGGAGGAAGGGCAATGCAGTGCCAGAAGCTGAAAACCTATATGGAAACCGGAAGGGTGATTTTCCTGCCCACACGGGCCATCCGGCCCAATCCCATGCAGCCACGGAAGGTCTTTGCCCAGGAGGCCCTGGGGGAGTTGGCGGAGTCCATTGGGCTCCATGGGGTGCTGCAGCCCCTGTCCGTCCGCCGTGTGGCCGGAGGCTATGAGCTGATCGCCGGGGAGCGGCGGCTTCGGGCGGCCCAGATGGCAGGGCTGACGGAGGTGCCCTGCCTGATTTTGCAGATGGATGACCGGGAAAGCGCCCTGGCCGCCATGGTGGAGAATTTGCAGCGCCAGGATCTGGACTTTGTAGAGGAGGCCCTGGGCATTGCGGCGCTGATGGAGACCCAGAACCTGAGCCAGGAGCAGACCGCCCGGCTCCTGGGGAAAAGCCAGAGCAGCGTTGCCAACAAGCTCAGGCTCTTAAAGCACGGCCAGCGGGTGCTGCTTGCCCTGCGGGAGGCGGGACTGACAGAACGCCACGGTCGGGCTCTGCTGAAACTTCAAGGAGAAGAAGAAAAGCTGCGGGCCATCGAGGTCATCCGCCGTCAGGCCATGACCGTGGCGGCAGCGGAAAAATATATCGAAAGCCTTCTCTCCGCCCAGGCCCCCAGAAAACGGCAGGCTTCCGTTGGCACCTTCCTCAACAGCCTGACGGAATCCCTGCAGCGCATCCAACGCTCCGGCATCCCCGCCGTTTCCGAACGCCGGGAAACCGACAGCCAGATCGTCCTGACCATCACCATCCCCAAATCCGACAACCACCCCTGAAAGGGCTTTTTTCAGACAGACGAAAACCCCCGCTGTGGCTTTCAGCGGGGGTTTTCTTGCAAAAGGAATAGAAAGAAGAGAGGTAGAAAAGAGGATCTACGGAAAGGAAAGGGAGCGGCTCACGGCTTCCGCAACCTTTCTGTTATTAAGATACCGGAGGGATTTGAACAGCAAATAGCGGAAATGAAAACAAAATTCTACGAAAATGTGAATAAGCTGTCTTACAGTCCCAGGGCATAGGGGTCAAAGCCCTCGAAAATGGGCAGCCATCCCTCTTGTACGGCGGTTTTGAAGTCCTCCGGGCTGCGGATGGTCCAGCTGACACCCTCCATACCCCAGAGCTTGCGGCAAATGGTATTGCTGACGGTCTCCCGGTCCTCAAACCGGTAGGCGATAAAGTCCGGCACCGTGAGGAAGTTTTCTAAGTAGTAGCTGAACAGGAACCGGACGGGCCAGGAGTGGTCTTTGTCCCGCTTTACGGAATCCTCGGAAAGCTGGCCCCGGATCAGCTGGGGGTGGTGCTTTTTCAGATACCGGATGCACCGGGGGTCAAAGGATTCCAGGCAGTAAGGCCCCTGGTAGTCTTTGAGCATTTCTACGGTGGCCTCCGTCAGGGCATCGGCGTTGCCGTCCTTGGTTTTCAGCTCAATGATCAGAGGGGCTTCGCCCTGGAATAAATCCAGCACCTGCCGGAAGGTGGGGATCACCTGGTCGGTGCCGCCCAAATGGTAGTTTGTCAGGTCCCGGGCCGTCAGGTCCTCCATGGTACCCTCCTGGCCGGTGGTGCGCTTTAAATCCGAGTCGTGCATGACGGCCAGGGTGCCGTCCTTTAGAAGATGCAGGTCAAATTCGATGCCGTAGCCCTTTTCCAGAGCGGCGGCAAAGGCGGCCATGCTGTTTTCCGGCTTGGTTTCATCGTGGAGGCCCCGGTGGGCATAGTATTTCCCACGAAAGGCTGCCATACCGGGGTGGTTTCTCCGGCCCCGCAGGCAAAGCACGTGGAGCAGCATACAAATAAGAACAATCAGAATCAGAACCAACATTTTTTTTCGCTTCCTTTTTTAATTAGCAGCGGTAGCTGCGGAATGACATATTCAGAGGTTCCTTAGTCCTCTACGTCGTAGGCTTCCAACCCCCGGCGCATGGCCACCCGGTTGTCACCGTGGCGGACAAAGCCCATGGTCAGGAAAGAGGCGAACACAAAGATAGAGGCATAGGGGAACAGGGTGTGGTAGCTCACATTGCGCAGGAGCCAACCGGCCACAATGGGGGTCACGATCTGGGCGGACATGGAGAAGGTGTAGTAGAGCCCCGTAAACTTGCCCACCTCGCTGCCTTTGCACATTTCCACCACCATGGGCAGACTGTTGACATTGATGGCCGCCCAGGCAAGGCCCACCAACAGAAACAGAACGTAGAGAACAGGGCTGAAACCGTGGATGGCAACGGTCAGCAGATACCCGCCCAGGAAGCTGCCGGAGAGCAGCAGGGTACCCATGCGGATGGTCTTTCTCCGGCCAATTTTACTGGCCAGGGCACCGATGGGAATATAGCTGAGGATGGCACCGCCAGTGGCGATGGTCAGGCAGGTGTTGGCCTGGCCCAGGCTCATGCCCCAGACGTTTTCGGCGTAAACGGAGAACCAGGTGGTAATGCCGTTATAGCCTACGAACCACAGGCTGATGGAAATCAGCAGGAAAGTCAGGCTCCGCTTTACATCGGCGGGCAGGGTCTCGCCGGATTCGGTGTGCTGGGAAAGATCGTCTTCCGGGTGCTTCTTTTCATACGCCTGCTGCCGCTTTACCAGTTCCGGTTCGTTGACCAGGAACATGATGACCGCCAGGGCTGCGGCCATGATCCCGGCTACAATGGCGAATAGGGGGAAGAAGCTGACGTAGTTATCAGACTTGACCCGGTACAGGAAGGTGGTCACCAGCAGATAGCAAATGCCGCCGATGGCACCCATCAGATTAATGATGGCGTTGGCCTTGGAGCGCAGGGGCTTGGGGGTAATGTCCGGCATCAATGCCACGGCGGGGCTGCGGTATGTACCCATGGCAATGAGCAGCAGACCCAGGGCGCAGATAAACAGGGCCAGGGTGCCGGTCTTGGGGGCGGCGTGGTAGCTGTCAGCAAGCAACGGCAGCATCAGCATCAGAACGATGGCGGTCAAAGTGCCAAAAAGGATCAAGGGTCTGCGGCGGCCCAGGGGGCTTTTGCACTTGTCGGAGAGTCCGCCAAACAGAGGCAGCAGGAACAGGGCCAAAACATTGTCCGCCGCCATAATGGCGCCGGAGAGGGTTTCGTTCAGATGAAAGGTATTGGTCAGGATCAGCGGCACCAGGTTGTCGTACATCTGCCAGAAAGCGCAGATGGAGAGAAAGGCAAAGCCCACCAGGACTGTTCGCTTGGTGTCGAGTTTCATAAAATGTCCTCCCGGATCAACGGTTTTTTTGTGCTATTATTATAAACCAGTTTCTTCCAATTGTCCAGAGGTACGAAGCAAGTTATTCAAATAATTCAGCACCCGTTTCTTATCCAGGGACCATAGAGGGGCCAATAGCTCCCGCCGGGGGCCGTCACCGGTGATGCGGTGGATGACAGTCTTCTGGGGGAGAACACTGATGCAATTGGTCAGGATCCTCCCGTATTCCTCCAGGGTCAGGCATTGGAATTTCCCCTGCAAATAATCTTCTGCCAAGGGGGCGGAGCGCACCACATGGAGCAGGTGAAATTTGACCCCGTGGCTTCCGGCCGCTCCCACGGCCCGGGCAGATTCTACCATTTGCTCCTCTGTCTCCCCAGGAAGCCCCAGGATCAGGTGTGTCACGGTTTCAATATTGCGCTGCCTCAGCTGGTTCAGGGCTTCAAAATAGATTCCGGTGTCATACTGCCGGTTCATGGCCCGGGCGGTGGCATCGTGGATGGTTTGCAGCCCCAGTTCCACACTGACGTAGGTTTCCTGCTGAATGCGGCTCAGCACATCCAGCACCTCCGGCCCCAGGCAGTCGGGCCGGGTGGCCACGGAAAGCCCCACGATTTCCTCCGGGGCAATGGCGGCCCGGTAAAGAGCTTCCAGCCGTTCCGGGGGGCCGTAGGTATTGGTAAAGGACTGGAAGTAGCTCAGGTATTTCCCATCCTTGCATTTTCCCGCAACTTTTTGCTTGGCCTGTTCCAGTTGCCGGGAAATGTCCTGGCAGTCCGGGGCGGCGAATTCTCCGCTGCCTGCCCCGGAACAAAACCGGCACCCGCCGGTAGCCAACGTCCCGTCCCGGTTGGGGCAGGTAAAGCCTCCGTCCAGGGACAGCTTGTAAACCTTGCAGCCGAAGCGTTGGCGATAATAGTCGTTGACGGTGATCAAAATGGACTCCTTTCTTTTGAAAACTTGCTTCTTTGGAAGAAGTCTGCTATAATTTTCTGGACTTTACAGGGGGTGAGAGAATGAAAAAGCCCATACCCCAGGAGGGACTAAAGCTTTTGGCCTGCGGGGCCATGCTGGTGGACCACTGGGCGCTGCTGTTCGGAAAAAGTTTGTGGTATCGGGCCTTGGGGCGGCTGGCCTTTCCCATTTACTGCTTCCTGATTTCCGAGGGCCTGGCCCATACCCGGAACCGGCGGCGGTACTTTGGCCGCCTGGCCCTGATGGCCCTGCTCACGGAGCCCATTTATGACCTGGCCTTTTACCCCCAGGCCATCTGGCAGGGCCAGAACGTGCTGTTTACGCTGCTCCTGGGCGGAGTGCTGCTGGACCGGCTGGAACAGGCCCATGGGGTTTTGGAAAAGCTTTTCTGGTTTCTGCTGCTTCCTCTGGTGGGGGAACTGCTGGGGGTGAGCTATGGCATGCACGGCATTCTCCTTATTGCCCTGTTCGGCCTGACCCGGGGACAGCCGGGGGCGGCTCTGACCCAGACCCTGGGGATGGCCCTGCTGAGCCTGTGCATGGGGAGTATTCCTATTGATATTTTGGGAATTAGAATCCCGGTGCAGATGTTCTCCCTGTTGGCCATGGTACCCATCGGCCTGTATTCCGGGAAGAAAATCACCAAAAACCCCTGGATTTCCCGGGCCTTTTACCTGTTTTACCCCCTCCACCTGCTACTACTTCTGGGAATCCTGCACTTATATTAAAGAGGGACGGCCTGTGCGCCGTCCCTCTCTGTTTCATATGGAGTTTTAGACGTTGAACAGGAAGTTTACAATGTCGCCGTCTTTCATCACGTACTCCTTGCCCTCGCTGCGCACCAGCCCCTTGGCCTTGGCATTGGCCATGGTGCCGCAGGCTTTCATATCCTCAAAGGCAATGACTTCCGCCCGGATAAAGCCCCGCTCAAAGTCCGTGTGGATCTTGCCCGCGGCCTGAGGGGCCTTGGTACCCCGCTTGATGGTCCAGGCACGGCACTCGTCAGAACCGGCGGTGAGGAAAGAGATCAGACCAAGCAAGGCATAGCTGCTGCGGATCAGCTTATCCAGACCGGATTCCTGAACCCCCAGCTCCTCCATAAACATGGCCTTTTCCTCAGGGTCGTCCAGCTCTGCAATGTCGGCTTCCAGCTTGGCGCAGATGGGCAGCAGCTGGCTGCCCTCTTCTTCTGCCAACTTCTTGACGGCCATATAGTGGCGGCTCTGCTCCGGGGTGTTTACCTCGTCTTCCGAGAGGTTGGCCACATAAATGGTCTTTTTCAGGGTCAGAAGATCCGAGGTGGCAATGAGGGCTGCATCATCTTCCGAGCATTCAAAGGTCCGGGCCAGCTTGCCCTGATTCAGATGGGCCAGCAGCTCTGTAAACAGCTCCGCTTCCTTTACAAACCGCTTATCGCCGCCCTTGGCCGCTTTCTGGCACTTGTCAATGCGCCGCTCCACCATTTCAATATCGGCCATGACCAGTTCCAGATTGATGATGTCAATGTCCCGCAGCGGGTCGGTGGTACCCTCCACATGGGTCACGTTGGGGTCTTCAAAGCAGCGCACCACATGGACAATGGCATCGGTGGTGCGGATGTTGCTCAAAAACTTATTGCCCAGGCCCTCCCCCTTGGAAGCACCCTTTACAAGCCCCGCAATATCCACAAACTCCACCACCGCCGGTGTCACCTTCTTGGGCTGATGCAGCTGCGCCAACCACTCCAACCGCTCATCCGGCACCGACACCACCCCCACATTGGGGTCAATGGTACAAAACGCATAGTTATCCGCAGGAACCCCCGCATTGGTAATGGCGTTAAACAGCGTGGACTTCCCCACATTGGGCAGTCCAACAATACCTAATTTCATATCGCTTAAAATCTCCTTTATTCTCTCAGGTATCTCCCGTATACAGGAAAACCAGGTACATGATGATGGTTTAGTATACCATAAAACGGGGGGTGTTTCAATAGTGTTTGGAGTTTTTGAAAAGGGAATTGGATAAGTGGAATATTTGTTATTCAATTCACAAGGATTACAGGAATTCTGTAAAAATCTGAAATTACATGGGGCAGGCCCCTCTAAAAGATGTGTTTCGATGTATTTGCGGAGTTGGTGATTGCATAAAAGAAACAAATGTTGTATAATTGCCGAAGAAGGTGGGCTGTTTCTGTGATGTTATTATGGAAGTTGCTGCCATGGGCTGGCGAAAGCCTGAAAGTATCTGTCGAGCGGGACGAAAAGAAGAAGCAGCTTGAAAAGCAGATCGCTGCATTGGAAAACAGAATGCGGCGGGAGAGGCAGTTTAACAGGCAGATGGAAATGAATGCAGAGATAAAAAAAGAAGAAAGGAATATGAAGTATTTTGAAAGAATTCTTTCATAAGCATAAGAAACTTGCAGTTGTAGTTCTTGTGGCAGGAATGCTGATTGTTACTGTTTATATTCCACTGTGTATTAACTGGCTGTATGAACAGCCTGCTCCCGTTCAATTTTTTAGTGTAAAGTGGGAGGCGAAAGATGCACTTGCATTTTATGGAACGATTTTGGCATCCGTTGTTACAATTATTGGCGTGTTTCTTTCCATAAAGCAGGCGCAAGAGACCTATCACAGTGACGAAGTAAACAAAGTAAAACCTTATTTTGCACTATCATATTACAATATACATTACCATTATAACCCGCTTGAAGATGGTTTTCGAAAAAATGTGACCAAATCAGATAAAGAGGATGATAAGGACTACTACGAAGAAGTTAGAACCCAAAAAGTGTACATCGTAATCGAGGAATCTGGTGTTCGGTTTATGGATGGATTGTCTAAAGAACAGCAAGAACGTCTTGAACATTTGGGATATGAATGGCGAAGTTCTGGCAATAAAGCGTGGACGCTTTGTAGAAAGCATTTACTATCTTTGCCATTTGATGCGGAAAATATTGGCAATGGCGCAGCTATTGATACTAGAATAGCGTTTAATAAACAAGGAAATATTCAACGTTCCGCAGTCTTGTATACGGTCAGAAAAGACTCCTCTTTTTATTTTCAGATATATTGTGAAGATGCGGATATTCTTGCAAACGGTAATTATGAAATCGCACTAAAATACAGTGATACGATTGGCAATTCATATGTCCAAAAATATCCAGTATTTTTTAAGAAAGCAGAAAAAGAGAATCAGAGCAACATCATTGCGACTATAGACTTTACCGGAAAACAAGAAAAATTTTGCCCAGATACGGAGGATATAAATGGAAAAGATGAAATTTGAATCGCCGGATATGACGGCGCAGAACATAGAACGCATTGCCGCCCTGTTTCCCAACTGCGTCACGGAGATGCTGGACGAGGAACACAGTACGTCGGAGAAGAAGGTGTACAAGCGGGCGGTCAACTTTGAGCTGCTGAAACAGATGCTCTCGCCGGACGTGGTGGACGGCGACGAGGCATACGAGTTCACATGGGTCGGCAAGAAGGCGGCAATCGTGGAAGCCAACAAGCCGATCCGTAAGACACTGCGCCCCTGTGTGGCAGAGAGCAAGGATTGGGACACCACCGAAAACCTCTACATCGAGGGCGATAATCTGGAAGCCCTCAAGCTCTTGCAGGAAAGCTATCTCGGGAAAGTCAAGATGATCTATATCGACCCGCCGTACAACACCGGCAACGACTTCATCTATGCCGACGATTTCATGCGTTCACAGGAAGAAGAAAACGAGCAGATGGGAATGTACGACGAGGACGAAAACCGCCTGTTCAAGAATACCGATTCCAACGGACGGTTTCATTCCGACTGGTGCAGCATGATTTATTCCCGGCTGATGCTGGCAAGGAATCTGCTGGCGGATGATGGGGTTATCTTTATCAGCATCGACGATAATGAATATTCAAATTTGAAAGAAATATGTGACGAAGTATTTGGGTCACAATGCTTCTTGTCAACGTTTGTCTGGAAAAGACGTGCATCTTCACAGCTTGATAAGAGTAAATGCTCAACTGATCATGAGTATGTACTGGCATATGTCGGAAAAGATTTTAAGGCGTTCCGCGGTTTTGACAAAGATTATAAAGGCTATTCTAACCCTGATAATGATCCACGCGGCCCGTGGACAACCGGCGATTTGACCGTAGGCATGACAGGCGATATGCGACCCAATCAATACTACGATTTGGTTGATCCTAAAACAGGGAAAGTTTATAAGCCCAACTATAATCGTGTATGGTCATATATTCCGGAGTCGATGGCTCAACTTATTGCAGAGAATAGAATTGTATTTCCGGAAGACACCTCCAAAAGACCGATGAAAAAACGTTTTGCTTCTGAATTAGATTCAGATACCAACCCGCAATCCACTTGGATGGATAGCGTTGGAATGAATACTGAAGGAACAAAGCAAATGTATGATCTTTTTGGCAAAGCATTTTTTTCTTATACAAAGCCAGAGTCCTTAGTCAAGGCGCTTTCACTACAGGCAACAGAAAAAGACTCTATCATCCTTGACTTCTTCTCTGGTTCCGCCACCACCGCCCACGCTGTCATGCAGCTCAACGCTGAGGACGGCGGACACCGCAAATTCATCATGGTGCAGCTGCCTGAAAAGTGCGATGAATCCAGCGAAGCCTATAAAGCAGGCTACAAAAACATCTGCGAAATCGGCAAAGAGCGCATCCGCCGCGCCGGTGAAAAGATTAGAGATGACATTGATATTGTCCATAAGACAGATCTTGAAGAAATGCAGGCATCCCATGGTTCCGATGACCAAATGGTGATGACAGCTGTAGAATCGGTTCGGAATAGCGGAACACTTACTAAGAAGACCTGCACCTATACAGACAAAGAAACAGGCAGAAAAGAGAATGTTTCCCACGAAAGCGGAAATCCCAAAGATTTTTACCGTTTCCATCCGGAAGTATTGGACATTGGTTTCCGTGTCCTCAAGCTGGATGACACCAACATGAAGGATGTCTACTACGCCCCGGATGACTACGACCAAGGGATGCTTGTCGGTCTGGAATCCAACATCAAAGAGGACCGCACCGACCTGGATTTACTGTTTGGCTGTTTGATCGACTGGGGTCTGCCGCTGTCCCTGCCCTACAAATCCGAGAAAATCAACGGTTGCACTGTCCACACTTACAACGACGGCGACCTGATCGCCTGTTTTGACGCGAATATTCCCGAAAGCGTGGTAAAAGAGATCGCCAAACGCAAGCCGCTCCGCGCCGTCTTCCGGGATTCCGGCTTTGCGTCCAGCCCGGAAAAGATCAACGTGTTTGAGATTTTCAAGCTCTATATGCCGGAGGATGCGAACGATATTTCCAAACGTGTAAGGGTGATATGATGAAAAACAATGAAATAGATACCGTGGTCAAAGGCGAATTTCTGAAGAGTATTTCTGATGTTCTTACACAAGCCCGAAAAAACGCAAAGACCGCCGTAAATCTCTCCATGGTCTATGCCTATTTCGAGATAGGCAGAATGATCGTAGAAGAAGAACAGCAGGGAGACAATCGGGCTGCGTATGGGAAGTATCTGCTCCAAACACTTTCTGACTATCTGACAAAGCAATTCGGAAAAGGCTTTTCTGTCACGAATTTGAAACAGATGCGGCAATTCTATCTCACATATGGGAATGACCAAATTGGTCAGAAGGTTTCTGACCAATTTGAAAATCTGCCAAGTGTCAGCACCGGAAGAAAGTTCTTCCTCAGCTGGTCCCATTACCTGAAACTTATGCGCATCAGTAATGTGGATGAGCGGCATTTTTATGAAATTGAGGCGGCAAAAAATGATTGGAGCCTTAGTCAGCTTCAACGGCAGTTCGACAGTGCATTGTATGAGAGATTGGCACTCAGCACGAATAAGGAAAAGGTCTATCGTCTTGCGCTGGAGGGCCAGTCGGTGGAATCTCCAAAGGACGCGATCAAAGATCCGTATGTCCTTGAATTCCTGGGATTGAAAGAATTACCGGAATACTCCGAAAGTGAGCTGGAAAGCAGAATTATTGACAATTTGCAGCAATTTCTGCTGGAGCTTGGCACAGGGTTTGCCTTTGTGGGGCGTCAAGTGCGGTTTACATTCGACGAAGAGCACTTTCTTGTGGATTTGGTGTTCTATAACCGTTTGCTCCGTTGCTTTGTGCTGTTTGATCTGAAAATTGGGGAGTTGAAGCATCAAGACATTGGCCAGATGCAGATGTACGTCAACTATTATGACCGGAAAGTGAAGTTGGCAGACGAGAATAAAACTATTGGTATTATTCTCTGCCGGGATAAAAATAATGCCGTTGTGGAAATGACGTTGCCGGAGGACAATGCACAGATATTTGCCAGCAAATATGAAACAGTTCTACCGAAGAAAGAGGATCTGAAAAGACTCCTGGAAGAGCAGCTGTCAGCAGAGGACGAGGGTACAGACAGATGAAATTCCAATTCAAACATCAAAAATTCCAGGCAGACGCGGCAAAGGCGGTTGTAGATGTCTTTGCCGGGCAGCCGTACCTGACACCCACCTATCTGATGGACAGTGGCTACGGTCAGCAATCTGTGACGGATGACACCGATTTCACCGGCTGGCGCAATGAGCGCATTGTGCCAGAGCTTTCCGAAAAGCTGATTCTGGAGCATCTGCAAAAGGTCCAGCGCACCAATCAAATCAAGCCGTCGGACAAGCTGGAGGGACGGTACAACCTGACCATCGAAATGGAAACCGGCGTTGGTAAAACATATACCTACATCAAGACCATGTACGAGCTGAACAAGCACTACGGTTGGAGCAAGTTCATCGTGGTCGTGCCGAGTATCGCCATCCGTGAGGGCGTTTACAAGTCTTTTCAAGTGACCCAGGAGCATTTTGCGGAGGAATACGGCAAGAAAATCCGGTTCTTCATCTATAATTCTGCCCAGCTCACGGAGATTGACCGCTTTGCGTCGGATAGTTCCATTAATGTCATGATCATCAATTCCCAGGCATTCAACGCCAAGGGAAAGGACGCACGGCGTATTTACATGAAATTGGACGAGTTTCGTTCCCGCCGTCCGATTGATATTATCGCAAAGACGAATCCAATCCTGATTATTGATGAACCCCAGTCTGTGGAAGGAAAGCAGACCAAAGAACGGCTGAAAGAGTTCTGCCCGCTTTTGACGCTGCGCTATTCCGCAACCCACAAGTCAGACAGCATTTACAATATGGTTTATCGCCTGGACGCAATGGAGGCGTACAATAAGCGGTTGGTTAAGAAAATCGCCGTTAAGGGCATCACGGAATCCGGCAGAACCGCGACGGAGGGATTTGTCTATCTGGAAAGCATCAATCTTTCCAAAGCTGACCCAACAGCGACCATTCAGTTTGACTTCAAAGGAGCGTCCGGTATTCGCAAGAAAAATGCGACGGTCGGTATCGGTTACAATCTCTATGATAATTCCGGCAATCTGGATGAGTACAAGGTTGGATTTGTGGTCAAAGCTATCGACGGACGTGATAACTCCGTAGAGTTCCTGAACGGTATCAAAATCTATGCCGGAGATGTGATTGGCAAGGTCAGCGAAGACCAGCTCCGACGCATTCAGATCCGCGAAACGATTCTTTCCCACTTGGAGCGGGAGCGTCAGCTTTTCCATAAGGGAATCAAGGTTCTGTCGCTGTTCTTCATCGATGAGGTTGCAAAGTACAAGCAATACGACGAGGCGGGACATCCGTCCAATGGTATTTATGCCGATATATTTGAGGAAGAGTACAGCGATATTCTCAGTTCCATGCAGCGAGAAATCGGAGACGAGGATTATATTCGGTATCTGGATGCGATTTCTGCCCATAACACCCATGCCGGTTACTTCTCCGTTGACAAAAAGGGCAAAATGACCGACAGCAAGCTCTCCGATAAAAAGGAAGGCACTTCCGATGATATTGATGCTTATGATCTGATTATGAAGAACAAGGAGCTGCTTCTGGATCGTGACCCAAAAAGGTCTCCGGTACGCTTTATTTTCTCCCACTCCGCGCTGCGTGAAGGCTGGGACAATCCAAACGTGTTCCAAATTTGTACGCTGAAGCAGAGCAGCAGCGAGGTGCGCAAACGGCAGGAGGTCGGCCGTGGTCTGCGCCTGTGTGTCAATCAGGATGGCGAGCGCATGGATGCAAATGTCCTTGGAAACGATGTGCATTCCGTCAATATTCTGACCGTCATTGCCAGCGAGAGCTATGACAGCTTTGCAAAGGGGTTACAGAGTGAGCTTGCGGAAGCGGTTGCGGGACGGCCTGCGGCGGTTACTGCTGATCTGTTCAAAGGAAAGGTCATTGTGGATGCAAGAGGCAACGAGCAGGTTGTGGACGGCGACACGGCACAGGCCATCTTCTTTGATTTGATTGTCAACGGCTATATCGACAAAAAAGGTGTATTGACCGATAAGTATTACGCTGACAAAGCAAACGGCACAGTTCAGATTGCGGAAGAAGTGGCGGACAGCCGCGATTCCGTCATCAATATTCTTGATTCTGTCTATGACAGCCGCACTATGCAGCCAGAGAATGCCCGCGACAAGAATGTTGAGCTGCAGGTCAATCCAGATAAACTGGCTATGCCGGAGTTCAAGGCCCTCTGGAACCGCATTAGTCCGAAATCTGTATATGTGGTCGATTTTGACACAGATGAACTTGTTGACAAGGCGATAGCTTCCATCAACCGAAATCTCCATGTGCCGAAAATCTACTTCAAAGTTGAAACCGGCGCAATGGAGGAGATTAAGTCCAAGGACTCGCTTCTTGACGGAAGCGCATTCTCGAAGTCAAAGTCATCTACTTATGACAGCAGCAAGCGAATCCGCACTAACAGCAGCGTGAAGTATGATCTGGTCGGCAAACTGGTTGGAGAAACCGGATTAACACGAAAGGCAGTTGTCGCAATCCTGACCGGAATCGAAAAATCCGTTTTTGAGCAATTCAAGTTCAATCCGGAAGAATTCATTATCAAGGCAGCGGCCTTGATCAACGACGAAAAGGCAACCGCAATTATTCAGCATATCACCTATAATATGCTGGAGGAGTGCTACGACACGGACATCTTTACGGAACCGACCATCAAGGGGAAACTGGGTACCAATGCAATGAAAGCGCAGCGGCATCTATATGACCATATTGTGTATGATTCCACGAACGAGCGCGATTTTGCGGCGGATCTGGATACGAATACAGATGTTGCGGTTTATGTGAAACTGCCGGACAGCTTCTATATTGCGACACCGGTTGGACACTATAATCCGGACTGGGCGATTGCTTTCTATGAGGGTGCGGTGAAGCACATCTATTTCGTTGCCGAAACGAAAGGTTCCATGTCCTCTATGCAGCTCCGGCTCATAGAAGAATCGAAAATTCACTGCGCCAGGGAGCATTTCAAAGCTATCAGCGATGGAAATGTAGTCTATGATGTTGTGGACAGCTATGCGACTTTAATGGAAAAAGTTATGCGGTAATATGAGAAGGCCGGTGTATCGCCCAATCACGATACATCGGCTTTTACGCACGATTGTGTCTTGAATTTTTTGGTGCCGGGTGTATTTTAACAAAAGAACCGACAGACCGGGGAAAGCGGTCTGCCGGGGGTTACAAAATGTGTGGAAAATAAACCCTACGCCGTCTTTATAGTAGCAAAGAAGACAAAACAATGCAAGAAAGTTTTGAATGCATTTTTGTTCCGAAATTGATTTGCTTTGGAATAAATGATTGCGGGAAAGGTGTGGGTGTTGTTTAATTGGAAAAGACACGCCTCAACATATACTTTTGCTTACGCTACAGAGGAGCGGCATAAACGGAATCCGCAAAAAGGAACACGGTCAAGTAGTTTTGCGATTTCAAACCGCAAAACTACTTGATTCTACATAGACTTGCGGGATCATATTCTAAAAGGAGCTGTCAGACACAATATAATTTTTGGGGGGAACTTTTGCGTTCCCCCCTTGATTTTTCACATCAAAAGAATTATAATCGGTATATACCGGAAATAAAGGAGGGCTACAGGTGCCAAGACCCCAGAGATGCCGCAGGATTTGTGTGCTGCCCCAGGTGGAGTGTTTTTCTCCTGAGGGGAAGCGGGGGGATGCCCCGATTCAGATGACGTTGGATGAATATGAGGTGATCCGGCTGCTGGATTTGGAGGCGTGTACCCAGGAGGCCTGTGCAAGGCAGATGGATATTTCCCGCTCCACGGTGCAGGAGGTTTACGAAAGCGCACGGCGGAAAATCGCTGCCTGTCTGGTATATGGCAGGTCCCTTCGAATTGCCGGTGGGAACTATCGGGTCTGTGGAGGGGCGGAAAAGCCCTTTTGCGGCCAGTGTGAACCCTATGAAACGGACAAAAATCAAAATGAAAACAAAGGAGTATGGAGCATGAAAGTAGCAGTAACCTATGACCACGGGGAGATTTTTCAGCATTTCGGCCATACGGAGCAGTTTAAGATTTACGAAATCGAGGACGGTAAGGTCCTGCGTGTGAAAATCCTGGATACCAATGGCAGCGGCCACGGCGCACTGGCGGGCTTCCTGATGGGTGAGGGTGTGGATACCCTGATTTGCGGCGGTATCGGCGGCGGTGCCCAGATGGCTCTGGCCGAGGCGGGCATCCGGCTGTATGGCGGTGTCAGCGGCAACGCCGATGATGCGGTGGCGGCTCTGCTGGCCGGGAACCTGGGCTATGACCCCAACGTCCGTTGCAGCCATCACGACCACGCCCACGGTGAGGGCGGCCACACCTGCGGCAGCCACGGCTGCGGCAATCACGGTTGCCACTAAGGGCAAAAATACGGATAAAAAATGCCAAAAACCTTGCGGGTACAAGCTGACCCGCAAGGTTTTTTGCGTTATTTGGAAGTTTGAGTGGTCTGTCCCTCCGCTTTTTGGCCGGGGGCTTTGTCTCCGCCGTTTTTTGGGAATTGGCGGTTGCCGCCAGGGTTTCCCATGCCGCCTCTGCCGGTGGAAAGGGTGCCGGACTGGGCTGTGGCGGTGGTTTCCGTGTCACCGGAGGAGAGGGTGGCGGTGGTGCCATCGGTGAGGTCTGGGGCAGAGAACAGGAGGTAGGCGGTGTTACAGGGAGCGGTGCCTGTATAGAGGGTATTTCCCTGGGCATCCAGAATGGAGAAGGTGCTGTTTTCCGTCAGGAGGGTTGCGGCGTTTCCGGGGCCGCCCATACCCTGGGGCTTTTCTCCCGTAGGCATCTGGCCGTTCTGGTCCGGGGGAGTCGGTGCTTCCGAAGTGCCGGAGGAGGCGGTTCCATTGGGGTCCTGCTGGTTATCCGGGCGGTCAGGGGCTTCCGAGGGGGCCGAGGAATCCGGGAATTCAGGCATTTGGCCGCCCATCGGGGCCGAGGTGTTGCCGCCGAAAATCAGGCAGGATTGTTGAGCATTCAGATTCATGCCCATGCCGCTGCTGCCCCCGGCGGCCAGAACCGTTCCACCGGAAATGGTTACGCTGCCGTCCGCATCCAAAGGCTCATTGTCCGCACCGTTGGCGGTCCAAACGGCCACGGTGCCGCCGGATATGGTTAGGTCCCCGTTGGAGTCAAAGCCGTCACCGGTGCTGCTGTAGGCGATCACGGTACCGCCGGAAATATTGATGGCGTAGGCGTAGTCTGTCAAGTCTCCATTGGCGGCATTGATGCAGTCATCTGTGGAGGTGATGTGGAGCGTTCCGGAACAAATGTTGACGGTGGCACCTTCCAGACCCTCGTTGGAGGTGGTAACGGTCACGGTGGGGCCTGGGGTGCTTTCAGAGCCGATGTTTAGAGTATAATCACTGTGGAGGGCATCGTCTCCGGCGGAGAGGGTCAGAGTGCCGCTTTCAATGCTCAGGGTGGCTTCCGCGTTGATGGCATCGTTATTGGGGGCCTCAATGTTCAGCACCAGATTTTGAACGGTCAGGCTGGCTTCCCCCTCGGCCTGGGTGGTGGCACCGGATTTGATGCCGTTTTTCCCATTGGCCAGAATGTTCAGGGTGCCGCTGCCCGTCAGAGTCACCTGGGAGCCGTCTTTGCACTTGATCACGGCGTTTTCGGCATCGGCGTTCACGGAGTCCTCGGCGTTGTTTTCTGAGTCTTGCAGAGTATTTTCCGTGGACTCTGCCGCCTCAATGATCACTTGGCTACTTTTGCCGCAGACAATGGGGGCGGTGGTTTTGGAGGTCAGGTTCAGCCCGTCTAGTACCAGGGTCACGCCGGTGGTGCCTTTTGCGACTTTGACACTGCCGTCGCTGCACTGACCGGTGAGCAGATAGGTTCCGGCTTTGTCAATGGTCAGGGCGGTGCCGTCGATTTCCAGACCGGCGGCATTGGAGGCGGTGACGGCGGTATCGGTAAAGGTGATTGTGGTGGTTTCGGTGCTGCCGGTTTGTTGGATGATGGTTTCCGTAGAAGTAGCACTGCCGGAGAAAGCCGGGGCGCAGCCGGTGAGCAAGCCCAGGGTCAGGGCCAAGGAAAGTGTCAGATTCAAAAGTTTCATAATAAATCCCCCTGTCGAGAAGTTTCCGGAATGCCGCAGGAGATTTCCAGATTCCCGTTGCGGCACCGCATGGCATCCAGCAGCTGCTTTTCCTGTTCCGGCTGCTTCAGATGTACCCGGTATTGGAGCCTGAACAAAGACCCCATGTTGACTGTTTTGACCTGGATCATCTGGTGGAAGCTGGTGTAGTTTTCAAAAAGGTCTGCAAACAGTTCCCCATAGTCCAGGTTTTCCGGAACAGTCACCCGGATGTCCCGGTCTCCCGGGTCAAGAGCCGGGGCCTTTTGAATCAGGAACACGGCACAGGTCACGGCAAAGGCCAGCAGTGCCAAAGCGCAATAGCCCATGCCGCAGCACAGGCCTACGGTCATAGCCAGGAAAATGGCGGTAATGTCTCGGGCGGAGCCGGGGGCGGAGCGAAAGCGGATCAGGCTAAAGGCCCCGGCCACTGCCACACCGGCCCCCAGATTCCCGTTGACCAGCAAAATCACCAGCTGCACCAGAAAGGGCAGAACGCTCAAGGCCCCGGCCAACGTGTGGGAAGAATCAGCGGTTTTTCCATAGACCCAGGAGATGCCGAAGCCCAGCACCAGGGACAGGGCAGAGGCCATCAGAAAGGCGGTGAGGGTGATGGAATCCCCATAAAGGGAAGCAAAAATTCCGTTAAGCATAGCGTTTGTACTCCAATCTGTGTTCCTTTTGAATTCGTTTATAGGCTTCCCCGTATTTGGAGAAAGAGGTGGGGTAGATGTGCAGCTCCGAAAAAGCCTGGGCCAGCCACAAAGGGGCGGCACCGGGGATTTTGACCTCCATGAGAGTCTGCCCAGGGGCCAGGAGGGGATCTCCCCAGATGCCCTGCCGCAAATCCAGACCGTGGGTGCGGTAGAGAATATCCCGGTCCAGGGTCAGTCGCAGGGAGGTGTCATTCAATCCCTGCCAAGAGTCCCGTTCATAGCTTAAAAACACCCTGGGGGCCAAGTCGGGGTAGGAAGACAACATCCAGTCCAGCTCCCGGTAGATTTGCCCGTCGGGGCCGGGGCGGCTGCCGGAGAGGTAGGCCAGGGCCTGGGTATAGGGCATACTGACCCGCCGCTTATAGACAATGCCCAGGGCCTTTTTCTTGATTTCCGGAAAGACCTGGGAGGCCCCGCCGGGAACACCGTAGCTTCTCAGCCGCAGCTTTTCTTTGTAGCCGGTTTTTTCCAGGGAACGGCGGATCAGGCGAAAATCCGGGGTGTCATAATAAAGATTGGCGATGGAGCTGTGGGGAAAGGCATCCGGCTCCATGTGCTGCCGCAAAATGGGCATCAGCTTTGCCAGTTGGCTGTCGCTTAACAGGTATTTTAGTTCTTTACGCTGAAAAACAGCTTGGTAGCGTTCCATATGAATTCCTCCTTGAAAAGTGGATGCCCTTATTATCCATGGCCCGCTTAAAAAAATCTGAAAACCGGAAAGAGATTTTTTCAGCTTCCTTTCAGAACTTGCGGTAAAATGGTATGGTATAGATAAAGGAGGGATACCTATGAATCTACTGATCGTGGAGGACGAGACCGGCCTGGCCGGGGCCTTGGAACATATATTAAGAAAGGCGGGGAACCTTACGGACTGGGTGGCAGACGGCCAGTCGGCCCTGGACTATATTCGGGGATTTTCCTATGATTTGGTGCTGCTGGATATTATGCTGCCCAAGCTGGATGGCATCAGCGTTTTGCGGCAAATCCGAAGCGAGGGCATCCAGACCCCCGTCCTGATGCTCACGGCCCGGACTACGGTGCCGGACAAGGTGCTGGGCCTTAACGCCGGGGCGGACGACTACCTGACCAAGCCCTTTGACCCGGAGGAACTGCTGGCCCGGATCGGGGCCATGACCCGGCGCAAGGGAACTATGGTTTTAAACGAACTGTCCTATGAGGACCTGACCCTGGACCTCAACACCGTGACCCTGCGCTGCGGAAAGCGGGATGTGCAGCTCAGCCCCAAGGAATTTGAAATCGCCCGGCTGATGCTGACGGAGCCGAAAATGACCTTTTCCAAGGATCTGCTGATCACCAGAGGCTGGGGCATGGATTCGGAGGCCACCGACAACAATGTGGAGGCATACATTTCCTTTCTACGGAAAAAACTTCGGTTTTTAGGCTCCCGGGTGACCGTCCGCAATTTGCAGAAAATCGGCTATCGGTTGGAGGTTCAGCCATGAAAGCCTATCGGAAACGGTTTGTGCAGTTTAATATGCTGCTGATCGGCATTGTTCTGACGGTGATGGTCACAGCAGTGGCGGTATATATGGTGCGGGATTACTACACCGGCCTGCGCCGGACCATGGAACAGGTGGTGGCCCCTTTGGGGGCTTTCTCCCAGCCCCCGGAGCGAAAGCCGGGGGAGACATCCAGACCTCCTGAAAAACGGGGTGCGGAGATGAACATTGCCGTCTGTTTTTACGATTCCGGCACCGGGGCGTATACCGTCCTTTCAGGAAGCGAGCTTTTTCAACAGGAACTTCCCGAACTGCTGGAAGCCGTGGTGAACCGGCAGGAGGATTTTGGACTGCTGCCGCAGCAGCATGTGATCTATTATCGCAGCGGTTCCCAGCCCTGCAAAATCGCTTTGGCGGATATGCGCTATATCACCTATTCCATGCTGAAACTCTGCGGGGCCTTGCTTGGCATCTGGGCCGGGGCCATGCTACTGTTTTTTGCCATCAGCAAAAAGTTGGCGGTCATTGCCGCCCGGCCCATGGAGGAGGCCATGGAGCGGGAAAAGCAGTTTGTAGCCGATGCCTCCCACGACCTGAAAACCCCCCTTTCCGTGATTCTTGCCAACAACTCCATTTTGATGGAGAACCCCCAGACCCCGGTGGGGGAACTGGGCCGCTGGCTGGACAGCACCCAGGAATCCGCCAAGCGGATGCAGCGGCTCATTGCCGAAATGCTGACCCTGGCAGACGTGGAGCGGCAGGATGCGCGCCTTTCCATGGAGGAAACGGATCTGGCGGCCATCGCCCTGAAAGCGGAACTGGAAGTGGAATCTCTGGCCTATGAAAACGGCGTGACCCTGGAAACGGAACTTCCGGAGCAGTGCATAATGCTGGGCAATGAGGACTATTTGTTCCGCATTGTTATGAGCCTGTTGGAAAATGCCCTGAAATACGAGCCAAGAGGGGGGACGGTGCGGCTAAGACTGGCCAAAGACAAGCGGAAAAAAGAGTTGTCTGTTCAAAATCTGGGAAGCCTGATCCCCCAGGAGGACCTACCCCATGTCTTTGACCGGTTTTACCGTGGAGACAAAAGCCGCAGCGGCAGCCGAGGGGGCTTTGGCCTGGGACTGGCCATTACCAGGGAAATGACCGAGCGGCTGGGTGGAACCCTTTCAGTCATCAGCCAACAATGGGAGGGGACAACCTTTACCGTCACCTTTGGAAAATAAAAACAGTGTGTCCGAACCCCCGAAAAAACAAGGGGAGGACACACTGAAACTTTCACTTCTTCATTTTCCGGTCGTACAGCTTGGCAAGACCGCCCTCGCTGGTTTCCCTGAACCGCTGGTTCAGGCTGATGCCGGTTTCGTGCATGGCCCGACAAACCATGTCATAGCTGATGTTTCGGGAGCCGGTGAGGAAGTAGCTCAAATTACAGGCGTTCATGGCCCGCATGGCGGCTACGGCGTTGCGCTCAATGCAGGGAATCTGTACCAGACCGCAGATGGGGTCACAGGTCAGCCCCAGGTGATGCTCCATGGCCACCTCCGCGGCGTACTCCACCTGGTCCAGATCCTGGCCGTAGAGTTCCGCCAGAGCGGCAGCGGCCATGGAGCAGGCGGTGCCGATCTCTGCCTGACAGCCGCACTCGGCCCCGGAGATGGAAGCGTTGCTCTTGGTGAGATTGCCGATGATACCGGCAGTGGCAAGGCCCCGGCAGATGGTCTCATCGGAAAAGCCCTTGGTGTCCTGGATGTATTTCAAAACGGCGGGAACCACGCCGCAGGCCCCACAGGTGGGGGCGGTGACGATGGTGCCGTTGTCGGCGTTCTGCTCTGCCACCGCATAGGCATAGGCGGCAATCTGCTGGAATTCCCGCAGGGCGGGGGCATCACAGCCGCCGGTTTTGTGGTAGAGATAGTTGGCCTTTCGCTGCACATTCAGCCCCCCGGGCAGGGTGCCGGTGGCGGCCAGACCGTCCTCAATGGACTGCTTCATGGTCTGCCAGACCGTCAGCAAAAAGTCCCAGATTTCCGGCCCCTCGTTCAGCTCCACATAGTCGCTGAGGGTGTGAATATAACGCCACTTGCAGAAATCCGCAATCTCCGCAAAGGAATGCTCAATATACACTTCTTCCCCCTGGGCATCCTCCCGGCCGGGAATGCGAATATCCCCGCCGCCGATGGATTCCACCCGCAGCCGACCAATTTCGCTGCCCTCTTTCAAAGCGATAAAGTCCATAGTATTGGGATGGGCACCGGGCAGTACTTCCTCGGAGAAAACAATTTTGGTAGGGCAGGGGGCCAAAGTCTCCCGCAACACCCGGTCCGTCCCGTGGCCCACGCCGGTCTTGCTCAGGGAGCCGTAAAGAATGACCTCAAAAGCATCCGCTTCAGGATGCTCCTTCCGAAAAAGCCCGGCAGCCCGCTCCGGCCCCATGGTATGGGAAGAACTGGGGCCTTTGCCGATTTTATAAATTTCCCGAATGGACTTCATATCAATTCCTCCGTTTTCTGTTCTGAATTCAGTATACCAGAAAAACGGGGAAAAAACAATATGCCCTGTGGGGTCAAAGGGCAAAAATCGGCCCCCAAATGCTTGACAGCCGTGGTATAATAAATTGAAGATTTTATAGATAAGGAAACTCTGAATCGATCGTCGGCGGCTGGTGAGCGGATCTTTTGTCCCCGGCTCTTGCCGATTTATTCAGAGCTTCCATAGAAAACCTGAGAGGATGAAATAAACTATGGCAAAGGATAAAAAAGTGGAGCAGATCACCGACATGGAAGTGGATTTTGCCCAGTGGTACACTGACGTCTGCAAGAAAGCCCAGCTGATCGACTATTCTTCCATCAAGGGCGTGTTTATTTACCGACCCTACGGCTATGCCATCTGGGAGAATATTCAGCGGATTATGGACGCGGAGTTTAAAAAGGTGGGCGTGGAAAACGTCTACATGCCCATGCTGATCCCTGAAAGCCTGCTGCAGAAAGAAAAGGACCATGTTGAGGGTTTTGCGCCGGAGTGTGCCTGGGTGACCATGGGGGGCAACGAAAAATTGGAGGAGCGGCTGTGCATCCGGCCCACCTCTGAGACCCTGTTCTGTGACCATTTTGCCCAGGTGATCCAGTCCCACCGGGATCTGCCCATGAAGTATAACCAGTGGTGCAGCGTTCTGCGCTGGGAAAAGACCAGCCGTCCCTTCCTGCGCCATCGGGAATTTTTGTGGCAGGAGGGCCACACCATGCACGCCACCGCCCAGGAGGCCCAGGCCTTTACCGAGCAGATGCTGAACCTCTATGCGGACTTCTGCGAGAATGTGCTGGCCATGCCCGTTACCCGGGGCCAGAAGACCGACAAGGAGAAATTCAACGGCGCGGAGGCCACCTATACCATCGAGTGCATGATGCACGACCGGAAAGCCCTGCAGGCCGGTACCTCCCATTACTTTGGTGACGGCTTCGCCAAGGCTTTTGACATCACCTTTACGGATAAGAACAACCAGCGGGTCAATCCTTTCCAGACCTCCTGGGGCGTGTCCACCCGTCTTATTGGCGGCATCATTATGACCCACGGCGACAACAACGGCCTGGTGCTGCCCCCCAAGATCGCCCCCATCCAGGTGGTGATTTTGCCGGTGGCCCAGCATAAGCCCGGCGTTCTGGAAGCGGCCCAGCAGCTGCGGGAGCGGCTGGAAAAGGCCGGTTTCCGGGTCAAGGTGGACGATTCCGACAACTCTATGGGCTGGAAGTGCGCCGAGTATGAAATGAAGGGCGTACCCGTCCGGGTGGAGTGCGGCCCCCGGGACCTGGAAAACGACCAGTGTGTTCTGGTGCGCCGGACCGACCGGGAGAAAGTCACCGTCAAGCTGGAGGACCTGGAAAAGGCCGTGGAGGAGCAGCTGGCACTGGTACACCAGGGCATGTTTGACCGGGCCAAGAAGAATCTGGAAGACCACATTTACGAGGCCCACACCCTGGAGGAGGCCAAGGCCCTGCAGGAGCAGAACGGCGGCTTCATCAAGACCATGTGGTGCGGTGACGAGGCGTGCGAGCTGAAAATGAAGGAAGTAGCCGGAATGTCCTCCCGCTGCATCCCCTTCAACCAGGAACACCTGGGCGACACCTGCGCCTGCTGCGGCAAGCCTGCCCAGAAGATGATCTACTGGGGCGTTGCCTATTAACAGCTCCCTTTGAAAGATCAAAATTACACGCCCCGGACGGTTCCACGCCGTCCGGGGCGTTTTTAACGGCAGGGGCGAAAATGATAAGAGAAAAAGGGAAATGTGCAACAATGACAAAAAGATAATGTATAAATTGTACAAAAATACGGCTTGTCGCAACCGACTCTTTGTGATATAGTATAGACACAAAGGAAAGATACCAAAGAGTTCAAAGAAAAACCGAAAAGGACTTTGAAAAGAAACAATAATGAAGATGGGTATCGGACCGATGGGCTCTGTATAAACTGGGCCAAGGGCAGGACCTCCTGTAAATCTCCGATAAAATAGAGTTTATTGCCGGCTTAATCAATGAAGTACACTGTATCACGGAGACAGTAGAGCAGGATGGTAGCCCCGTAATCCGTAGAAAGAGAGGTTAACCAATGATGTTAGATAATAAGAGTGAACAGAAATGACCCCTGACGAGGAGATACCGGAACCGGTTCGTCAGGGGTCATTTCTTTTTGCGCTTATTATGGAATTTCCGAATCAATCGTCGGCACAGGACAGTGAATCTTTTGCCCCTGGCCTTCCCATCCAAAAGGGTATACGGGTGCCTGAAACATTCCAGCAACAGGAAGCGAACACGTAAAAACGCAACCCCATATACGCCCGTCCTTAGAATTCCCAGGTTGAAAAGTACCCCCACCAGCGAAACCGTAGGGAACGGCCTATGTGCCGTTCCCTACGGTGAGACTCAGGATGATTCCCTTTGCGCCCATTGTTTCTACAATATTGAACGTTGCCCCGCCCCTCATCTACCGCCTGCGGGCGGTTTTCCTTCCTCGGTGGGGAAGGCCTTAGAGATGCTATAACGATCCAATCAGGTCTATGACGTCTGTCAGACTGTCGCACAGGGCGGTGGCACGGGCCAGGTCTTCACTGTCGGGGGAATCCTGGTCCGGGATCATAACGGCCATGGCTCCGGCTCTATAGGCCGAGAGAAGACCGGCTTTGGAGTCTTCCAGGGCGATGCAGTCGTTTGGGTTCTTTTGCAGCACCTGGGCGGCTTTCAGATAGATGTCCGGCTCCGGCTTGCCCCGGGGGACATCGTAGCCGGTGACAATGGCATTGAACCTGTCAAAAAGCCCCAAAGGCTCCAAGTATTCCCGCACCCGGGCCAGGGGGGAGGAGGTGGCAATGCAGGTGGGGATGTTCCTTTGGTTCAGATAGTCCAGCAGATCCCGGATGCCGGGTTTGGGGGCAATGCCCTTTCCGGCTACAAAGGCATCCATCAGTTCAATGCGCTTGTCGCGCACTGCCAGATAGTCTACCCCCTTGCCAAAATAGCTTTCCAGCTTGGCAGTGGCCTCCTGCCGGTTGAGGGCGCGCATCCCCATGGCCTGGGTGCGGGTCATGGGGTAGCCCAGGGCCTGGGCGGCCTCCTGCCAGAATCTGGTGTACAGGCCCTCGGAATCCAGAATCACCCCGTCCATGTCAAACAGGACACCCTGAACGGTGGTCATGGGACGAAAGAGTTGATAAGCCATAGAAACCTCCTGAATGACCGCTCAAAGGGGCGGCTTTTTTCTGCCTTTATTATGCAGCATACAAACAGGAATTTCCAGAGGGAAAATGAAAAAATATTTAATCTGTTCTTAATGTGCCGCCCCCTTTCTTATTAAGAAACGGGATGATATAATAGTCCCAAAAGATATGGATATGGAGGAATGGAACATGTATCGTATTTTGATTTGTGATGACCAGACGGATATTGTAAACGCGCTGAAAATCTATTTGCAGCCCGAGGGCTATGAACTCTTTGAAGCTTTTAACGGGGAGCAGGCGGTGGAGCTGTGCCGGGAGCATCCCATGGATCTGATTCTGCTGGATGTGATGATGCCGGTGATGGACGGTATTGCCGCCACGGCGGAGATTCGCAAATTCTCCAACGCCCCCATTATTCTGCTGACAGCCAAGTCCGAAACCGAGGACAAGGTGCTAGGGCTGAACGTAGGGGCCGATGACTACATCACCAAGCCCTTTGTGCCGGTGGAGGTGCTGGCCCGTATCCGCTCCCAGCTCCGGCGGTATGCCAGAATGGATGTGCGGACAGAGGACGCCGAGAGCATGACCATCGGCGGCATTACCATGAACGACCGGACCAAAACCGTCACCGTGGAGGGAGAGCCGGTGAACCTGACCCCCACGGAGTATTCCATTCTCCATCTGCTGATGGCCAACCCCGGCAAGGTTTACTCCACCAAGGCCCTGTATGAGGCCGTGTGGCAGGAGGCGGCCCTGGGCAGCGAGGGCAGCGTGGCGGTCCACATCCGGCACCTGCGGGAGAAAATCGAAATCAACCCCTCAGAGCCTCGCTATCTGAAAGTCATGTGGGGTCAGGGCTATAAGCTGGAGGGAGAAAAGAAATGAGAAACCACGGCGTTTTGAAATTCTTTGCCATTGCCCTGTGCGCCCTGTGTCTGCTGGGAGCCGTGGTCTCCGGCGGGGGACTGTTACTGATGGCAGGGATGCACCTGAACCCGGGAGAATCCCCGGCGGACCAGCAGGAACGGCACCTGACGGCCCAGATGGAGAACTATGGGGCAAAAATTGTCTCCCGGTATGTGGCTGGTCTGCAAAAAGGTGCGGACGAGGAGTTTATAGCCCATTATTACTACCATATAAACGGGATTTACGGCGACTGGGCCGTGAATTATGAAATCCGGGACGGCAAAGGCAAGCTTCTGCAAAAGCAGGAGGACGAGGAGGGGACCACCACCGTAAAGACCTTCCAGATCGCCAAAGGAAGTGCCACCTACCCCAAAATCCTGAAAGGCCCTCTGACAGCGGAGGTGGGGGCGGAGTCTGATGAGATTCTGGCCCTCTGGGGGGAGGAGACCCCCAAGGACGGCTTCTTTGACATGATGTACGTCATCCAGGATTATTACGCCACCCAGCTGGAAAACGGCGATCAGATTCTGGGCATCCGTGTGGAGGACCAGGAGTATATCTACAAAATCCGGCGGGTTCCTGTGGAGGAAACCTACACCGTGACCCTGCGGCTGAATGACCGCTCGGGAGAGCTGTACCGGGAGCAAAAGGCGACGGACATCCTACAGTTCCTCTGGGAGCGGCAGACCCTTTGCGCCGGGGTGCTGGGTGCCAGTTTGCTGCTCTTTGCGGTGCTGGCGGTGTACCTGTGTATGGCTGCGGGCCACAAGCCCGGCCGGGAGGAAATTCGGCCCGGTGGACTCAACTGTGTACCCTTGGAACTGTATCTGGCGGCGGTTGTCGGCGTGACGGCCATCTACATTTTCGGGGCCGCAGAGGGGTTCTGGTATCTGTTGGATATGAGCAACGCCGTGCTGTTTGCCTATTATGGCTACGGTGGGTATCTTTGCTGTCTACTGTTTGTGGGCTTCTGCTTTGCCTGTGCCGCCCAGTTCAAGACCCCTGGATTCTACTGGTGGCATCACAGCGTCACGGGCCTGTGCTGGCGTGCGGCGGTATGGTGTTGGCAGCTGTTCTGGAAAATCGCAGGGACTCTTTACCGGGTCCTGTGGAAAGTGGCCCTGACCCTGCTGCTGTGGGGTGGAAAGCAAGGGCAAAAGCTGTGGAAATACGTTAAAAATTTGCTGACCAAATGCGGCAAATTCCTGGCACGGGCCTATTCGCTGCTGCCCCTGACCTGGCAATGGCTGCTGGGGGGCCTTATTGTTGGCGGCTGCACGTTCCCGGGGCTGATAGGGGACAACGGATGGCTGCTGGTCCTGAGCTTCGGCGCAGCCCTGGCCCTGGTGATTTATGGGGCCAACGTCTTTGGAACACTGCTGGAAGCCGCCAAGCGGATGCGGGCGGGGGATCTGGACATTCAGGTGGATGACAAGCTGATGCTGGGCAGCTTCAAGGATTTTGCCGGAGAGCTGAACGGCCTGTCGGAAGTGGTGCTGGTGGCGGCTCAGAAGCAGATGCGCTCAGAGCGGATGCGGGCGGAGCTGATTACCAATGTGAGCCACGATATTAAAACACCGCTGACCTCCATTATAAACTATGTAGACCTGCTGCAAAAGCCCCATAGTCAGGAGGAAGAAGAAAAGTATCTGGAAGTGCTGTCCCGGCAATCCGGTCGGATGAAGCGGCTTATTGATGACCTTATTGAGCTGAGCAAGGCTTCCACCGGCAATATTGCCGTGGAGCTGACCACCATGGACGCGGTGGAAACCGTCAACCAGGCCCTGGGCGAATTTACGGACAAATTGGAAGCGGCCCAGTTGACTCCCATTTTCCGCGCTCCCCAGGAGCCGGTGTATATCCACGCCGATGGGCGGCTGGCCTGGCGGGCCATGAGCAATCTTTTGAGCAACGCCGTGAAATACGCCCAGCCCGGTACCCGGCTTTATGTAGATATGGTAGCGGTGGACGGAAAGGTGTGCATTTCCTTTAAGAACATCTCCCGGGAGCCTCTGAACGTCAGTGCTGACGAACTGATGGAGCGTTTTGTCCGGGGAGAGGCCTCCCGAAACCAGGAGGGCAGCGGCTTGGGCCTGAACATCGCCCAGAGCATGATGGAGCTGCAGCATGGCTCTCTGGAACTGCTGGTGGATGGGGACCTGTTCAAAGCCACCCTGATTTTCCCCCAGGAAGCACAATAAAAAATCGCCCAATTCCTCAAAAGGGAGTTGGGCGATTTTTTCAGAGTTTCCCTTAGTCTTTTTTCCGGATACAGGTCAGGACACAGCCAAAATAGCGGCGATCATGCAGGTATTCTGTCAGGCTCTCCCCGTAGTAGTCCGGGCCTTGGGAGGTTCCGTAGGTATTGTACCCCCAGAAGCCATCGGGGCGGGCTTCCAGGGCGATAAAGTGGGCACCAAAACGGTACTTTCGCCTCCAATAGTAAAAGAGAATGGAAGCATCCGAGGCCCGACACATGGCATCAAATTTCTTGGGGTCAGAGCAGAGGGCTACGGGATAGCCCCATTTTTTCAGCAGCATGGCAGGGCCCAGGACACTGGTGCCGAAGGTGCCGTGAACCAGAGGAAACTGCCGCTCCAAGGCCCCGATGATGGTCTCTGGCAGGGGCGACTCCCCCAGGGTGATCAGGGCGTTGTATACGGCGATCCAGCCGCAGCCCACCTTGGAAGAAGCCCGGAGGCCGTAACGCCACTGCTCCTTGGGAATTTGGGTCTGGTTGTCAATAGGTGTCCGCATGGCCACCCTCCTGCTGCAAGATGTATTCCTCTAAAATTTCCGCAGCCAGTGCCACCATCCGGGCGCAGGGCCGGGTTTTGTAGAATTCCGGTGTCCGGGGGGTGGGGTTGGGGTCAGAGGGCGGGTTTCCCAGAATTTCCCGGCAGATGATGCTCCCGGCCCGCTGCCGGAAAGCCCCACAAAGGGCCTGAACGGTTTTGTAGTGGTCGGCCTTGAGATGGTCGTTTCCCGGCTCAGCGTACCCGTAGAGCAGATCCAGCACCAGCACCATGCCGCTGACCGCTCCGCAGACCTCCCGCTGCCGCCCCAGCCCGCCGCCAAAGCCGCTGCTGAGTCTGGCCGCCTGGTCACGTGTCAGCCCTGTTACGTCACAAAAGGCCACGGTGACGGCCTGGGCGCAGTTATAGCCGCCGCAAAACAGTTCCGCGGCTTCCTTGCCATGATTCATAGAACAGTTCCTCTTTCTCTCTATTACAGGTTGATTTCCAGGGTCACGGGGCAATGGTCTGAGCCTTGAATGTCCGTGAGAATGTCTGCCTGGGTGATGCGGTCTTTGATGCTGTCAGATACCAGAAAATAGTCAATGCGCCAGCCCGCGTTCTTGGCCCGGGCCTGGAAGCGGTAGGACCACCAGGAATAGAGAATTTTTTCCGGGTACAGATGCCGGAAAGAATCTGTAAATCCGGCGGCCAGAAGTCGGGCGAAGGATTCCCGTTCCGGCAGGGAGTAACCGGCATTGTGCTCGTTGCTCTTGGGATTTTTAAGGTCGATGGCCGTGGCGGCCACGTTCAAGTCCCCACAGGCAATGACGGGTTTGCTTTTGTCCAGGGCGGACAGATAGTTCCGGAATGCCTCGTCCCAGGTGAGCCGGTGGGGAAGTCTTGCCAGTTCCTGCTGGGAATTGGGGGTATAGCAGGTCACCAGATAGAAGTTTTCGTATTCCAGGGTGATAAGCCGCCCCTCGGTGTCCAGCTCCGGAATGCCAATGCCGTAGGTCACGCTGAGGGGCTCCCGGCGGGCGAAAATCGCGGTGCCGGAGTAGCCCTTTTTCTCTGCGGAACACCAGAACTGGTGGTATCCCGGGGTGTCCAGGGCGATTTGGTGGGGCTGCAGCTTGGTCTCTTGCAGGCAGAAAAAGTCTGCATCCAGATTGCGGAATACATCCTCAAAGCCCTTGCCCACACAGGCCCGCAGGCCGTTTACGTTCCATGAAACAAAATTCATTCGATGTCCTCTTTCTTAGCGGTATTGCCGTCCAGGGTGGCACTTTCGTCCTGGAATACCAGGGAGCCGGGGCGGAAAGTCACGTCCCGGTCGCCGCTGCGGACGGTGATGGCGGTGTAGTCTGCAAAAAAAGTCTCGGCAAGACAGGCCCCCGCCAGGGTAAAGGCGGCGGAAGTCATGCGGTTTCCGGTATCCGACAGGGTGATGATCAGGGTGGTGCCGGAGGTCTTGGCTTCCAGCAATTGGGTATTCTGGGGATAAAGGGTGATGAGCCCCTCGTCCAGTGGCCCCAGAAGATACAGCCGCAGCAGATAATCCAAATCCTTTTCCGCAGCTTCCCGGTTTTCAGAGCCCATGACCCCCTCGTTGACACTGGAAATATAGTTTTTCCGGGGGTAGTAAAAGGTCATGCTGTGGCCATCCGGTGTCCGGCCCACGCAGCCGCTGAGCAGAAGTAGGGCAAGACACAGCGCAAACAGGCGTTTCACGTGGCATCCACCTCCGTATCGAAAATGGGGAAGGTCACAAAAAAGCTGGTGCCCTGGCCAAGCTGGCTGTCCACCCGGATCTCGCCCCGGTTGCGCTGGACAATGGCCCGGACAATGGCAAGCCCCAGGCCGCTGCCGCCGGTCTGCCGGGAGCGGGCCTTATCCACCCGGTAGAACCGCTCAAAAATATGGTCCAGAGCCTCCTGAGGAATGCCCATGCCGGTATCCGTCACAGTGAGCTTGGCCAGATCCATGGTTTTGTTCAAGGTCACGGTGACATGGCCTCCGGCCCGGTTGTACTTGATGCCGTTTTCAATGAGATTAAAGACGATCTGGTACAGGTCGTCCCGGGTGATCAGCACTGTGGGATCCTCGTCCAGCCGAAGTTCCAGGCCCACGCCGGATTTTTCCGCCACAGGCCCCAGCATTTTGGCCACCTGACGGATGGTGGGGGCCATGCGGATCAGCTCGGATTCCGGGACATCCAGACTGTCCACTCGGGTCAGGGACAAAAGCTTTGCGGTCATGCGGTTTAACCGCTCGGCCTCGCTGCCAATGTCCTCTACAAATTCCCGCATGGTTTCCGCATCCATGTCGTTCTGCAAAATGGAGTCTGTCAGCAATTTGATGGAGGCCAGGGGGGTCTTGAGTTCGTGGGAGGCATCGGAGACGAACCGGCGGCGTTTTTCCTCAGAGGTTTGCAGCCGTTCCGTCAGATCGTTGAATTCATTGGCCAGGAGGGTCAGTTCGTCATTGCCGCCCACGCTGACCTTCTGGTCGTAGTTGCCTTTCTGAATGGTGTGCATGGAGTCCATAATGGCCCGCATACGCCGGGAAAAGTGCCGGGTATAAAACAGGGAAAACAGCACCACTGCCAGTTCCAGAATCAGGGTGACCCGGAGAATGGTTTGCAGCAGCAGGTCAATGACCGCACCCTGGGCGGTATCGAACTCGGTGATATAGACACATCCTGCCACGGTGCCAAAGTCCACAATGGGGGTGGCGGCCCGGGAGATCATGGCCCCGCTGTGGTAACGCCAGGTAAACACATCGTTTCCCTGACAGGCCCCCATGATTTCCGGCAGCAGCATGTAGCTTCCCAGAGAAGAACCCAGGCTGTCATAGATGCAAAGGCCCGTGCTGTCGGTGACCACCAGCCGGGAGGCCCGCAGACTTTCCAGCTGCCCCAGCACCCCGGAAACCGTGGCGTGGTTCCAGACCTCCAGGGTGGAAAGCTCGTCAGAGGCCAGCTGGCATTTTTCAATCATGGCACTTTCTTTGTTTTCGTAAAACAGCCGCTGGCTCAAGCGGGTGCAGAAAATATTCAGAAAAATCAGCACCACCGCCGTCATGGCAATGTAGGTCAGGGCATAGTGAAATTGGGCGGTGGAGTAGCCCCGCAGGGGCTTGGAATTACTTTCGGAAATAGTAACCGACCCCCCATTTGGTAAGAATGTGCTGGGGCTCTGCGGGATTTTCTTCCAGCTTTTCCCGGAGCCTGCGGATGTGGACGTCTACGGTCCGGATGTCACTGCGGTATTCGTAGGCCCAGATGGTGTCAAGCAAAGCTTCCCGGGAATAGACCTTTCCGGCGTTGCGCATCAAAAATTCCACCACGTCAAATTCCTTGGCGGTGAGGACCACCAATTCGCTGCCTTTATAGGCGTTCCGGGCATCTAAGTCCAGGGTGATGCTGCCCCCCACCAGCTTGTTCTCCCGGGGCTTTTCCCCGGCACCGGCCCGCCGCAGCAGGGCGCGGATCCGGGCTTTCAGCTCCAAGATGTTAAAGGGCTTGGTCAGGTAGTCATCCGCCCCATGGTCAAAGCCCATGAGCTTGTCCATGTCATCGGTTTTGGCGGTGAGCAGAATAATGGGTACATCGGAAAACTCCCGGATACGGGCGCAGGCGGTAAGACCGTCCATCACCGGCATCATCACATCCAGAACGATCAGATCCGGCTGTTCCGCCTTGGCCAAATCCACTGCCTCCTGGCCGTTGGAGCCGGTGATCACTTCGTATCCGTCGCTTTTTAAGTTAAAACGAATGCCCTTTACAAGCAATGCCTCGTCATCTACTACCAAAATCGTCATAGCGTTCCTCCTTATCCGTTAAGAAAACATTACCATTTTGCAAATACCAACCGGGACCGATTGACGGGAATTTGAAAAACTGTTATAATAATTCCAATTATACACGACTTTTCGCCGCCGGACAAGTCCGGCTGTAAAATTTAGGGGGAAACCATGAAAAAATCCTTACCGGCCCTGCTGCTATCCTTGATACTCCTTGTAAACTGCCTGTATGTGCCCGGCTTTGCGGATGATGCCGCCACCACCGAGGCCACCCAGGAAACGGAAGATCCCAATTTTACGGAGACCCTGCCGGACCTGGCCCAGGATGCCCAGGCCCCGAAAACCGACTATGTTTTCGGAAGCGTGGGAGTTCTGAACGGCTGCCGCAGCTTGGATGGCCAGATGCCCCTGGCCGGTTCCAACCGGAAGTTGGATACGGCCCAGTCCGCCATTATTTACGAGCGCAATACCGGCACCCTGGTCTATGCCTATAACCCGGATTTGAAGCTGGCCCCCGGTGCCCTTTCCAAGATCGTCAACGCTTTGATAGTTATGGAGCGGGTGGAGGATCTGGATACGGTGGTCACCGTTCAAGCGGGCATTGCCTCCCGAATTCCCGGCGGTGCCAACAGCATCAAGCTTAAAAGTGAGGAGCAGCTGACGGTCCGGGACCTGCTGCACTGCATGATTTTGCAGAACGCCGCCGATGCGGCGGTGGCATTGGCGGAATACGTGGCGGGTACCCGGGCGACCTTTGTGGATATGATGAACCAGCGGGTCAAGCAGATGGGCTGTATGTCCACGACCTTTACGGATGTCCACGGTGTCGGCTCCGGTGCCCAGTATACCACCGCCCGGGATATGATCCGCATTATGATGGCCGCCGTAGACAATACCCGACTCAATGAGCTGCTGGCCACCCAGAGCTATGAGGTTCCGGCCACCAATCTTTCCGAGGCCCGGAAATTCAAATCCCAGAACTACCTGATGGAAACCACCGTGGTGCCCAAGTATAACTACAAACAGGTCACCGCCGGTTTTGCCAGCTATTCCGATTCCACCGGTGCCAGCGTGGTCTGTACTGCGGACAATACGAAGGACTCCAAGGGCAACCGGAACCCCACGGGACTGAACCTGGTCTGCGTGGTCATGGGTGCTACCCGTCAGTTTGATACCAACAAGAGCTGGGTCGTTCTGAATTACGGTAACTTTGATGAAATGGTGGCCCTTCTGGAGTATGCCTATAAGAATTTTAAGACCTACCGGGTCATTTACAAGGGCATGAGTATCGAGCAGCTGCCGGTGACGGGGGCCAATAATGACGTGGTGGGCGTTGCCGATGTGGATATCGACACGGTGCTTCCTGCCAAGGCCAAAATGAAAAACCTGATCACCAATGTCTCCGTCCGGGACGGGGGACTGACAGCCCCTATTGAAAAGGACGAGGTCATCGCCACGGTGGAGCTGTGGTATCAGTCCTCCTGTCTGGCGGAAGCTCAGCTTCTGGCCCAGGAGTCCGTTCGGACGGCGGAAAATTCCGGACTGACAGTCTACAGTGCCTTGGCTCCCAAGACCGAGGGTGCCAGAAGCGGCTTTTCCAAGGCGGTGCTGGTGATCTGCGCGGTGATCCTGGTGCCGGTGATCAGCTACCTCATCATCAATTCCCTCCTGCGCCGCCGTGCCAAGGCCCGGAGAAAGAAAAGAAGACAGGAACGAAAGAGGAGTAAATAATGGACAGTCCTTCTGAAATTTCCCTGGATTTATCCTCCTGGCAGGAACTAAAGGCCCGGTGTGAAGCTTGCCAGGACTGCCCCTTGTGCCAGACCCGGCATCACGTGGTCTTTGGCGTGGGCAATGAGCACAGCCCCTTGCTCTTTGTAGGCGAAGGCCCCGGCGAACAGGAGGACTTGCAGGGCATCCCCTTTGTCGGCCCCGCAGGCCAGCTTCTGGACGATATGCTCTCCATCATCGATCTGGACAGAACCAGCTGCTATATCGCCAACATTGTCAAATGCCGCCCACCCCGGAACCGAGACCCCCAGCCGGCAGAGCAGAATGCCTGCTGGAAATATCTTGAAAACCAGATGGCTCTGCTAAACCCCAAGGTGGTGGTCTGCCTGGGCCGCATCGCCGCCCTGCGCCTCATCGACCCCAATTTCCGCATCACCGTGGACCACGGCACCTGGGTTCACAAAAAGGACACCTGGTACACCGCCCTCTACCACCCCTCCGCCCTCCTGCGAGACCCCAACAAACGCCCGGAAACCTTCGATGACCTGCTATCCCTCCGTGAAAAACTCCGGGAATTAAAGATTGCTCCTTGACTTTCCACCCAAAAGCGAGTATAATAACCTCGCTTTTGATGCTAGTGTAGCACAGTCGGTAGTGCATCTCACTCGTAATGAGAAGGTCGCCTGTTCGAGTCAGGTCACTAGCTCC
>CAKTPO010000004.1 GCA_934591845.1 uncultured Oscillospiraceae bacterium | reverse complement strand
GAATACTACGCCACCCTGCTGCTCCCCGCCGGCATTACCAGCGAGGCCAGTATCCGCTATAAGGACGAGGCAACCCTTCTGGATGGCGCAGAAGACGTGGACCGTACCTATATGGAAAAAGTCCTGCCCGGAAAGATGAAATACAACCTGGATAGTATCCGTGGTTTTAGCTTCTGGGGCGAAATCATGACGATGGTTCGTACGGTAATCGCAATGTTCGGATAAGAGAGGATTCATACAAAATGTGTCAAGTATTGTCTATAGGAATTATTGCATACAATGAGGAGGTGTTCTTGCCCAATCTGCTGGAAGATATGAAAGCCCAGAAATACCCTCATGATTTGATTGAAATTCTTTTGATTGACAGTTGCTCTACTGATGGTACGAAAGCAATTATGAAGAGGTTTCAGCAGGAAAACACAGACTTCTATGGAATTCAAGTATTGGAGAATCCCCGAAGGAGCCAACCTGCTGGCTGGAATGTGGCGATAACGCATTTCAAAGGAGATGTGCTGGCTAGAATAGATGCCCACACCAAGGTTTCCCCAGAATACTCGGTCTATGCTATGGAAGATATTCAAAGTGGTGAAATGGTGGTGGGAGGCATCCGTCCTGCTGTAATCGATAAGAATACGCCGTGGACCAATGTTTTGCTTCAGGTGGAAAAGTCTCTGTTTGGCAGTAGCATTAACCCAAGTCGTCGCAGTACAGATAGAACCTATATAAAAACAATGTTCCATGCGGCTTATCGGCGAGAGGTTTTTGAGAAGGTTGGGCTGTTTAATGAAACACTGCTCAGAACGGAGGACAATGAATTCCATTATCGAGTTCGTCAGGCAGGATACCGACTTTGCTATGATCCCAGAATCGAGTCGTTCCAGTTTGCAAGAGGTGACTTTAAGCAGATGGTAAGGCAGAAGTACAGTAATGGCTATTGGATAGGGCGGACGATTAAGGTGTGTCCTAGATGCATTAGTATTTATCATCTTATACCGTTTACATTTGTTTGTGCAATTCTGGCAACTACCTGTCTGTCCTTTTGCGGTATTTGGCAGCCTGGGATGATGATGTGGGTGGCATACGGCCTGTTTGCGGTTGCCAACACCTTGATTTCCGGTGTGAGCTGTGGATTTTATCCACAGCATATCATCATGCCCGGATTGTTTTTGATTCTTCACACGGCATATGGAGTCGGTACGCTATTGGGCATCGCGAAAAGAAGTTGAGGGTAAAGTAAGCAGTGATTGGAATTGTTTTTATTGGAGATCTTTATGTATGTCCTTATCTGAACATTTATACAAAGCAATTGGAAAAAAACAATGTGGAGTATGATGTGCTCTTTTGGAATCGATCTAATGAGGAACTTTGCATCCCGGGGAATTACAGGTATTGCGCTGTGGCATCTGAGGAGGAGCAATGGTTTGCTACAAAACTTTTAGACTTCGCTAAGTTCCGATTCTGGCTAAAAAAGCAGCTGAGAGCAAGAAAATACGAGAAGCTCATTATTCTCTCAACACTGAGCGGAATGATCCTGTCGGATGTTTTGCTCAGATATAAAGGAAAATACTTCTTCGATATCCGAGATTACAGTTACGAGTCGCATAAAATATTCTATGAAATTGAAAAAGTGATTATTAAAAAAAGTTTTGCTACCTCCATATCTTCGCCCGGATTTCAGAATTTTTTGCCGAGACATGATTATGTGATTGCGCACAATATCCAGAGAAGTGAGCTCGAGCTTCAAAACATGAGATTTCAAAAAAAACAGAGAAGTAACACACTGAATTTGGTGTGGAATGGTACCATGCGATATTTTGAGCACCAGAAGAAAATCATCGATATACTGTCAAATGACAGTCGCTTTGCCTTGTATTATCATGGTGCGGGCCCTGAGTTGGAGCAATATAGAGAATACTGCAATAGGATTCACGCAAAAAATGTGTATTTTACCGGGAGATATAGCAATTCAGATAAGGCGAAGCTTTTAGCGCAGGCTGATATTATCAATAATTCCTACTGGACCGACAAAGAAGCCGAAGTACGTTATGCAATTTCCAACCGTTTTTATGACGGCATTATTTATCGTATTCCACAACTCGTGGAGGTAGAGACCTATAAAACGGAGATCTGTCAAAAGTATGGTATTGGAATCGGGCTGCATCCAAATCAGCAGAATTTTGGTGACGTTTTATATGAATGGTATTTCCGCATAAATGAAGAACAATTTAACGATAAATGTAGCGAACTGATGAAAAAAGTTACAGAAGATGATTGCCAATATAAAAAAGTAGTGAAGAAATTTATTGATGCGTGATTGTCACGATTGAACTGTTGTTTCATTGGAGTAAGATAAAATGGATGAGAAAAACGTTTTTACAACAATTATTATGCATATGGTGCAGCATTATAATCCGAAGAAGTATTGGAAAATGAGGTCGATCGTTGTGGACCCTTTGAGTGCTACTCCTAGAATTCTGAAGTATGTAATGTATTATCGAATTAAGAGAATGGATGCTTTTAATAACGCCTCGATGGGGACCGCTTTTGGGGGAGGAGCGCAGTTTGCAGAACCACCAATTCTGTGGCATGGATTAAATGGAATTATTGTTTCTCACTATGCAAGTATTGGGAAGAATTGTATTATCTGCCAACAGGTAACAATAGCAGGAGGAAGTTTGCGAGAACGGGTTATCATTGGTGATAATGTGATGATTGGTTCGGGGGCTAAAATAATTGGTCCGTGTAAAATTGGGAATAATGTTAAAATTGGAGCTAATGCAGTGGTTGCTAAGAATATTCCGGACAATTGTACAGTAGTCGGTACAATGCGAATCATACAACATGAATCTTTGTAAGAAAGAGAATATATGAAGAATTTATTGTTTATTGGATGGTATCCGAATCCGATTGAAAAATATAAGAATGTATTCTTTCAGAATTTGATTTATGAAATAGCAAGGCTGGGGTATAGCTGTACAGTCATTTCCCCTGTTTCTTATATGAAGTACAGAAAGAGTATATGTCAGATCCCGTTGCACTATGAGGATCGACTGGAAGAAAATGTTGTTGTGGATACCTACTACCCCCGGACTGTTTCAGCATCTTCTATTCAGTTGGGATCATTTAATACGGAGCATATCAGCGAGGAATGCTTTGAGCGTGCAGCACTGAGATGTGCAAAATTGTTAGGCCGCAAATTTGACTGTGTGTATGGTCATTTCTTCCTATATGGTGGGTTGGCTGCAGTTCGCATTGGTCGAGAATTGGGTATCCCTTCGTTTATTGCATACGGGGAATGTGACTTTGATTCTCAGGTATACCAGACTTTTGGGACACCGAAGGAAAAGCATCTGAAAGGGCTTTCAGGCATTATTTCCGTGTCCTCCAAGAACACAAAAGAGTTACTGGACATGAATTTTGTTCCTAATATTCCGATTATCACAGAGCCTAATGCGGTCGATAATAAAGTCTTTTTCAAGAAAGATAGGGCTTCCTGCAGAGAAAGTTTGGGGCTGCCGCAGGATAAGTTTATTGTCGGATTTGTGGGTGGCTTTATTGAGCGTAAGGGAGATAAACGGCTGTTAAAAGCTGCAGAGGAACTCGATGATGTGTACTTGGCGTTCGCCGGACGAGGGGACACGCCTCCTCAGGGCAAGAAAGTCCTGTTTTGCAGAGGACTGGAGCACCAGGATATCTGTACGTTTCTCAATGCTGTGGATGTATTTTGTCTGCCGACATTGAGCGAGGGTTCTTGCAACGCAGTGGCAGAGGCGATGGCATGCGGCTGTGCGATTATTTCTTCGGCACTGCCGTTCAACGATGATGTGCTGACAGATGAAAACTCTGTCCGTATTGATCCTTCCTCCGTGGAGGAAATTCGGTCTGCAATCTGGCTGTTGAAGGAGAATCCTGCCCTGAGGAATACTGTTGCGACGAATGCGCTTAAAGATTCGAAAAGTCACACAATTATTAATCGAGCAAATCGAATCATTACATTCATTGAAAGCGCCGAAAAACAAAAAATTTAAAACAAAAAGGTGTTCATTGTTTTGCATATGATTGTGTCGTGATAGGCAAAAAGATTGGGACGTTACTAACCGATGTCTAAACTGCACACACCGTTATGAATACTGGAGCAATCAGAAGTGGTCGCAGTACTAACGCTGACAGCAAAGGGTTTAGATATAGCGTTTGGGTCCTTACAAGTATAGAAAGGAGTTATGGTGACAAAAAATTTGGCTATAAGAAAAGGGTCGATAGCAAAGTGGGCAATATCAGTTTATCTATTGTATATGCTATGGTTCCAGTACGCAGTTACGCAGATTAATTTTGTGATGCCAGTGTGTGCAGTGGTACTGGGATTGTATATAATAATTAATCTTAAGCCGCTGAGTTTTTACCGGTATCTATTTCCGCTCCTGCTTTTTTTTGTATGTTGTATTGTTTCGTCTCTTTTTTCTGAGCCTTTTTCCTATGGAATACGGTTTTATACTAATATGGTGAAGTATTCGATACCAATGGTGGCCATCTTTCGTTATGTGGATAGAGATGAAAAAAAACTGGAGAATGTTAACTGGATTATATCTATTGCCTGTGCTCTGGTAGCGTTATCAACAATCATAAAAGGTAGATTGACACAAACAGGTGCGACTACACTTGGAGAACTCAATACTAATGTATTATCAACGTATTTGATGCTGGGACTGATTTCTGATTGCCTTCTCCTTACAAGTAATATTTCTCTGGCAAAAAAGCGGGGAATCGCAGGCATTATTGTACTGCAGGGCATTGCTCAGCTTTTTGCTGCCTCACGTCGAGGAATTATTGTGTTTTCATTACTATGCATCATCTATTTGCTTGTAAATTTGATTAATCTTCCGAGCACACGTGGAAAGCTTTTGCGATACACATTCACCTGTTCTCTAGTTGTGATTGTTACCGCTTTTTTTTCGGAGGAATTATTAAACATAGTTAGAAATTCGACCTTTTTTCAAAGATTTCTGGGTAATGCTGATACAGTCGGTGGAAATCGACTACGGGGATATTATCAGGAAGTTGCGTGGGATTTGTTTGTTAGCAGTCCAGTCATCGGTAGAGGTTTGGGCGTGGTTGCAAAATATGCAGGTATTTACTCACACTCGATGTATTATGAGACACTTGCTTGTACAGGTATAGCAGGCTTGTTATGTATTTTATATCTTTTCTGGATGCTGGGTAAGTCTTGTATGAGAATGAAAAAAATACAAAAGTGCTCCATGAGAAATGCAAATCTGATAATGATTATTTGGAGTATTATAGCCATATTGCTGACAGGCATAACGGTGGTATTAATATACGATTCTGTTTTCTATATTTTGATTGCAGTTATCACTGTTTCTGTGCGGGTTCGAGAACGTGATGTTTGGGGAGGTATCGGAAATTGAAAATTTTGTATTATTTCCGAAATATAGATACAATGATGTTTCAGTGGCAGCGGTATCATATTTTTGACGAACTGAAAACGCATGGAATCGATGTGGAAATAGTAAGCCCTTATGATTTTGCAACGGTTGAAAATGCGAATCAGTTTTTACTTAAGCAGATTATGAGAAAAAGCTATGATATGTTTTTAACAAGCTTCAACGAAGAATTTCTTGCCATCTCAACGTTGACCGAAATAAAAAACCACGGTATACCTACGGTCCTTTTCTGCCCTGACAATCTGACGGTTCCGTTCCGGCATAAAAAAATCAGCAGATATTTTGACCTTGTTTGGCTGACTGCCAAAGAAACAGAGTACCTATTTAAAAAATGGGGATGCAACACAATTTTTCAACCGTATGCGGCAAATCCATTTTTTTTGGTTCCGAGGTATGATGTGATGGAGGTACCAAGAGTAGGCTTTATTGGAACACCTCATGGAAGTAGAATAGACAGAATAAATACTCTCTTAAGCGGCCAGGTTCCTGTCACAGTTTATACAGCAAAAGCCTCTGTCGAGCAAAGATTTTTGAAAGAGAAACCAGCAAAATATCTTCGGGTGCTTGCAGATGATATGAGATTTCCTATTGGACGTAAATTGGCAATAGCAGCAGTCAAAGACAAACTTTTTCATAGAGAATTGTGCGACCCGTATGAAATGTTGGAGCAAAAAAAACCAGTTCCCTTAGAAAAATTGTCTTTAGTGAATGGTCAATATGCTTTGGTATTGTCATTAACAGATGCAGATAGTACTGGTGTCCTGAAAAATCCTGTGCCGATTGTTAACCTGCGGAATTTTGAAATACCTATGTCGGGTGGAGTTCAGTTTACAACTTTTTCTGAGGAACTTGCTTCATATTTTGAACCTGATAAGGAAATAGTGATGGCACGAGGAAAAGAAGAATATATCGATAAGGCAAAATTCTATTTAAAGCCGGAGAATGCTAGATTGCGTAGAGAAATACGTGTGGCTGCACGAAGGCGGGCTGAAAGCGAGCATACCTGGTATCATAGATTTAAGGCTGTTTTTGATGAACTTGGTATTCGTATATAACGATGTGTCCTTAGAAGGTGGGGGTCAATGTGATAAGTGATATTACGATTACGGGCAATGCTGCGGTTGTCACAGGTGCTATTATGATTATGAGTGTACTTGAGAAGGTGTCTCTGGTGCACGGAATCCGGCAAAGCTCATTAGAACAAAGGGGTCTGAAAAAAATATTGTTAGGAAAACAGAGATTGTAGGGGGATGGAGCGAATATGAGTAAGACAGTAATGCTGGTTTTTGGCACTCGCCCAGAAGCAATCAAAATGTGCCCCCTGGTCAATGAGCTGAAAACTCGAAAAGATTTTAAAACTGTGGTCTGCGTTACCGGTCAACACCGTCAAATGCTGGATCAGGTTCTGACTACTTTTCAGGTAGTGCCTGATTATGATCTCTCAGTCATGAAGGACAAGCAGACACTGTTCGATATTACGACCAATATCCTAAATGGCATAGGGAAAGTATTGGATGAGGTGCAGCCTGATGTTGTTCTGGTTCATGGTGATACCTCAACCACTTTCGTGACCGCTCTGGCTTGTTTCTACAAGCAGATCCCGGTGGGACACGTGGAGGCGGGATTGCGTACTTACGATATCTATAGCCCCTATCCCGAAGAATTTAATCGGCAGGCGGTTGGTATCATTAGCAAGTACAATTTTGCGCCCACAGAACTTGCTAAGAAGCATTTGCTGGATGAGGGAAAAGACCCTGCATCTATTTATGTGACCGGCAATACGGTCATTGATGCAATGCAGCATACCGTTGTAGAGGACTACCATCACCCTGAACTGGATTGGGTTGGCAATGATCGCATGATTTTCATTACTGCCCACCGCCGAGAGAACTTAGGCCAGCCGATGCACAACATGTTCCATGCAATTCGCAGAGTCTTGGACGAGCATTCCGATGTAAAGGCGATTTACCCCATCCATATGAACCCTGTTGTCCGGAAGGCTGCTGATGAAGAACTGGGCGATTGCAATCAGATTCACATCATAGACCCTATCGAGGTTTTCGACTGCCATAACTTTGAGGCCAGATGCTACCTCTGCCTGACGGATTCTGGCGGAATCCAAGAGGAATGCCCCTCCTACGGAAAGCCTGTCCTTGTGATGCGGGATACTACTGAAAGACCAGAGGGCGTAGAGGCCGGAACGCTGAAGTTGGTTGGGACCAGTGAAGAAACCATTTACGAATGGTTTACAAGGCTTCTGGATGATAAGGAAGAATACGCAAAAATGGCCCATGCAGCAAACCCCTATGGGGATGGGCACGCCTGCGAACGGATCGTAGATATTTTAGAGCGGAGCTTATTGTAGGATAATACATTAGAGTACACAAATAGCCATGAACTAGTCAGGAAGAACACGCTAGATTGCCGTTTTTAGATGTCCCAGGAGCAGCGTATCTAACAAGATTCGTAAATGATTGTAATAGTTTTGCGAAAATAAGAAAATAAGTGATTGAAAAAGTGATAAGATTTATGACAAATCTGGTGATTAGGCTATCGTACAACAAGAATGAAATTAATGTAAAGAGTGTCAGATGAGGCTTTCCTGAAGGAAATGTATAATGTATAATGTCCTCACTATATTACACTGTAAGGGGAAGAATATGAAGAAGATTATACGTATCAAGGCTATGCATTCTAGGAAGCCATACAGAGGAATAGAGCATGAGAAATAAACTGCTTGCCAGAAATACGGCAGCCTCCTTGATTACGCAAATTGTAACATTGATTTGCGGCTTTATTTTGCCTCGCTATTTTTTACAGCATTACGGTTCGGAGGTCAACGGCCTTGTAAGCTCTATCTCACAGTTTCTTGGCGTTATTTCCTTTTTGGAACTGGGGGTTGGAGCGGTCGTCCAGTCAGCGTTGTATAAACCATTGGCGGACCGTGACCGAGAGCAAGTCAGTAAGGTCATGGCTTCGGCAAATAAGTTCTTTCGTAGGTTGGCCTCCATACTTCTTGTCTACGTTTTCTTTTTGCTTGTGGTATACCCGCTGATGATTGAGCGTTCCTTTGGGTTCCTATACACGGTTGCGCTCATTGCGGCAATTTCCATCAGTTCATTTGCACAGTTCTACTTGGGAATCGCTAGTTCTTTGCTGCTATCCGCTGACCAACGAGGGTATATTCAATACAATGCCCAAACGATCACAATTATCCTGAATACTATTATCTGCACTGTTTTGATTCAGGCGGGTGGCTCCATTCAACTGGTGAAGCTGGCAAGTTCGTTGATTTACCTGATAAGGCCTATTGCTTTGCGGTTGTATATTGATAAGCGTTATCAAATCAATTGGAAAATACAGTACCAAGAGGAACCTATTCAGCAGAAATGGAACGGTGTAGCGCAGCATGTTGCGGCGGTTGTTTTGGATGGAACGGACTCAATCGTATTGACCATGTTCTCTAATTTGTCTGACGTTTCCATTTATTCGGTTTATTTTCTGGTAGTAAAAGGCGTAAAGACGGTTATCTTGTCTTTAACGAATGGCATCCAGTCTTTGATGGGGGAGTTTTGGGCCAAACAAGAGCTTTCTGAACTCAATGATCTTTTTGGATGGACAGAGTGGGTCATTCATACCGGAACAACCTTTGTTTTTTCGTGTACAGCCGCACTGATCGTTCCTTTTGTTCAGGTTTATACAGATGGTATTCACGACGCTAATTATATTCAGCCTCCGTTTGCGTTGCTTTTGACACTTGCAAACGCAATGCACTGTCTACGGCTGCCTTATAATATCATGGTGCTTGCGGCAGGGCATTATAAGCAAACCCAGAGAAACTATATCGTTGCGGCTATTATGAACATTGTGCTTTCCATCGCAACGGTGAAGCTGTGGGGCTTGATTGGAGTTGCAATTGGTACCCTGGCAGCAATGGCCTATCAAACCATTTGGCTGGCGGTTTATGATTCAAAGAACTTCATCTATTGGCCGCTGAAAAAAGTGTGTAAGCAATTTCTGATAGACGGAGTCACCTTTGCAGGTATCATACTGATTTCTAAAATGTTTCACATGCGGGAAATTACATATTTGCAATGGTTTCTCATAGCGGCTGAAACAGCGGTTATGGCCGCTGTGTTGGTATTGTGTGTGAACCTGGTTTTTTACAGAGATAAGGTAGAGAAAGTTAGTGGCAAATTCTTTTAGACTGAGGTAGTGGCTAAAGAATAGAGGATTAAAATGGATTACAAAAAATATGAGCTTACAGTTATGAACAGTGTAAAAGGTTTATTGATGCTGCTCGTTGTACTGTATCACAGCATGCTATGCTGCACGGGAAGCTCTTGGGGGCCACAATCGGCATACCAAACAAGTCGGATATTATATTACATCGCACAATTCCTAAACAGTATCCACGTTTATGCCTTTACCTTTGTATCCGGCTATGTTTATGCATATTTGCGTTACGAAACAGACCGATATTCTGATTGGAAGACAGTAATAAAAAAGAAAACACGTCGTTTATTATTGCCATATGCCGCAACAGCAATACTTTGGGTCATACCTTTTTATTGTTATTTTTGGAGTCCTAGCCCCAAAGAACTGGCAATCAAATATTTTCTTGGAGCTGCACCGAACCAACTGTGGTTTCTGTTGATGCTATTTTGGCAATTTGTCTTCTTTAATCCACTGTCAGATAGAATCACCGTACAGCGAAAAAACATATGTCTGTTTCTGACTGCTTTTCTATTACTGCACTACTTGCCAACTGTTCTGGACATAGTCCATGTTCCAAATGTTTTCCAGATTCTAACTGCACTTAGGTATGCTCTGTTCTTTTACCTGGGCATTGTTTTTCGCAGAACCGATACAAGAAAATTCATAACCTGGAAAGCCCTTGGGGGGGGGGACAATAGCAACAGTTTTGTTGTTTGCAGGACAACAAATCTTACTTGAGCAAGGTACACTGTCAAAAGCACTTGCGGTGGGAATAAGGCCATTTGTCAGTATTTTTGGTACTTACAGTTTCGTCATTGGCTGTCTCTTGCTCAACAGAAGAACTCCTGAACAAAAAAGTGGCATCGTACAAAAGAGTGGAATGACAGTATATTTATTCCATCAGCAGTTGATTTATCTATCTATTTGCCTGTTCAACAAACCCTGGATGCCGCCAATAGCCTTGGTTTCTTTGAATTTTGTTGTAGGTTTGCTTGGTGGAATCCTGATTTACCTGCTTTTACGAAAGTGGAAAATCACCCGGTTCCTGTTTGCAGTTAATTAGGTACGATATTTTACCTGTAAGCAATGTAAAACAGTGTTGTGTCAAATGTAGCACAGAGGATGCTGATTTTGTGAATAGTGGTTAAAAACACTTGAAATGAATGTGAATGAATGTTTTTTACGTTCTGTATATGCAAAAGTTCCTGAAACAGAAAGAATTTTCTTCCTTCCAAATCAGATATGCTGTGAAATAGGTGCATCAAGGAACGGTAGGCATGGTTGGAATGGAAGGGCAAGTTATGCTGTTGCTGCATGTCAATGCACAGCAAAGAATGCAAATAGAACAGCTGAACGCCCTTCTCCAGGCCCAAATTGAGCAGAACCAGGCATTGACAGCCAAGATTGATGAACTTCTCCAGCGGATCGACGAACTGAGTCATAAGAAAAACAGCCGTAACAGTTTTGTCCCGCCATCCAGTGATGGCTATGCGAAACCCGCTCCCAAGAGCCAACGCAAATCCACCGGTGCGAAATCCGGTGGTCAAGCCGGACACAAAGGCGGTTCCATGAAGCTGATGAAGGAGCCTGACGAGGTCAAAGAGCACTATCCCGATGCTTGGATGCCCGAACAGAGGGATTTGTTATGCCTGCATTGCCGAGAGACGGTATGAAACCGATATTATTGTGGAATCCAGACTGATTGAGCATCGCCAGATGGTTTGCTGCTGCCCGAAAAGGGAGAATCAGATCGTAACCGGCGAATTCCCTAAAAATATTACCGGTACAAAGCAATATGGCAGCAAGCTGAAAGCCTTGGCTGCCGCATTGTCCACGGTGGGGATGGTGAGTATCCAAGCATTGGCATTATCAATCGTATGTGAAAATAGCTAAAAGTATCTTAAATAATCTTAAATATATGTATTTAAGTGCGGCAATTATCAATATTGCACTGAGTACCCTTATGATTCCAATTTGGGGAGCCAGTTGTGCTACAATGGCATCGCTGATCACACAGATTAGTACTAGTTTAATTCTTCCAGTTTTCTGGAAGAATATGAGGCCTAACGTTAAGCTGATGATTGATGCTTTTTTGCTCCGGAAAATCAAATAACAGATCAATTGAACGACTGTACATTTGCCAAGTGGAGAAACAACATGGAAAGAGAAAAAGTAGTAATAGAAGATACAGCAGCATTAAATATTCGGTTCGCAAAATCCAATAAATTCATAAAACACGTGAATCAGCATACAAAAACACTTTGCATTTCGGCTTGTGTATACCTGTTTTCCTCTGCAGCAATTATTTTTGTATTTATGGTGATTTTTAGAATGCAATCATGCATAATTGGCTTCAAAGAAAGTGCGATGGTCTATTTCGGAGCAGAGTACACGAAGGGAATGGTACGGACTACGATTTTGTGCGAAATAGCATCAAGAGACTTATTTAGCATCTTAGTAGTTGGAGTGACAATATCCAATATTATGGTTCCTCAGAATCCAATTGAAATTGCCGAGTTTTTTACGATTAAAAATGAAAAATGTCAACTTCGATATTGGATTATGCTACCTCCGCACGTATTCCTTCATGATGTAACTATTCGGGTGTTGATAATAAAAGCGAAAGACATAGCCAAAGATGATGGAAAGCTAAGAACGACAAAAAAGCTGGAAATGGAAGAAAATCTTGACATGATACGAGGTGTCAGGAGGATTACACTCAATAAAAAATTTTCGAAATCCGTTGTGCATAAGCTGTTTAGCGAAGATGATTACAAATTGTATGTGATTATTCGTGGGACACTGAGTAATGGAAGACAATATTACGCACATAAGACTTTTGAAAAGGAAAGAATACTTCGGGATTATGCATATATGCCAATCGACAAAGCGAAGATAAAAGATGACCAGAACCTTTCCCAAGCGATGATATATAACAAATTTCCAGAGACAACTTATATGCATTTTAACCTAGCGTATTCTATACAGGAAAATCGAATATATTTTACTTATTTCGATGAAAAAAGACATGGATGGCGTACTGCGGGGGATTATCAATGTGGAGCACAAGACTGCTTGATGAGATATGAACTATATGGTATCAATGGGTGGGAAAATAGGCTGTTAAACCGTTTCGCAAACATTTACCTCAATAGCACAAACAGAATTAGTACTATCTTGCGAAAGTGCATTTGATATTTATTCAAAAGCCAACGGCAGAAAGGTGCCCCTCCCATGTTACAAAATCGGACTGACTAATAAACCTCATCCCTTTGGAAATAATCACTACATAATGAGTGCGTTGTGTCTGTATTGCGAAAGCCTAAGTACTTTCGAGTACGAAAGACCCAGAAAACTACACAGAGTCATTCCGAAACTCCCACCCCCTTGCAGATTTACCGGGGACGTGTGCAATTCAGTGTAACACGAGAACTTGCGAAATATATTGAAGAATTTCACGACCAAAATCCGATGTTCAATCAGTATTTCAAACAATGTATACACCTGACGAGATATATTTCCACACGATCGCTCATAACTCGCCTTTTGTAAAAAACACACCGGATGGGTAGGCGGTTGCTGAAACACACTTGACAGAGCTGGAAAACCTTACCTATTTTGAATATCCCAAATTGGTCATGGTATTTACACAAAAGAGCGATTGGCCAAAACTAAGAGACAATGGCTTCCTTTTCTTCAGAAAGGCATCTAGCGAAAGCAAAGAACTGCTGGACTACATTGATGCGCAGCATTTGCGAGAAGAAAATGAGGCTCATTCTTAACCATATTAAATACCCAGATCTAAGAGGTGAACCGAGATGAACAGCAGAGGCCAAAGGAGAAAGATCTATTCAGATATTATAAAAGATGATGCCGTTCAGCGGCGAAAGTGCGTAGAGGCCGCAATTGCGGTATTCAACGAAAAAGAGAGCTACCTCCTGGAACATCGTCTCAGTGAACGCTGCATCTGCGCCAGATTTGCAATATATCTGGAAAAAGAAGTCCATAAGAGGATTTCGAAAGAATATATGGCAGACGTGGAATACAACAAGAGCATGAAAGAAAACGATTTTTTTAAGAAAATGCTCCACGGGAAAAGAATCTATCCGGATCTCATCGTACATAAACGGGGGAAAGATCCTGTTTACGGTTATGACAATATGATCTGTATTGAAATGAAGAAGCAGGAGGACAAACGGGGCCTGGAAAGCGACCACAGAAGATTGCAAGCATTGACCTATATGGGGTATGACGGAGAAAAATTCTGTTACCGTTCCGGCTTTATGATCGTTGCGTACAAATTGCCCAGAGGCTTGGAAATCGAATCAGAGTATATGGATGGGAATCGAGTAGAAACAGAATAGAAGAATGTAGTTTGGAGAAATCATTATGTCACTTTTCGAAAACAAAACCCTCATGATCACTGGCGGTACCGGCTCTTTTGGTAACGCCGTCTTAAATCGCTTTCTCGCCACGGACATTGGCGAGATCCGCATCTTCTCCCGGGATGAGAAGAAGCAGGACGATATGCGCCACGAGTACCAGGCCAGGATGCCGGAAGTGGCGAACAAAATCAAGTTTTACATTGGCGATGTCCGGGATTTGCAGTCTGTTCGGGGAGCCATGACTGGGGTGGATTATATCTTCCACGCCGCCGCTCTGAAGCAGGTGCCCTCCTGCGAGTTCTTCCCCATGGAGGCCGTGCGGACCAATGTCATCGGCACCGACAATGTGCTCACCGCCGCCATTGAGTTCGGCGTGGAGTCCGTTATCTGCCTGTCTACAGACAAGGCCGCCTATCCCATCAACTCCATGGGCATGACCAAGGCTATTGAAGAAAAGGTGGCCATTGCCAAGTCCCGGATGTCCGGCAAGACCAAAATTTGCTGCACCCGCTACGGCAACGTCATGTGTAGCCGTGGCTCCGTCATCCCGCTGTGGATCGACCAGATCCAGGCTGGCAACCCCATTACTGTCACCGAACCCAACATGACCCGGTTCATCATGTCTCTGGAAGAAGCGGTGGATTTGGTGCTGTTTGCCTTCGAGCACGGCGAAAACGGCGACCTCCTCATCAAAAAGGCCCCTGCCTGCACCATCCAGACCCAGGCAGAAGCCGTCTGTGAGCTGTTTGGCGGCAAGAAAGAGGAAATCAAGGTCATCGGCATCCGCCACGGCGAAAAGATGTACGAAACGTTGCTTACCAACGAGGAATGTGCCAAAGCCATCGACATGGGCGATTTCTACCGTGTCCCTGCCGACAACCGTGGCCTGAATTACGACAAGTATTTCAAAGAAGGCAACGAGCGCCGCAACACCCTCACCGAGTTCAACTCCAACAATACCCGCAGGCTCAACCTCCAGGAGACCATTGATACCATCAAGTCCCTGAGCTATATCCAGAAACGGCTGGCAGAGGAAAAGTAAGCATTCCAGGGCGCAGCGAACCAACAAAACAACTTGCCTATAACGATCTCGGCCCCGCAGGGACGGCACCACCGCCGTCCCTGCTGTTTTCTTACCCCGCCGCATCCAGCATGTTCTCAATAAAGATCCCATACCCCGAGGCCGGGTCGTTGACCAGGACGTGGGTTACGGCGCCGATGAGCTTGCCGTCTTGCAATATGGGGCTGCCGGACATGCCCTGGACGATGCCGCCGGTCAGGGACAGGAGTTCCGGGTCGGTGATTTTCAGAAGAAAATTCCGGTGGGTCGTCCGGTCTTTTGGATATAATTTCAGAATTTCCACAGAATAATCCCGAGGCGGTCCGGGTTGGACGGTGGCCCGGATGGTGGCGGGGCCGCAGTGCAGGGTGTCCCAGCTGCCCACCGGCACGGGGGAGCCGGTAAAGCCTCCGGGGGCGGTGCCGAAAATGCCCTGGGGGGTATTGCCGGACAGGGTACCCAGGGGAAAGCCGGCGGTGGCTTCTCCTTTCAGTAGCCCTGGGGTGCCGATTTTACCCTTTTGAACGGCACTGACCTGGGCGGCGTAAACGTCCCCGGATACCATTTTCAAAAGACCTTCCTTGGGGGTGCTGACCCCGTGACCCAGGGCGGCAAAGCGGTGGGTCTCCGGGTCATACCAGGTGACGGTGCCAATGCCTGAGATCCCCTGGCGAAGATAAACCCCCAGAACGGCGGTACCCTGTCTGACCTTTGGTGTAACGGTCAAGGTCAGTTGACGGCTGCCCCGGAGTACCGTCAGTTCCACTGGTGCGGGGCTATGCTGCAAAGCGGTACGGACCTGGGGAACGGTGGAGACTGGGGTGCCGTTGACTGCCGTGATCCGGTCTCCGATTTTCAGTCCCGTGCTTTTCCCGTCGGCGGCATCGTCATAGGCCGCCACGGTAACGCTGTCGGTGCGCAGTTGCAGACCTACCAGCTGCCCCACGGGAACCAGGGTCGTTTCCGCGTCGACAGTCAGGGGAAGCACCCATATCCATAAAAGAAAAACCTGCAAAAAACGCTTCATTAAAAATCCCTCCTTTCTCTTGTGCCTTCTTAATATGACCCGGCAGCTGGGATGTAACCGCTGAAAAAGTCGAAAAATCTGGGGAAGGCTGGATGCCTTTTCAAATTTTTCTTGATTGTCTTCCAGAATTTCAGTAGAATAGGGGAGAAAGGCGGGAACAATATGAAATTTGAAACAGATTATCAGGAACTTCTTCAAAATCTGGAAGCCCTGACCCAGGGAATTCCTTATTTGACCAGCAATCTTGCCAATACCGCTGCCCTGATCTGGCAGACGGTGCCGGGCCTTAACTGGGCGGGGTTTTATGAAATGACAGACGGTGCCCTGGTGCTGGGCCCCTTTCAGGGGAAACCGGCCTGTATCCGTATCCCCTTGGGCCGGGGCGTTTGCGGCACTGCGGCCCAGGAGGGCAGGACGGTCCGGGTGGAAAATGTGCATGATTTCCCGGGACATATCGCCTGTGACGGTGCTTCCAACTCGGAAATCGTCATTCCCCTCTATAAAAACGGCACACTCTGGGGTGTCTTGGATTTGGACAGCCCCCATTTTGGCCGCTTTACCCCGGAAGACCAGCAAGGGTTGGAACGTCTGGCGGTAGCGATACAGGCTTTTTTGTAGGCGGATAGGATTTACCTATTGACAAGGTAGGCAAAGTATGGTATGCTCCCTACATAACTACTAGGGAGATTCCTTTGGGAAAATCGCCCTGGTACCATAGGAGGTTCATTCATGCAAATTTACGCAGACAATGCGGCAACCACCAAAATGAGCCAGACGGCCGTGGATGCCATGCTGCCTTATATGACCACGATTTACGGCAACCCCTCCAGTTTGCACACCGTAGGCCAGGAGGCCCGAGAGGCTCTGGATGCCGCCCGGGAGACGGTGGCCAAGTGCCTGGGCTGTGAGCCACGGGAAATCATCTTCACCTCCGGCGGCAGCGAGGCCGACAACCAGGCCATTATTTCCGCTGCCAAACTGGGGGAGAAGAAGGGGAAAAAGCACATTATTTCCACGGCCTTTGAGCATCATGCCGTGCTGCACACCCTGAAAAAACTGGAAAAAGAGGGCTTTGAAGTGACCCTGCTGGATGTCCGCCAGGGTCACAATATCCGCGCCCAGCAGGTAAAAGATGCCATCCGGCCTGATACTTGCCTGGTCACCACCATGTACGCCAACAATGAGATCGGCTCCGTGCTACCCATTGCGGAAATCGGCGCCATCTGCAAAGAGGCAGGGGTTCCGTTCCACACCGATGCCGTTCAGGCGGTGGGACATCTGCACATCAACGTCAAAGAGCAGAATATCGATATGCTGAGCCTGTCCGGCCACAAGTTCCACGGCCCCAAGGGCGTGGGTGCTTTGTATGTCCGCAAGGGTTTCCCTCTGGTAAACCTGATTGAGGGCGGTGCCCAGGAGCGGGGCAAGCGGGCCGGTACCGAGAACATCCCTGGCATCTGCGGCATGGCCGCCGCTTTGAAAGAAGCCTGTGACCACATGGATGAGAACGCCGCCAAGGTTTCCGCCATGCGAGATAAGCTCTTGACGGGCCTTGCCACCATCCCCCACAGTGCCATCAACGGCGATCTGGAACATCGTCTTCCCGGCAATGTGAGCTTCTGCTTTGAGGGCATCGAGGGCGAAAGTCTGCTGCTGCTGCTGGACCAGAAGGGCATCTGCGCTTCCTCCGGCTCCGCCTGCACCTCCGGCTCTCTGGACCCTAGCCATGTGCTGCTGGCCATCGGCCGGGTTCACGATGTGGCCCACGGCTCCCTGCGGCTGAGCCTGTGCGAGAGCAATACCATGGAAGAAATGGACTATATTTTGCAGGCCGTCCCGGAAGTGGTGGCCTATCTGCGCGGCTTCTCCCCTGTTTGGAGAGACCTGCAAACCGGCAAACGGCAATATATTCTGTAATTTGGAGGAAGAAAAACATGGCACTTTACAGTGAAAAAGTGATGGATCATTTCACCCACCCCCGGAACGTAGGCGTGATCGAGGATGCCAACGGTGTGGGAGAAGTGGGCAACGCCAAGTGTGGCGATATTATGAAAATCTACCTGAAAATCGAGGATGACATCATCAAGGACGTGAAGTTTGAGACCTTTGGCTGCGGCAGTGCCATTGCCTCCTCCTCCATGGCTACCGAGATGATCAAGGGCAAGTCCATTCACGAGGCCATGGCCCTGACCAATAAGGCCGTGGCAGAGGCTCTGGACGGTCTGCCCGCCCACAAATTGCACTGCTCCGTTCTGGCAGAGGAAGCCATTAAAAACGCCCTGAAGGACTACTATGACCGGACGGGCCTGCCTTACGACGAAAAGGACTTCCCCGACTGCGAGCATTGCGACCACTGCGAATAAGCCCATGATCGTATCGACCAAGGGACGCTACGCCCTGCGGGTGATGCTGGCCATGGCCCAGCGGGGTGGGGGAGAGTACATTCCCATTAAGGAGATCGCAGAGCAGGAGGGTATTTCTCAAAAATACCTGGAATCCATTATGACCATCCTGTCCAAAGGGGGCCTGCTGGATGCGGTACACGGAAAGGGCGGCGGCTACCGGCTGAACCGGAAGCCCGAGGAATACACCGTGGGTAGCATCTTAAAGCTGACAGAGGGCGGCCTGGCGGTGGTCTCCTGCACCACCCAGGGCCCCACGGCCTGCTCCCGCAGCAGCTGCTGTGAGACAAGACCCATGTGGGACAAGCTGGATGCCATGATCAACGCTTTCTTCGAGGGCATCACCCTGGCAGACCTGCTGAAAGAGAACCCTGTGGGGACAGAACTCCAATGACCCAATATCAAAAGGGCGTGCCGCTGAAAAATGCGGTACGTCCTTTCCTTCGTAACCGTCAAACGGACATAAAATACTCGTCAAAAAATGCTACCGAGATTCGGTGGCATTGCTGAATTTAGAAAATATCGCAGTCCTGGCGATTTCCAAAGAAGTCGTCCAGGGCATCGGCCATGGAAGCCCGCAGGTCATCATCCGATTTGTGTTCGCCCAAATCATAAGCAAAATCACCGGCTCCGAAGTGACGCCCTTTGCGGTCATTACGGACGAATCCACAGGCGTCAAATATCCTCTTGGCCGACTATGAGCTGCTGCCCAAGATGGCCATTGTGGACGCGGACATGATGATGAACGCCCCCCGGGGCCTCACCGCCGCCTCCGGTATCGACGCCGTCACCCACGCTTTGGAAGCCTATGCCTCCCAAGTACTTTCATGCCGTCAGCTCACGAAAAAACTTATTCCCCTTCCTGATAATGTGCCACGATTTCCGGAGTAATCGGAATCAACTGACAGTTTTCAATCGCATAGATGATGTCACAGAGCTGTTCAAGATCTTTATAGTGGTGGGATGTCAGGAAAATTGTTTTTCCCTCGGCTTTTAGCATTCGGATAATGGATTTTACATCCTGGTAAGTGTGATAATCCAGTGCATTGAAAGGTTCGTCCAGCACCAGAATATCCTGCCCCTCCATAATAGCCTGTGCAAGTCCCAGCTTTTGCTTCATGCCAAGGGAATAGTTGCTCACTTTTGTTTTGTTTTCAGGATCAAGACCAACTTTTCCCATTGCTTCCTGGATCTCCGGCTCGGAGATTTTCCCCTGAATATCAGCCAGAAACTTCAAATTCTGAAGGCCACTGTACATTCCAATGAAACCGGGAGCATTGATAAAGACGCCCACGTTTTCCGGAAAATCTCTGCCGTTTTTACCAAGTTGCTTTCCGCGAATGGACACACTGCCGGAATCCGGCTTCTCGAAACCGCAAAGTATTTTGAACAGAACGGACTTACCGCTTCCATTTGCGCCTACCAGACCGATTGTCTGTCCCTGTTCTACGGACAGCGAAATATTTTCCAGAATCGTTTTTTTTCCGAATCCTTTGGATACATTTTCTACTTCAATATAGGAACGCATAAAGTTTACCTCCCAAGTAAGTTATTAGAGCCAAGCAATTCCAGCAGACTCAATGTAACAGCCAGGCACCCTATCAGAATCATCATCGCCATCCCGGCCGGGATTCCCATGCCGAAGGAATCCCAGTCAACCCTTACTGTTCCGGACAAGCCAAAGGGCAGATAATGTACCCAATTTTGCGGAATTACACACAAAAAATTCCCGGCAAGGATTGCTAAAAAGCCTACTGTAATTTGCCTTGTCACCAGATAGCAAAAAAGCATAACAAGTGTCTGCAGCAGAACATCCAGAAATTTGAAAGCAACACATTCTACTAAAAATTGTATCGCAATCAGATCCATCCTGTCCGCAAAGATGAGCCCACCTGTCAGTCCTGCCAGGAACCAAAGGACTGGATAGATGGCAATAAATTTGATGACTGTCCTGAGTATTCCATGAAACATCTCTTTTCGGCTATTCGATCGAACTGATACGAAAGTGGATTGTTCGCTGACGCTGGCCTCTGCAAATACAGCAATCAAATAAAGAGGCGCCGTATTCACCAGCAGCATTTCCAGAAATGCCAGGATATGAAAGGATCCGGTTCCATGGCCAGAGAAAAGGCGATAGACCCATTCCTGCCCGGAGGACAGTTCAGACCCGCTCAGCCCCTTATATACGGTCATTCCCAGCACAACACCGCATAAAATCATGACATCCTGTTTTTGGAACAGCACCCTCTGGTAGTACGCCTGAACACCTCTTCTTTTTTGTGATTTTCCTAACAACTTTCTTTTTGACGGAAAATAGACGCTTCCGATCAAAAACAATGCCAGCAACGCCGCGGTAATTCCAGTAACGAGCCAACGATGTGGTATTCCCAAATTATGATGAAGAATCAGCAGATGGTTGAGTCCCGTAATAGGGAAAGCATGAATGCCCGGTACCTTAACCCATAAAATCGAAAGAACATAGAGACCGACCACAATCCGCACAGAGTGTTTATGGCCGGCAAAATGAGCTAACCACATGCAAAGACCGGAAATCAGCCAGATTCCAAGAAATAAGTACCCGGTACAGCCCGCAAACGCTGTCAGCGGGGAGGAAAACACCTGACTGAGCGCTTCAAAAAGCTCCGCTTCCAAACTCCCGACAGGAAGCCGCCATGTGTTTTCCATGGAAAGCCCCACTCCGGACAACAGGATTGCCGCCAGCTGAACCAGCACCAAAATGGCAGGCAGTACGCCAAGGCTGATCCATTTCCGAATAAAATAGTGGCGGTAACTTCCAAAGCGGAAAATTACATAGGGTGGATCATCTTCTGCCAAAGGCAAGCAGCTCAGGAGAATCAAAGGCATAAGGAAAAATATCAGATAGTAGTGGTCTGTTGTTCCTGACAGCAAATGCTGCTCAAAACTCAATACCGTACCGCCCCGTGAACTGAAAGAGAAGAGAAAGCAGCCAATAAACAGGAACAAGTTTTTTCCGATTCCCAGCAACCTGATATTCTTCCAAATCAAGGGAATCATATCTTGACCACCTTTTCCTTTTTTACCTTGGAAAAGTAGATTGCCAGCAGTGTGATAACGGCAGCCAATAAGGAAGGGCCGGCGACAAAGGACATTGTTGTAATAACTTCTGGGCTCAAACAGTCAGGGTCAAACGCCGTCACCAGCCGATATTGTGGAACTCCCAAAATCGCAAGCACAAAATTCTCCAAAATCGTATATAGGAACGGCCCCGTCAGTACAACAAAAATATTTTCACAATACATGGCTAAAAAGAAGCCCATTGTCATCACCAAAACGCCGAGCAGGCCTCTGAAAACAGAGAGCGTCACCGCGTAAACTACAGGGTGCTCCGAATAGGTGTTTTCAAAAATGCGATTTCCCATATTGAGGGCATCCAGACGAGGATCAATGCGTAAGGCCGTAACTGCCGAGAGAATGTAGGGAATTGTGATGATGCAAAATGCGCTGATTGCATAGACCATCCACTTGACCCAGAGGTATTTCCTCATAGGCACACGGGGCTGTACATAGACGAGAAAATTGTTTTTTCGTTCCTGATGCAGATTCCAGCATACAGGCAGAACCACAAACAGAGGATATAGCAGAGAAAGATACTCTGTTCCAACCTCCCATGCATCCAATGTGTAGGTAAGCGAATAATCCGGATATATCGTGGCCGTCATAGTACACGCTGCCACGGTAACGACAATCAAAGTCAGCAGCACCGGTATCCATATCTTTTTCCATTCATTTTTCATAAGTCGAAACATTGAAATCGTCCCCTCCTTTGTTTGTGTGTATTATACGCAATCCTCTTTCGGACTACAACCCTATGGAAACGAACAATGGTTTTGTGGGAATAAAACGAATTTCATTCCCACAAAACCATTGTTCATACCGCATATTCATGAAAACCGAACGCCGAACACCACATAATTCCGATCACTTCGGATTTCGTTCCGGGTCAGAATCTTGCCGCGATAGTGTTCGGTGATCTGCATAAGCTGATACAGCCCATATCCGCGAGAGTTCCCCACCTTTGTGGAAACGCCTTTCGCGAACAGACGCATAAACTCTGTCCCGGACAGAGGCTGATGCGGATTGCATACCCAAAGCTCCGTAACACTTTCCGCCTGGCAGCTTTCAAGATAAATGGTATCTCCCTGTTTGGATGCCTCTAAGGCATTATCCAGTAGGATTCCAATCAGTTCGATCCATACCGTTTCAGGAATGCTTGTCTTCTTAAAACTGGTAGAAATTTGAAGGCGGATGTCCAAACCGGAAATTTCCGCCTGCTTGATCTTCCCGAAAACAAAACCGGAAATGATTTTGCTGTCACAGGCCAGCAGCATGCTGTCGTTCGCGCTCAGCACAAGCCCCTTTGTCAGTAACGCAACAGCTTCCTGTGCTTCCGGCAGGCTTTCTGCCGAAGAAACAGCTGCCTCGATGGCCATCATTCGGTTATTAAATTCATGCTGCCTTGCCCGAACCTGTGAAATCAGTTCCTCTACAATCGGAACATACTGCTCCGTCATTCTGATTTGTTTCCGCTGTTCCTCCTGTCGGGTGTTTATCATCCATAAAACGATGTCCAGAAAAAGGAGTGGCAGAAGCAAAAAGGCAATGAACTTCCAATGCGCCATAAAACGAATCGGGTCAAAGGATGTGCGTGCGCAGACAGCCGCAAAAAATAAAGTAACATTTATTGAGAGAATCTGCACCAGAAAAGAGCCTGTTCGCAGTGCGCTGCGAAGCCCCTGAAACCAGGGCATGCACACCACGAAGATACATAGCAGCAAGGTAACAGCACTGCTCACAACAGCGATACCAGCGCTTGTCAAGTTGAAAAGGCTCGCAAAGATAACTGCGCAGAAGTGGCATAACAAATATAAAGAAAAGGCCGCCATTGTACCGCAGAATGTGCGTCCGCCATCCTGCGTATTCAACAGAGTGCTGGTCAGCAATAAAAGTCCCATCAGCAGAATCAGCAGGATTGGGAAATTGTCTGCCGGAGCCAGAAAAAAGCCTTGCGTGAGATGAAAACCGGGAGATGCCCCACCATAGCTGGATCTGGCTATGAGCAGACAAAGAGAAACTGAAGGAACAAGAATGAAATCTTTTTTCCTCAAATCCTTTTGATCTCTGAACACGGCCAGAATACAGCACGAAAGAGCGATTGATTCCACCAACATGGAAAGAAAATATAAAAACGTATCCTGCATGGACATTACCAGAGTGCGGACTGATACTTGTTGCCCACCGGCAGCCTTTCCGCAGAGCCTTTCAGTATGATTTCTTTTCCTGCTTTATCGATTCGATCAATGTATGCCGTATTGACCAGAATGCTTTTATGACACTGCACAACTTTCGGATCATCGATCAGCTGTAAAAAGCGAATCAGTGTATAACCTGAAATAACATCTTCTTTCATTCCGGAAAGAGCATTCCGGGTATGAATGGTAAGTTTTTTCCCAAATGCCTCCACATATGCGATTTCTGACACAGGATAGTCCAGAATAAACTGCTTTTGCTCAATCTGAATATGTTTTTCCTCCTGATGCAGATGCGCGGAAAGTCCCAGAGCATCACAAAGGACGGCGCGAAATTCTGCTTCGGTATAAGGCTTAATCAAGAATCCGTAGCACTTCACCTCCCGGTAAGCAGACAGTTCTTCTCCGGCCAAAGCACTTTCAAAAATAATCGGCGTGTATTTATATTCCGGCAAACCGCGCAGTTGGGCGGCCAGACTGGTTCCCTTATAGTCCTTCAATTGAATGTCCAGAATGAACAAATCCACTTTTTGCTTTTGCGCAAGAATATAAGCCGCACCAGCCTCTTTGCAAGTCAAAAGTTCAAGAGCAGTATCTATATTTTCTATAAACTGTCTGATTTTTACAACGGCGGCCTGATTATCTTCTACAAGCAAAATTTTGGGCACTGTACCACACCCTTCCACTTTTATTCTCTGTCGTAACCATCCATAGCTGACAACCTTGTTGTCAGGCAGAAAACAACAATAGGCTTTCATATTTTGCGCTTTATTATATCATAACCCTGCAAAAAATAACAGAAACATTTCTCAAAAGTCGGTCTTTCAATATAAATCGCAAATTGCAATTGCAAGCTGCAGGAGAGATTATTATACCATATTTCTGTCTGAAAGTACAGAAAAACTTATAGTTTTTCAAGCTATTTCCAAAGTATTTACGGTCTTATGTGCCTTGGGCTGGTCAATGCTTAACTCCTCCATGAGCCAACGGTATTGCTGAGGTGTCAGGGCTTTGGCTTCTGTTTCAGACCGTGGCCATTGGTAAGAACCGGACTCAAGCCGCTTGTAAAGCAGCACAAATCCGTCGCCTTCCCAGTACAGCGCCTTGGTCCGGTCCCGACGTCTGCCACCGGTAATAGGTCTGCTCGCAGATATCATTTTCCTTACACCAGTCTCTTACGCTTAGATCACTGCTCCGGCAGGCAGATACACGCTCTGCCCAAAGTGCCGGTTTATTCTGACCGTTCATTGTCTGCAATTCGCTGCCCAGGAAAAATACCCCCATATGTCGGATCCGCCAGATTACTACGACTATATGCTAATCGCATATACTATCCGCTACTATATGAGAGTATTGTTTCATATTAGAGAGCACCTTTCAAGCCGGGGCTGGATTTGACGGTTACTTTCCTTCTGCGTTCTATTATATAATGAGACGAAAATTCGTTTGAAAATCCCTTGTAGAAAGAATCATTTCGTGGTATAATATATCGAATGCTTTTAGATCACCGGCTGCGTACTGGGGTCAACAAAAAACGAGGTAGTCTATGAACGACAAAATCATCATCCGGGGTGCCCGGGAAAACAATTTGAAAAATGTGGATGTGACCATCCCCAGAGACAAAATGGTGGTCTTTACCGGCCTCAGCGGCTCCGGCAAATCCAGCCTGGCCTTTGATACCATCTATGCCGAGGGCCAGCGGCGGTATGTGGAGAGTCTCAGCTCCTACGCCCGGCAGTTCTTGGGTCAGATGGAAAAGCCGGATGTAGATGCCATTGAGGGCCTGTCCCCGGCCATTTCCATTGACCAGAAAACCACCTCCAAAAGCCCCCGGTCTACCGTGGGAACGGTGACGGAGATTTATGACTATCTGCGTCTGCTGTGGGCCAGAGTGGGCATCCCCCATTGCCCCAAGTGCGGCAAGGAAATTCGCCGCCAGACCATTGACCAGATCGTAGACCGGATAGAGGCCCTGGGGGAGGGGACCCGGTTTGTGGTGCTGTCCCCGGTGATCCGGGGGAAAAAGGGCGAACACGTGAAAGTCCTGGAGGATGCCCGGAAGCAGGGCTTTTCCCGGGTCAGGGTCGATGGTATCCTTTATGATCTGACGGAAGAAATCAAACTGGAAAAGAACAAAAAACACACCATTGAACTGGTGGTGGACCGCCTTGTTTTGAAAGAGGGCCTGCGCCGCCGTCTGACGGACTCCATTGAAACCGCCTGTGTCCATTCCGGGGGCCTGGTGACCGTTGAGCTTCCCAAGGAAAACCGGGAGCTGAGTTTTTCTCAGAATTACGCCTGCGAGGACTGCGGCATCAGCCTGACGGAATTGGAACCCAGAATGTTCTCCTTTAATAACCCCAGCGGGGCCTGCCCCAGCTGCACCGGCCTGGGCTTCCAGCTCATCGCAGATGAAGACCTGGTGATTCCGGACAAAGAAAAGTCCATTTTTGAGGGAGCGATCCAGGCATCCGGCTGGCAGAATGCCCGGACGGATTCTATTTTCCGGATGTATTTTGAGGCCCTGTCTCAGAAATATCATTTCTCTTTGACAGACCCTGTAAACACCCTGAGCAAAGAGGCCATGCAGGTGATCCTCTACGGCACTGGCACGGAAAAGCTGCGGATGACTTACAACCGGGGAAACGGCATGGGTGTCCTGGAGCAGCCCTTTGAGGGAATTTTAAACAATGTCTCCCGCCGCTATCGGGAAACCCAGTCCGATGCCGCCCGGAAAGAATTGGAGGAGTGCATGTCCACGGCACCCTGCCCCAAGTGCCATGGGGACCGGCTTTCGGAAATCGCTCTGGCGGTGACGGTTGGGGGCCTGAACATCATGGAGTTCTGCCGCATGAGCGTGGTTCAGGAGCTTGCGTTTATGGAAAACCTGCACCTGGAGGGCAATATGGCGGTGGTGGCCCAGCAGATCATCCGGGAAATCACCTCCCGGCTGCGGTTCCTGACGGATGTGGGCCTGAGCTATCTGACCCTTTCCAGAGGGGCCGGAACCCTCTCCGGCGGCGAAAGCCAGCGTATCCGTCTGGCCACCCAAATCGGTTCTTCCCTGATGGGGGTGCTGTACATTCTGGATGAACCCTCCATCGGTCTGCACCAGCGGGACAATGACAAGCTGCTGGCGACCCTCAAGCACCTGCGGGATATTGGCAACACCCTGATCGTGGTGGAGCATGACGAGGATACCATGCGGGCGGCGGACTTTATTGTGGATGTAGGCCCGGGTGCCGGAAGCCACGGGGGAAAAATCGTGGCGGCGGGCAGCTTGCAGGATATTCTGGACTGCCCGGAATCCATTACGGGGCAGTACCTCTCCGGCAAAAAGAAAATTCCCGTACCGGAAACCAGAAGACCCGGAAACGGACAACTTCTGACCGTTCGAGGGGCCAGAGAAAACAATCTGAAAAATGTGGACGTGTCCATCCCTCTGGGAACACTGACCTGTGTCACCGGTGTGTCCGGTTCCGGCAAGTCAAGTCTTGTAAATGAGGTGCTGAATAAGACCCTGCTTTCCAAGCTGAATCATGCCCGGTGCCGTCCGGGGGCTTGCCGGTGTGTGGAGGGCCTGTCCAACCTGGATAAGGTCATTGACATTGACCAGAGCCCCATTGGCCGGACACCTCGCTCCAACCCCGCCACATATACGGGGCTGTTCAACGACATTCGGGACTTGTTCGCCTCTACGGCGGATGCCAAAATGCGGGGTTACGGACCGGGCCGATTCAGCTTCAATGTGAAAGGTGGCCGGTGTGAGGCCTGTTCCGGTGACGGCCTGGTAAAAATCGAGATGCACTTTTTGGCGGATGTCTATGTACCCTGTGAGGTCTGCCATGGAGCCAGGTATAACCGGGAGACCCTGGAAGTGCTTTATAAGGGAAAAAACATTGCCCAGGTGCTGGATATGACCTGTGAGGAAGCGGTGGAGTTCTTTGAAAACATCCCCAAAATCCGGAAAAAGGCCCAGATGCTGGTGGAAGTGGGCCTGGGATATATCAAACTGGGCCAGGCCAGTACCACCCTCTCCGGCGGTGAAGCTCAGCGGGTGAAGCTGGCCACGGAACTGAGCCGTACGGCCACAGGCCGCACCATCTATATTTTGGATGAACCCACCACGGGCCTCCATGCGGCGGATGTCCACCGGCTGATCGAGGTTCTGAACCGACTGGTGGAGGCGGGGAATACCGTGTTGGTCATTGAGCACAACCTGGATGTGATCAAAACCGCCGACTATATCATTGACCTTGGCCCTGAGGGCGGTGACGGCGGTGGCACCATTGTAGCCACCGGCACCCCGGAACAGGTGGCTCAGGTTTCTGAAAGCTACACGGGCCAGTACCTAAAGTCCTATCTTGGGAATCCTGTGAATTGAACCAACCAGGGCAGGCGGTTCCTGTGGAAATCCGTCTGCCCCGGTTGCTTTTTTTAGGCGCTGGGGCTATAATGAACAAAAAAAGAAGTGCTTCCCGTAAAGAAAAGCACTTCTAACAAAAAATTATTCCAGGCTGCCATACAGGTCTGCCGGAAGAACGTCGGAAAGTTCCACCAGCGCATGATCCCGCTCACCGGCATAGTCAATGCGCATTCTGGGAGAGCGAAGGACGTTGCCAGTGTCCTGCCGGATGGCCAGGGTCATGGTGACCCGGGTCCCTCCCTGGGCGGGATGGTCGATGAGTACCGCACCGCCGTGATGACTGGCACAGGCCCGGACCAGTACCAGCCCCAACCCCAAGCCCCAGCGCCCATCTTCAATGGCGGGCTGCCGCAGATAACGGTTAAAGACACTGCTCAGAATTTCCTCGGGAATGCCGCTGCCCTCATCCTGGATGCACAGCCGAAGGGTTCTGTTCTGGCGGGTCAGGCTGCACCGGATGATGCTGCCCCGGGGGCTGAATTTGGCGCTGTTGGACAGCAGATTCAGTACACTGCGTTCCAGCTCCTGGGCATCTGCCAGACAGTAGATGGAATGCTCCGGCCCTTCGTAGTGAAGATGGAGTCCCGCACTTTCCAGCAAGGGCAGGGCTTTCATAAAAATCTCCCGGAAAACGGCGGTAATGTCTGCAAGTTCCGGATGATAGATGGGCGTAGCGGCGGCTGACATATTTCCGATGAGCCGCAGCAGCTGGGAAAGGCCCCGGTTCAAAGCACTGATTTGAGCGGACTGGTCAGCATCCAGCTGCTGGACAGTGGCAAAGAGTCCGGAAAGGGGCTGCCGCAGTTCCCGGGCGGCCAGAGAGAGGATCCGCAGTTCCGGGTTCCCCTCTGCTTCTTCCAGAAGAAAGAAATCCAGGTCTCCCTTTCGCTCTACGGCGGCACCAAAAAGGGTGCCTTCCACGGAAAGGGTCAGATACAAACTTCCGCCTGTAAAGCCCCAATAGGCCTCCCCTCCGGCGGCAAGCAGGGGTTCTACGCATTCACCCAAAGGCAGCTTCCGGGCCGCCGCGTTACGGCCCAGGATCACCCCGTCCTTTACCCAAAAGCAGGGGGCAACGAGAAGCTCCAAGGTCTCTATGCACAAGGTTTGATCGTCCATGACAGTCCTCCTGACCGGTTTAGGGTTTCAGGGAAACTCTGAATAAATCGTCTGCGGCTGGACGGCGGATCTTTTGTCCCCAGGCTGCGGTATGAAAAGTGGGAAATATAGCGCAGCCGTTGCCAGCGCAAGCTGGCTTACGGATGCGGCATACCCCTTGCGGGTACACAAAGTATTCCCTCACTTTCCATATCTTGCCTGGAAACAAAATCTCTCGCCGCCAGCTCTTGCCGATTTAATCAGAGCTTCCTTAGCATGCGCAGATTCTCAGAAAAATTCCCCGCAGATTTCGACAATTCTTACCACCCATTTTAGCGGGTTTCCACGCAAAAGGCAAGCATAACTTCAAAAAGATTGGAAAGAGGGGTATGGACCATGCACGAAGGCCACCGAGCAAGGGTAAAAAAGCGATTTTTAGAGGAGGGTCTGGACCATTTTTCAGATATTCAGGCCTTGGAATTGCTGCTTTTTTACGCCATTCCCCGGGCGGATACCAACCCCATTGCCCACAGACTTTTAGACCACTTCGGAAGCCTTTCCCAGGTGTTGGAGGCAAACCCGGAGGAACTGAAAAAAATCTCCGGGGTAGGAGAGAGTGGGGCGTTGCTGCTGAACCTGATCCCCCAGATGGGCCGGTTTTATATGACGGACCGGGCCAGTACCCCGGGAGTCCTGACCACCTTGGAGCAGTGCGCCCAATACCTGATGCCCCGGTTTTTCGGACGAAAGCTGGAAACCGTGTTTATACTGTGCCTGGATGCCAAGTGTAAGGTGCTGTGCTGTAGAGAAGTGGGGGAGGGCGGCACCAATTCTACCGGCATTTCCATTCGCCGGGTGGTGGAAACGGCCCTTGGGGTCAACGCTTCCTCGGTGGTGCTGGCCCACAATCACCCCAGCGGTGTGGCCCTGCCCTCGCCGGAGGATATTCAAACCACCCGCCGGGTGGCTATGGCCCTACAGGCGGTGGAAATCGTGCTGGTGGACCACATCATTGTGGCGGATGACGATTACGTGTCCATTGCCCAGTCTGATGAACGCTTTAACCAATGCTTGCTGCTGTAAGGAGGCAGAACATGGATCATTTTGAATTGGTTTCCGATTATAAACTCTCCGGCGACCAGCCGGAGGCGGTGGAGGCCCTGACCAACGGTGTGAACTGGGGCCTGCGGGAGCAGACCCTTTTGGGCGTGACCGGCTCCGGCAAGACCTTTACCATGGCTTCCGTCATTGCACGGCTCAACCGGCCCACCCTGGTGCTGGCCCATAATAAAACTTTGGCTGCCCAGCTGTGTTCGGAGTTCCGGGAGTTTTTTCCCAACAATGTGGTGGAATACTTTATTTCCTATTACGATTACTACCAGCCGGAGGCCTACATTGCCCATACGGATACCTATATTGAAAAGGATTCCGCGGTAAATGAGGAAATTGACCGTCTCCGGCACTCTGCCACCTCCTCGCTCTTTGAGCGGCGGGATGTGATCATCGTGGCCTCTGTCAGCTGCCTTTACGGTCTGGGTGACCCCATTGACTACAAAAGCATGGTCATTTCCCTGCGGGTGGGCAATGAGCGGCCTATGGATGACATTCTGCGGCAGCTGACAGAAATCCGCTACGAGCGCAACGACATTGATTTTTCCCGAAACAAGTTCCGGGTCCGGGGGGATACGTTGGAGGTATACCCCGCCTACTGGTCCGGTCGGGCCATCCGGGTGGAGTTTTTCGGGGACGAGATTGACCGCATCAGTGAGATCAACGCCGTGTCCGGCATGGTGGAGCGGTATGTGGACCATGTGGCCATTTACCCCGCCAGCCACTATGTAGCCTCCCGGGAAAAGCTTCAGCGGGCCATGCTGGAAATTCAGAAAGAGTGCGACCAGCAGGTGAAAAAATTCAATGCGGAAAACAAGCTGATCGAGGCCCAGCGGATCGCCCAGCGGGTGAATTACGATTTGGAAATGTTGACGGAGATCGGCTTCTGTACCGGTATTGAAAACTATTCCCGGGTCATTCAGGGCAGGGCACCGGGAACGCCCCCCACGACCCTGCTGGATTATTTTCCCAAGGATTATCTCATGTTCGTGGATGAAAGCCACGTGACCCTGCCCCAGTGCCGGGCCATGTACGCCGGAGACCGGAGCCGAAAGGATTCCCTGGTGAACTATGGCTTCCGGCTGCCTTCGGCCTATGACAACCGGCCCCTGAATTTTAGGGAATTCGACCAGAAAATCAACCAAGTGATCTATGTCTCTGCTACCCCTGGGGAGTATGAACGCACCCGGTCCGGCCAAATCGTGGAGCAGGTCATCCGGCCTACGGGATTGCTTGACCCCCAGGTGGAGGTCCGGCCCATTGAGGGGCAGATCGACGACCTGATCGGGGAGATCAACGCCCGCACCGCCCGACAGGAGCGGGTTCTGGTCACCACCCTTACCAAGAAAATGGCCGAGGATTTGACGGTGTATTTGCAAAAGGCGGGCATCAAGGTCCGGTATATGCACTCGGACATTGGGGCCATGGAGCGGATGGAGATCATCCGGGATCTGCGGCTGGCCAAGTTTGATGTGCTGGTGGGCATCAACCTGCTGCGGGAGGGCCTGGACTTGCCGGAGGTGAGTCTGGTGGCCATTCTGGATGCGGACAAAGAGGGCTTCCTCCGGTCCGAAACCAGCCTGATTCAGACCATGGGCCGGGCGGCCCGAAACGCCGAGGGCAAGGTCATTATGTATGCCGATACGGTCACGCCCTCCATGCGGGTGGCCATGGACGAGACTGCCCGCCGCCGGGAATTGCAGGATGCCTACAACAAGGCCCACGGCATCGTCCCCCGGACGGTTATCAAATCGGTTCGGGATTTGATTGAAATCTCCTCTCCCACCGCCGAGCGCAAGAGCCGCACGGGCATCAAGATGACCAAGGCAGAAAAGGAAAAGGAAATTGCCCGTCTGGAAAAGCAGATGAAAGAAGCGGCCAGAATGATGGAATACGAACTGGCAGCCGTCCTGCGGGATCAGATCATCGAGCTTCGGGGCAACGGAATTTGAGAAATGTTCCCCATATTCAAAAATATTCCATAGCGTGTTAAATTGTCCTTGCAATTTTCGCTGTGGATGGTATAATAAACTTCATCAAATACAAAGGAGTTCGTCCCAATGATTATGTTGACTAATGCCGGAGCCTCCGGAATGTCCAGTATGCTGGTGACTCTGGTCCTGATGCTGGCCGTATTCTATTTCATGCTGATCCGTCCTGAGAACAAGCGGAAGAAAGAAGCAGAGCAGATGCGTTCCGCCGTCAAGACCGGCGACAAGATCACCACCATCGGCGGCATTGTCGGTACCGTTGTCAATGTGAAGGAAAACAATCTGGTCATTGAAACCGGCGCCGATCAGGTTCGCATTGAAATCGCCAAGTGGGCCATGTCCACCAACGAGACCGCTGCGGAGAATGCCAAGGCAGAGGCCAAGAAGGCCCAGGAAGCCAAGGCCAAGGCAAAGGCTGCCAAGAAGGCCGCTAAGGAAGACAAGTAAAAAAGAATTGGCTGTCCGAAAAAGACAGCCAATTTTTTTACGGCAGCGCTGCACGAGTTGGCAAAAGAATTGCGGATGTCCGCAGACACAATTGTAGGGTGTGTCCTTGAAGTCAAAGGTGTCGTAGTTCCACGGTTTCCAGAACCGGGATGCCCAGGGAGGACAACAAGCGCCGGACTTTGGTTTCCGTAGCGGCTACGGCCAGGTCTTCAGGCCGGTGGGCGTCGCATCCCAGAACCATGGGCAGGTTTTCTTGCGCCACCAGCTCTAAAAAGCGGCGGTTTGGGTAATTCCGGCCTTCCCGGTAGCCCAGGAAATTGAATTCCAGGGGAATACCGTGATCCTTGGCTTCCCGCACCAGAAGGCCCATCCAGTCCGCATAAACCTGGTGGGAGCCTACAAAGTTCAGAATATCCGGGTGGGCAATGTAGGTATAGACCCCGGTGTCCATGGCGGCAATGACCTGGCGGACATAATCTTCCAGAATTTGCTTGTCATCGGTTTCGTGACCGCTGTAAACACCTAAAGGTTCATTGCCCGTAAAGTGCTGGCCCAAAATCATATACTCCACCCGGTTCTGCCGCAGATAGTCCAGCAGCTTTTCAAAATAACTGGGATAGTATTCCGCTTCCACGCCGGTGTGCAGCTGGATTTTTCCGGAATACCGTTTTTTCAGACCCTCTATGGTGGCAACATAGCCTGGCAGTTCCTCCGGCCGCATCCGAAAGCCGGAGTAGTAGTCCCCGGGGAAGAAGTAGGGGGTATGGTCCGAAAAACCCAGAATTTGCAGCCCGGAAGACAGGGCCTTTTCTACATAGGCCTCCTCGGAGCCCTGGGCGTGATTGCAGCGTGGGGTGTGGGTATGGTAGTTGGCAATCAAAGAAATCGTTCCCTCTTTCACCTTTTTTCTTTAGTATAACACATCAGAGGGGAAAATGGAAACAAAATAAAAATCCAACCTTGGGAGGAACATCGAATGAAGGATTTTCCTGTTTTCACCACGGAAAACGGCGTGGCCAGCCTGATTTTGAAAGAGATTCCCTATCGGGGAGAGGCCTATATCCATTTGCGGGATTCCCAGAATCCCCAGGCACTGTTGGAAGAATGTGTTTCTTTCTGTACTGCCTGTGGGGCAAAGGCCGTTTACGCCGCCGGAAACCCGATTCTGGAAAGCTACCCCCTCCATACGGCCATACTGGAAATGCGGGGCGTTCCCAATATAGAGGTGGAGCAGATCGCCTCCTTGTTTCCGGTGACCGAGACCACGGCGGGCCGTTGGCGGGAACTTCACAACCGTGCCATGGCCCAGGTGCCCAACGCCGGGACCTTGGAGCAGCGGGACGAAGAAGAACTCACCAAGGGCGGTGCTTATTTTATCCACCGTCAGGGAGAACTGTTGGGCATTGGGTATTTGAAAGAGGACTGCATTGCCGCTTTGGCGGCCTGTAAGCCTGGGGCAGGGAAACAGGTGCTGCATTCCCTTTGCTCCGTATGCCCCGGTATCCCGCTGCGCCTGGAAGTGGCCTCCACCAACGAGCGGGCCATTGGGCTGTATGAGCGCATGGGCTTTTTGAAGATCCGGGAGATTTCCCGGTGGTATCGGGTACAATAAAGATTTCGGGCACAGGCGTTCTTCCGGCGAGAGCGTGTGCCCGTTTTTTATGCCGGTCTCTCCAAAAACGGAGAAAATCAACAATAAATCATTATTATCTGATAAAATCCTATTGAAAACAGGAAACAAATGGAATATAATAATTCCCGCATTTCCGACCCGGGCCTGAAAACCGGCGAAAAAAGGAATTTGAATGCACTGTCAGGCAAAGGCGGCGTGTTTTTGCTTGCTTGCAGCAGGAGTATTTTTGATATGCGACAAAAGAAGAAAAACGGTAAATTTTGGCTTTCCAAGACCCTTGCCATGGTGCTGGCGGCCTTCCTTTTGATGGGGCTGCTTTTCGGCTGCGGCTTTTGGGGCAGCACAGACAAGGAGGCAGAGAAGCTTCCACAAATCGTGGTGGGCAGCGATGTTTATCCCCCTTTTAATTATGTGGATGCCGACGGAACCCCCACAGGCATTGATGTGGAACTGGCCAGGGAAGCCTTTCACCGCATGGGTTACGAACCCAAGTTTGTGACCATCGCCTGGGAGGAGAAAAAGGAGTTGCTGGAGCAGGGAATCATCGACTGCATCTGGGGCAGCTTTTCCATTGACGGACGGGAGAACCAATACCGTTGGACGGAACCCTATATGTACAGCCGCCAGGTGGTGGCCGTCCGGGAGAATAGTTCCATTTACACCCTCCAGGATTTGGAGGGAAAGCGGGTGGCGGTGCAGTCCACCACCAAGCCTGAGGAAATCTTTCTCTCCCACGAAGACCCCCGCATTCCTCAAATCCGGGAACTGTTCTCCCTGCAAAATCAGGAACTACTCTATCCCTATCTCAGCAAGGGCTACGCCGATGCCATTGCGGCCCATGAGACTTCCATCATGCAGAGCATGGTCGAATACGATTTGCACTATCGGATTTTAGAGGAGCCGTTGCTTACCGTGGGCCTGGGGGTGGCCTTTGCCAAGGGGGATGAGAGGAGCCTTTGTGACGACCTTTCCCAAACCTTCCGGGATATGCGGGAAGACGGCACCATGGAAAAAATCATCGGCAAATATCTTAAAAATCCGGAAAGCTATTTGGAGGTAGACGGCAATGAAAAATAAAGCCCGTGTCATCTCCAAACGCCGGATCCTTTGGCAGTTTGCGGCAGGCCTGGTGCTGTTGGTGGCAGTGGCCCTGGGGACCATCCAATACGATTTGGCTACGGCCCAAAGGAGCCTTTCCAGCACCGCCGATTACATCAAGGAACAGTGCAACCAGTATTCCCGGATCCATCTGGCGGCGGAGACCAAAAGCCTTATGCGCATTATTGAGGGTTGCAACCAGGCAGCCGGTCATCTGAAAAACTGCGGCCCGGAGGGAAGCCTGGAGGAGTACGCCCAGGATGCCTATCTGACGGGTCTGCTGCTGCTGGATGAAGACGGAAACGTTACCCAGGCATACTATGGCGAGGGCCACACCCCGGAAGGACTGCTGGATGCCCTTCGTTCTCCGGCACTGCTGGATACCTACCAGTACCCGGAAAAACGCTATACCGCCCGACTGCGCTGCACGGACAACAGCGAAATCGATATGGCCGCCGTGGCCCGACAGGATGCCCCCGGCATTGTGGTGGCCTATTACCACACCCCGACGGAATACATTGAGTCCTTTAATCTCTCTCTGGGTTCCATGCTCTCCGGCTACAACAAGGACCGGGACGGCACCATTGTGGTCACTAACGGAGAAATTGTGGTGGCAAGCAACGCAGAGATCCTTGTAGGCACCCGGACCAAAGAAATTCCGCTTCTGCAAAAAATCAAATCTGCTCCCAAAGAGGGGAAACTGGCCCATGTCGGCCGGAGGGACGGTGCTTCCGGCCAGTATCTGGGCCTGATGAAGCGGGGCCGGAATGTGTATGTTTATTGCATTATGCCGGAGCGCAGTGTCTTCGCCCAGACACCCCGGATGCTTGCTTACAGCCTGGCGGCCTATCTCCTGCTGCTCATAGGCACTAATGCCATCCGGCTTCGCAGCAACCAGCAGGCTCAGAAAGAATACGCCCGGCAGCTTCAGGAGAAAAACACCCAGCTCAGTGCGGCGGTGGAGGAGGCCCAGCGGGCCAATGCGGCGAAAACCAGCTTCCTTTCCCGCATGAGCCACGACATCCGCACGCCCTTAAACGGCATCATCGGCCTTTTGGAAATCGATGAAGCCCATCCGGAGGATATGGAACTGCTGAAAGCCAACCGGGAAAAAATGCGGGTGGCGGCAGACCATCTGCTGTCTCTTGTTAATGACGTCTTGCAGATGGGCAAACTGGAAAGCGGGGAGTTGAACCTGGCCCACGAGGTCATGGACATCAAAGCCCTGGCCTCGGAGGTCATGACTCTGGTCAGCCAGCGGGCGGCGGAATCCGGCGTGACCATGGTGTATGATCTTCGCTCCGACCCGGTCAGATACCCCTGGGTCTACGGAAGCCCCCTGCATGTAAGGCAGATTTTCCTGAACATTTACACCAACTGTGTCAAGTATAACCGCATGGGCGGCACCATTACCACCCTGTTTCAGTGCCAGGATGTCAAGGAAAATCGGGTAGAATACCATTGGACCATTACCGATACAGGCATTGGCATGAGCCAGGAATTTTTGCGGCACATCTTTGACCCCTTTACCCAGGAAAGCGCCGATGCCCGCAGTGTCTATCAGGGCACGGGCCTGGGCATGGCCATTGTAAAAGAACTGGTAGAGAGCATGGGCGGCAGTATTTGCGTGCAGAGCCGCCCGGGAAAAGGTTCTGTGTTTGATATTGTTCTTCCCTTTGAAATCGCCCAGCCGGAGAAGAAGGCCCCGGATGGGGAACCGGAACAGGAGAAAGCTTCCGTCCGTGGTCTGCGGCTGCTGCTGGTGGAGGACAATGCCCTGAATGCGGAAATCGCCAAGATGCTGCTCACCGATGCCGGTGCGGAAATCACCTGGGTGCAGAACGGAAAACAGGCTCTGGATTTGTTTCAGCAGGAGCCCCTCGGAACCTTTGACGGCATTCTCATGGACATTATGATGCCGGTGATGGACGGCATGGCCGCCACCAAAGCCATCCGGGCCTTGGACCGAAAAGATGCAAAAACCGTTCCCATTATCGCCATGACCGCCAACGCTTTTGACGAGGATGCCAGAAAATGTCTGGATGCCGGCATGAATGCCCATCTGGCAAAGCCTCTGGATATTCAAAAGCTTATTGATGTCCTGGCCCGGTGTGTCCGGCTAAAGGATGCCCCATAACGAATTCTGGCAGAGCCCCCGGGGCTCTGCCTTTCGTCTTCTTTAATGGGGCCCTTGTGCCGTTCCATGGGAAAACAGGGCACCGTCCCATTACATCCGCAAAAGAAAGGCCAAAGTGGTTGATTTTTGAAATTCTTATGTTATAATACTTTCGGTACAATGATAAGTGCGGCCTCCTGTAAGAGGCAAACAAATAACTGTGGAGAACGTAATTATGTGGGAAAACGAAAGAAAAAAGACACGCATCTGTAATGCCACCATCTTTTTGCTGCTGGTCCTTGTGGTGATCGGCTTGCTGGTGGCCATGTCTGCTGTAAAAAAGCAGGTCAAAGCGGAAGACGCACAGCTGAAAGCCCAGAGTTCCAGCCAGCGGCAGGCCCTCAGTGCCGAGCGGCAGGAAAATCTGGAGTTTGTTCAGCAGGCATATGACAAGGATATGCAAACCGTGCAGTCCTATCTCCCCGGAATCGTCTGCTGGGGCGACAGCCTGACCGCCGGTTCCGCTGGCAGTGTATCCTATCCGCACACCCTGCAAAACTACATTGATACTTATCTGTGCGAGATTTATGAGCTCTATTCCACTTTGGATAACGCCCGGGACTATTCCTGGGTGGATTGGTCAAAGTATACTGTATCCATTCCCGTGGTCAATATGGGCTCCGGCCGGGAGGACTGCGCCACGGTGCTGGGCCGCAGCGGGGTACTTCCCTATGTGCTGGATAAAACCCTGGAGATCCCCGGCGGCATGGAACCCGTGGCCATTGCACTTCGCTCGTCCAACGGCAATGCCGTTACACCCCTGACCGCTGGCAGCATCGGTGTGAATCCCGTGTCCATCGGTGGGGTGCAGGGCACCCTTACCCTGGTACCGGGGGCGGGCGGCAACACCTACCGCTTTACCCGTGCGGAAGCCGGTGACCCGGTTTCCGTGGAAGCGGGGACTCAGATCATCACCGCAGCCGCCCAGGAATACCGGGACTATGTTCACATCGTCTGGGTCGGTACTTACGAGAACTACGAGAGCCCCGAAAGCCTGGTGGCCTCTGTAAAGCAGCTGCTGTCCCGTCAGGCACAAAACCCGGACCGTTATCTGGTTCTGGGGCCCTGCACGGTAAACGGCAGTTGGGATGGAGCAACGGCTTCCACCATGGATGCCATTGACCTGGCCATGATGCAGGAATTTGGCGACCGGTATATCAACGTCCGGAAATACCTGATGAGCGACGGTATGTCGGCCATTGGATTGACAGTTGCTCAAATGGCATACAATATGACCGAAGCGGGCCTTGCCGCTTTCCAGGAAGAAATGGCTCTGGTTGGGGAAGGCACGGTGCCCACCAGTTTCCGCAGCAACGGCACCGATGCGGATTTGAACGGAAGCGCATACAACCTCATCGGCAAACTGGTATATCGCCGGATGGAGTCTCTGGGCTATTTTGACGAAGTGCGCCAGGAGCTGGGCCTGGACAAGACCACTCTGGAAATCTTGAAGACCGAACCTGAGTACTTTGAGAACATTCTGAATGCCAAATCATGATAGAAAGGGAAGAAAAATCTAAATGAAGCAAATGGAAGAAGATACCATTGACCTCCTGGAGCTGGCAAGGGCGGTTTGGAAGAACATCCTGATCATTGCGCTGGTGGCGGCTATAACAGGTACTGCGGTCTTTGCGTTTACTGCGGTTACGGCATCTCCCGAGTACAAGGCAACCGCTTCTTTGTATGTCAACAACAGCTCCTTTGAACTGAGTTCTGCCAATTTGGGTGCTACCAACATCTCTGTTTCCGGGGGAGAATTATCTACATCAAAGTCTTTGATCCCTGTGTATATCTACATTCTGAATTCCAGAACGACCGTAGAAGAAATTATCAAGGAAGCTGATTTGAGCTACACGCCGGAAGAACTCTTGAAGAAAGAAATGTTCGAGGCCAAGGAAGTCAGTTCCACCGGCGTTTTTGAGGTCACGGTGACCAGCTCGGATCCTGCGGAGGCGGAACTCATCGCCAATACCATCGCCCGAATTTTGCCGGACCGGATCGCAGAAATCGTCGACGGCAGCTCTGCCCGTGTTGTGGACTATGCCGTCATGCCCGCCCAACGTACCGGCTCCAATCTGACAAAGAATACCGCCATTGGTGTTCTGGCCGGTGCATTCCTCAGCATTGCGGTGGTGGTCGTGCTGTTCCTGCTGAAAGACCCCTCTGAGGCCGTGATTCGGTCTGCGGAAGAACTGCGGGAAATCTACCCGGATGTCATGGTTCTGGCCATGATCCCGGATATGCGGGAGCCGGAGGGGAAAAAGTGCTGTTTTTCCTGCCGCAGTGACCGGAAGAACGGAAAGAAGGAGGAGACGGGAAATGCCTAAGGAAAGTGTGCGTGATCAGATGAACGGCGAAAAGAACACCCTGGAAAAAACCGCCAAAATCTGCGAGAATATGAGCGATTCCCAACGAGAGGCATTCAAACGGCTGCGCTCCAATGTGCTCCTTGGTCTGCCTGAAAAACAGGGACAAGGTGGCCACATTCTGGGCGTTACCAGTGCCCAGACCGCTGAGGGCAAAAGCACCGTTGCCATCAATTTGGCCTATACGCTCTTAGAGCTTGGCAAGTCCGTGCTGCTGGTGGACTGCGATATGCGCTGTCCGGACATCCACAACAGCCTGGGCGCAAAGCAAACCCCGGGCCTGAGCGATGTATTGCAGGATGGAGTAGACACCGCTGCTTCCGTGGTCACCTACAAAGCCAGGAAAGACGGCATCCATTTTGATTTGCTTCCCGGGGGCAGTGTTTCGGACCGTTCTCCGGAGCTGCTGAGTTCCGCCCGGTTCCAGAGCCTGCTGGAAACGGTCTCCGCCTCCTATGACTATGTGCTTTTGGACCTGCCCCCCGTGGGCCCTGTGACCGATGCGGTGGAGGCCAGCAAATTTACCGAGGGACTGCTGGTGGTGGTTCGAGAAAACCATTGCCCCAGGTTTGCTCTGGACGACTGCATGGAGCAGCTGCGTTACGCCAAAGCCAAAGTCCTGGGCTTCGTGCTCAACGGCTGTGAGGAAGACCACCGGCATCGCTGCAATCAGAAATACAAGAACCAGGCGTAAAACCGCTACCTGATACAAAGCCCGGCCCATGGCCAAGGGGACATTTGGGTTAGGTCTGTTCAATAGCAACAAAGGACCGGCCCTGGGCCGGTCCTTTGCTGTTGCCTCTCCATTGCCCCGCATTCGGGGGCTTTCCCTTCCAATGGACATCTTCTTGAAAATCACAAATTTTAGGGGGCGACAAATGGGGGAAGTTGTGATATAATATCTGCAAAAAAACACCGAAAGAGGTTTCTGATATGAAAAAAGCACTGATCACCGGTATCACCGGCCAGGATGGCTCCTACCTTGCGGAGTTCCTGCTGGAAAAAGGCTATGAGGTTCACGGCATCGTCCGCCGGGCTTCCATTTCCAATACCGGCCGCATTGACCATATTCTGGGAAAAATCACCCTCCATGATGGGGACTTGACGGACTCTACCAGCCTCATTCGAATCCTTTCCCTGGTGCAGCCTGATGAAATCTACAATCTGGCGGCCCAGAGCCATGTGCAGGTGTCCTTTGACGTGCCGGAGTATTCAGGAGATGTAGATGCCTTGGGCGTTCTGCGGATTTTGGAAGCGGTGCGCATCTGCGGCCTGACCAAGAAAAGCCGCATCTATCAGGCCTCTACCTCGGAACTTTTCGGCAAGGTAGAGGAGGTCCCCCAGCGGGAGACCACGCCTTTCCATCCCTATTCCCCCTACGCCGTTGCCAAGCAGTACGGTTTCTGGATGATCAAAGAGTACCGGGAGGCCTACGGCATGTTTGCCGTCAACGGCATCCTGTTTAACCACGAATCCGAGCGCCGGGGCGAGAATTTTGTCACCCGGAAGATCACTCTGGCCGCCGGCCGTATTGCCGAGGGCATTCAGGACCATCTGGAGCTGGGCAACATGGATTCCCTGCGGGACTGGGGATACGCCAAGGACTATGTGGAGTGCATGTGGCTGATTTTGCAGCAGGAAAAGCCTGACGACTTTGTGATTGCCACCGGCGAGCAGCATACCGTCCGGGATTTCACGGAAAAGGCCTTTGCGGCCAACGGTATGACCATCCGCTGGGAAGGCACCGGCGTTGACGAAAAGGGCTATGATGCGGCCACGGGAAAATTGCTTGTATCCGTGAACAAAGCCTGGTTCCGTCCTACGGACGTGGACAACCTCTGGGGCGACCCCACGAAAGCCAAGACCGTTCTGGGCTGGGATCCCCAGAAGACCAGCTATTCGGAGTTGGTCAAAATCATGGCAGAGCATGACCGTGCCCTTGCCAAGAGAGAAAAAGCCATGTTGGAGGCGGCAAAATGATGGAAAAGAATGCAAAAATCTATGTTGCCGGTCACCGGGGCATGGTGGGTTCCGCCATTGTCCGGGAGCTGACCCGCCAGGGCTATACCAACCTGGTCACCCGGACCCACAAAGAACTGGATTTGACCCGTCAGGACCAGGTGGAAGCCTTTTTTGCCCAGGAGAAACCTCAATATGTGTTTCTGGCTGCGGCTAAGGTCGGGGGCATCGTTGCCAACCAGAATGCCCTGGCAGACTTTATGTACGACAACATGGTTTTGGAAATGAACGTCATCCACGCGGCCTGGCGCAACGGCTGCAAGAAGCTGGAATTCTTAGGCTCCTCCTGCATCTACCCCCGGATGGCCCCTCAGCCCATGAAAGAGGACTGTCTGCTGACTTCTGAGCTGGAAAAAACCAATGAGGCCTATGCCCTGGCAAAAATTTCCGGGCTTAAATACTGCGAATTCCTAAACCGCCAGTACGGCACGGATTACATTTCCGTTATGCCCACCAACCTCTACGGACCCAATGACAATTACCATCCCACCCACAGCCATGTGGTTCCCGCCCTGATCCGCCGGTTCCATGAGGCCAAGGAAGCGGGCCTGCCCACGGTCACCTGCTGGGGTGACGGCAGCCCCCTGCGGGAGTTTTTGTACGTGGACGATCTGGCAAACCTCTGTGTGTTCCTGATGAACCATTATTCCGGCAATGAGACCGTCAATGCCGGTACCGGAAAAGAGCTGACCATCAAGGAACTGACAGAATTGGTTGCCAAGGTGGTAGGCTATGAGGGCCAGATCCTCTGGGACCCCTCCAAGCCCAACGGCACCCCCAGAAAGCTTCTGGACGTGTCCAAGGCCGCGGCTCTGGGCTGGACCTACAAGACCGAACTGGAAGACGGTTTGCGCCGTTCCTATGAAGATTTCCTCCACAACCCCATGCGGGCGGAGCGATAAATAAACAGGCCGAGCTTTCCATTGCCCGGCCTTTTTCCAATACAAAGGAGTGTTTCGAATGAACCTTGTTTTGCTATCCGGCGGCTCCGGCCAGCGGCTGTGGCCCCTTTCCAACGATGTCCGTTCCAAGCAGTTTATCAAGATTTTCCACCGGGCCGATGGGGAACTGGAATCCATGGTCCAGCGGGTCTACCGGCAAATCCGGGAGGTGGACCCGGCAGCTTCCGTGACCATTGCCACTGCCAAATCCCAGGTTTCCGCCATTCACAACCAGTTGGGGGAGGACGTGGGTATCAGCGTAGAACCCTGCCGCCGGGATACCTTTCCGGCCATTGCCCTGTCCGCCGCCTATCTCCGGGATGTCCGGGGGATTTCCGAGGATGCTCCGGTGGTGGTCTGCCCGGTGGACCCCTATGTGGATAACGACTATTTTGAAGCACTGAAAGCCCTGAATGACCGGGCGGCGGTTAGCGAGGCCAACCTGGTACTTATGGGCATTGAACCCACCTATCCCAGCGAAAAATACGGCTATATCATCCCCCAGGGGAAAGAGGCCGTCAGCAAGGTTTCCATGTTTAAGGAAAAGCCCACCCAGGATGTGGCCCGCTCCTATATTTCCCAGGGGGCCTTGTGGAACGGCGGCGTGTTTGCATTCCGGCTGGGCTATGTGCTGAACCGGGCCCATGAACTGCTGGATTTTGTAGACTATGAAGACCTGTTCCGGAAATACGATACCCTGAAAAAAATCAGCTTTGACTATGCGGTGGTAGAGCATGAGCCGAAAATCGAGGTCATGCGCTTTTCCGGCACCTGGAAGGATCTGGGTACCTGGAATACCCTGACCGAGGCCATGGACAGCAGTGCCGTAGGCGAAGCTTTGTTTAACGAAAACTGCCATAATGTCCACGTGATCAACGAATTGGACGTGCCCATCCTCTGTATGGGATTGAAAGACGTGGTGGTTTCCGCCAGCCCCAATGGCATTCTGGTCTCCGACAAGGAACAGTCCAGCTACATCAAGCCCTATGTCAATACCCTGGATCAGCGGGTCATGTTTGCGGATAAGAGTTGGGGTTCTTTCCGGGTCATTGATGTGGACGACAGCTCCATGACCATCAAAGTGACTCTGAACCCCGGCCACAGCATGAACTACCACAGTCACAGCCGCCGGGACGAGGTTTGGACCGTGATCTCCGGCAGGGGCCGTACCGTGGTGGACGGCATGTCCCAGGAGGTTCAGGCAGGAGACGTGATCACCATGGCGGCGGGCTGCCGTCATACGGTGTTTGCGGAAACGGAACTGAAACTGATCGAGGTCCAGCTGGGCCAGGAGATCAGTGTCAGCGACAAGCAGAAATTTGAATTGGACGATTGACCATGGGAAACAGCCCTTTTTTACTGAAACCGGCGGGAAAGGATTACCTCTGGGGGGGCAGACGGCTGAAAGATGCCTTTGAAAAGGACCTGCCCCTGACCCCCTTGGCCGAGACCTGGGAGTGTTCCACCCACCCGGACGGCCCAAGTACCGTGGCCTCCGGCCCTCAGACGGGAAAGACGCTAAGCCAGGTTCTGGGGGAACACCCGGAATATCTGGGCCAACGCCACAAAGGCCGGGACTCGCTTCCCATTCTGGTCAAGTTCATTGATGCCAAGCAGGACTTGTCCGTCCAGGTCCACCCGGATGACCGGTACGCCCAGACCCACGAGGGGGGCCAGCTGGGAAAAACGGAAATGTGGTACGTGCTGGATGCCGGAAAGCATACCAAACTGGTTTACGGTCTCAAGCAGGATGCCACCCGGAAGACCCTGCTCCAAGCGGTCCGGCAGGGGACGCTGATGGAGCTTTTGCAGCAGGTTCCCGTGGAAAAAGACGATGTATTTTTCCTGGAACCGGGTACCATTCACGCTCTGGGCGCCGGGGCCCTGGTGGCGGAAATTCAGGAAAGCTCCAATCTGACCTACAGGCTTTATGATTACGACCGGGTGGACAAGCAGGGGAACAAACGCCCCCTGCACCTGGAAAAGGCGTTGGCGGTTGCGGACCTGCACAGCAGTGCCGCCCCCAGACAGCCTATGCGGGTTCTGCGCTATCGCCCTGGGGTGGCCTCAGAGCTGCTGAGCCGCTGCAAATATTTTGAGGTATACCGCATGCTTCTGAACACGGAACGCCGCCAGCAGGTCACCTATCAGGCTGATGCCCTGGCATTCCGGGTGCTGCTGTGTGTGGCAGGCTGCGGCAGCATTCGCTTTGGGCAGGAGACCCTGCTCTTTTACAAGGGAGACTGCGTATTCGTACCGGCCTCCTCCCAGTGCCTGACCCTCCACGGTCAGGCCCAGTTCCTGGACATTCGGGGATAAAGGAAAGGAAATCACTTATGAACATACAAGAGGAATACAGACGTTGGCTGTCAAAGGCCACCGAGGATGCCGACCTTCTTCCTGAGCTGCGGGCCATGGACGAAAGCCGGATGGAGGATGCTTTTTATAGGAATCTGGCTTTCGGCACCGGGGGCCTGCGGGGCGTGATCGGTGCCGGTACCAACCGGATGAATGTTTATACCGTGGCCAAGGCCACCCAGGGCCTGGCCAATTTCCTGAAAAAGCAATACGCCGCCCCCTCCGTTGCCATTGGCTATGACAGCCGTATTAAAAGCGACCTCTTTGCCCGGGTGGCGGCGGAGGTCTTCGGGGCCAACGGGGTCAAGGTGTTCCTCTGGCCCCAGCTGATGCCGGTGCCGACAGTGTCCTTTGCCACCCGGTATCTGCACGCTTCCGCCGGTGTGATGATCACCGCTTCCCACAACCCGGCCAAATACAACGGCTACAAGGTCTATGGCCCTGACGGCTGCCAGATCACCACCGCCGCTGCCGGGGAAATCCTGGGAGAAATTGAGAAGCTGGATATTTTTGAGGATGTCTCCCGGGGAGATTTTGAGGCGGCACTGCGCTCCGGCACCATAGAGTATATTGCCCCCCAGGTTTATACCGCCTTTGTAGAGGCGGTAAAGGGGGAGTCGGTACTCTTTGGAGATCAGGTGGACCGGAACGTGGCCATTGTCTATACCCCCCTCAACGGCAGTGGCTTGATGCCTGTGACCAGGACTTTGGAGGAAATGGGCTACACCAATATTACCGTGGTACCGGAGCAGGCCCAGCCTGACGGCCATTTCCCCACCTGCCCCTATCCCAACCCGGAAATCCGGGAAGCCATGGCTCTGGGCATGGAATATGCCAGGAAACACAACGCAGATCTGCTTCTTGCCACGGACCCGGACTGTGACCGGGTGGGCATTGCGGTGAAGGATGCTGCCGGTGATTACCGGCTCCTTTCCGGAAACCAGGTGGGGCTTCTGCTGCTGGACTATATCTGCGCCCAGCGGGTCCGGCATGGGAAAATGCCCCAAAACCCGGTTCTCGTCAAAACCATTGTGACCATGGACCTGGCCCAGCGAATTGCGGAGCATTACGGTTTGGAAACCCGCAATGTGCTCACGGGCTTTAAGTTCATCGGAGAGCAGATCGGCGCCCTGGAACGGCAGGGCCGGGCTGACAGTTATGTGTTCGGCTTTGAAGAAAGCTACGGCTACCTCTCCGGTACCTATGTCCGGGATAAGGACGGTGTCAACGGCGCCTATATGATTTGCGAGATGTTTAGCTTCTACGCCACCCGGGGCCTGAGTCTTTTGGAGAAGCTGGAAGAATTGTACAAAACCTATGGCTACTGTCTCAATACCCTCCACAGCTACGAATTTGAGGGCAGTGCCGGGTTTGCCAGAATGCAGCAGATCATGGCCTCTTTCCGTGGGAATGCCCCGGCTTTCGGCGGGAAAAAGGTCAATGCCTTGTTGGACTACAGCCAAGGACTGGACGGACTGCCCAAGTCCGATGTGCTGAAATTCCTTCTTGAGGACAACTGCTCCCTGGTGGTCCGGCCCTCCGGCACAGAGCCGAAGCTAAAGGTTTATATCTCCGTCACTGCGGAAAATGAGGAACAGGCCCGGGAGATCGAACGCTCCATTTCCCACGATACCCAGGCGTTTATGGATTGACCGATGAAAAAAACGACAAAAAATTTGCTGTCAGCCCTGCTGATCCTCCTGGGGCTGGCATTGCTGGGAACGGCGGGATGGCTGTGGTATGACAACAATGTGGACCGCAGCGGTTGGGTTCTGGAGGAAGGTCTGTACTCCTATACGGATTTCCACGGCAAGAAGATCACCGGCTGGCTGACCCTGGAGGACCGGACTTACCACTTTGATGAGGAGTATCATCTAAGCACCGGCTGGCAACAACTGGAAAACGGAACATGCTATTTTGGCACCGATGGCGTTCTGCGGCTGGGTTTTGTGACCATCGATGGAAAAACCTACTATTTTGACCCCAAAACCGGGGCCATGTGTACCGGCTGGAAAACCGTTGAGGGAAAGACCTATTATTTTGAGGGTTCAGGCCCTATGGTCACCGGCTGGCAGGAAATTGAAGGAAATACCTATTATTTAGGCTCTGACGGTGCATTGGCCACCCAGTGGCTGACCCTGGAAACCGGCACCTATTATCTGGGCGATGACGGCATTCTAAGAACCGGCAAGCAGCAGATGGAAGACGGTCTGCGGCTGTTCCGGCCCGACGGCACCATGGTCACCGGCTGGGAGGACGAGGAAGACGGCCGCCACTACTATGACGACCAGGGCCTTATGGTCTCCGGCTGGACCGAGGTGGAGGGAAAACGCTATTTCCTCTCGGAGGAGGGGATCGTTCAGACCGGCTGGCATGAGGAGGGGGAGTACCGCTACTACCTGCAAGAGGACGGCAGCGCAGCGGTGGGACGGCTGGAATTGGAGGGGGATGTGTATTACTTCACCCCCAAGGGCGTCCACGTGATTCTGGTGAACAAAAACAATCCCATTCCCAAATACTATAAGACCGACGTGGTGGTGGTAGAGGATTACCACCGCATTCAGCGCATTGCCCTGGAGCCTCTGCGGCAAATGCTGGCAGACTGCCGGGGAACCGGCATCAAGTGCATCTTCAACAGCTCTTACCGCAGCACCAAAGAGCAGACGGACATTCTGGAGACCCGTACCGAGGAATACGCCGACACCGGCATGAGCTATGAGGAAGCCTATAAGAAAGCCCTGGAGACCGTGGCCTTGCCCGGAACCAGTGAACACCAGCTAGGCCTGTCCTGCGATCTGGTGGGCAAGGAAGCCAACGAGTGGCTGGCCCAGCACTGCTGGGAATATGGCTTCATTCTCCGCTACCCCGAGGGGAAGTGGGAATACACCGGCATCATCAACGAGCCCTGGCACTTCCGCTATGTAGGAAAAGAAGTGTCCATGGACATGAAAGACAGCGGCCTTTGCCTGGAAGAATACCTGGGCGCAGGACCCGTCTATTAAAAAACATCGGGCCGCTGCCTTTTTTTGTGGGCAGCGGCCTTGAACATTTTCTCCTTTGGGGTATGATCGTTTACGGTTGTACTGTCAAAGGATCCGACATCTATGAAAGTCCGTACAAAAACCCGGGCACGATGAATGCGGATGGATGCGCAATGCACCAAGCGGTTACGCTATAGATGCTTCCTGCATTGACAGGTAAAACATATATAATAGCCGAACAAGCGTATATAAGAACGAGAAGAATCGAGAGAATTCTCATGGAACGCCGAAATGTTGCCGGTATGCGGTTTCCAATGTTCAAAATGGCCCCAATCAGTATTCCTGAGCATACCCACGAAAGCGGAGAGAGAACAAAGGCGTTCAGCTTTTCAACAAATGTGATTTTGTAATCCAGTCCTCGTTGCTCTTTGCTAAAATCACAGTAAACGTTGATTCCAATACAGATGGCGATCACCAAGCAAAGGACAATGATATAGGTTCTTTTCATTTATGATACCTCCTATGATTGAAGCCTGATTTGTTTATTGATTACATGTCAAAGATAATTGTCCAATTCCTGTTCCACCTGGGGGGTGGGGGAGACCTGGGGGCAGATGTGTCTGCTGTATCCTACCCGATTTGCTCCACGATCCACACGGTTCCGACGACCTCGGAGTTCGAGTTCCGGATCTGGATCGTGGCCTGTCCGAAGTCGTTGATGGGAATGTCATAGAAGACGTTTCCGGTACTCTTGTCCAGCAGCCCCCAGAGGTCCAGCTCCTCGCAGTAGGTTTTCAGATAATCGTCCACGAGACCCTTGTCCGTAATGGTAAAGGGCAGCTGCAGGCGGTAGCCGGACAGGGACTTTGACAGGGTGCCGTCCTGGAACAGCATACCGGGAACGCTGTCCGATACCACGGGATGGAAAATCTGCTTGTCGCCCTCCGGCTCAGGGGCGGCGGTCAGGGACAGGGGCAGCTCCTCTGACAGCGAATCCTCCTGCCCAAAAGGCCGCACCAAAACCTTGCAGGTGCCGGTCAATTCTTCCGGTCCCCGGAAGGTGTGTTCGCTTTCCAGAATGATTGTTATTTCATCGGTGCCGCAGTTCTTGGTGAACAGTCCCTGGCCGTTGGTGTCCCAGTCGGCAAATTCCATGCGGGCGTTTACGTGAAGTAAGGTTTTTCCCAGTTCGTTCGCGTATTCCTGTAGGGTTTTTCTGCCGCTGAGACCGATCACGCCGACGCTGTCTGAGGCTGTGGCATCTTCGGGGATCAGCAGGTATTCTTCACCGGCCCGGACGGTGATACTGAGCATGATCTTTTCGCCGGTATATAGGCTTTCCGTCAGGGCGCAGCTCCAACCGGCATCCGATTCCGCCACGGCGGTCTCCGGGGTGATATAGGCCGCCTCTCCCGGGGATACCTGTTCGAGTGTCCCCGTCATCGCTTCCCGGATGCCCATGAAGTTGGCTGCGTAGGCCGTGAACGCCATAGCAATCACCAGACAGGCCGCCAATATCAGCACCCACAGCCGCCGATGGCCGGGCCGGGCCTCATTGTTTCCATTGCCCTCGGCCAGGGGGACAAATTTTTCCTGCCGTTCCTCCCAGACAGAGAGAAAACGGTCATCGATGCCGTTCATGGCCTTGTTGAATTCCGAAATATTCATACCGCAATACCCTCCTGTTCCAAACGCTTGCGCAGGGAATACCGCATTTTTTGCAGGCGATATTGAATTTGCCGCACAGAATTCCCGTAGGTTTCGGCGATTTGCTCCAATGGCACGGCGTAAAAGTACCGGGCTACGAAAATACCCTGCTCCTCCCGGGAAAGGCTTCCCAGAAATGCGTTGATGTTTCTGGTGATTTCCCGCTGCTCCATGCGTTGGGCGGGATTCTGCCGTCCGTCTGGCAGGCAGTCCTCGATTTCGGACAGCAGAATGTCCGTTTCTGCGGACCGCTTGGCGGCGGTCAGGTAGCTGTAGCGTGTGAAGGACTGATTCCGGACAATGCGGCTGAGAAAGTGCCGCAGCACCCGGGGCCGGGTAGGTGGGATGGTATTCCAGGCGGCCAGATAGGTATCGTTCACCGCCTCCTCTGCGTCTTCGTGCCGGTGAAGAATATTTTCGGCAATGGTATCGAGGTATGCGCCATATTTTTTTCCGGTCTCCCGGATGGCCTGTTCCGACCTGGCAAAATATAGCGCCACAATGGCATTGTCTTCCATAGCTTGCTCCTTGTTTGCTTTTTGTGTAAGGGCCTTACACCTATATAGTAGGCAAAGAGGGGGATGGAAACAAAAATAATGGAAATTTTTATTACAGGTAATTATCCAGTTCCTGCTCCACCTGGGGGATGGGGGAGACCTTGGGGGTGTAGCGTTTTCCCCGGAAGATGATTTGGGAAAGCTGCCGCAGGGCGGCCAGATTGTTCAGGGGGTTGTCCCGGCATACCAGCAGGTCCGCGGATTTTCCGGCTTCAATGGAGCCGGTTTCTTTTTCAATACCGGCGATTCTGGCGTTGCCCAGAGTGGCCATGTACAAAGCCTGGGTGTTGGAGACCCCACAAAACCTGTGCAGGTAGCCAAGCTCCCGCCAGGTGTCATATTGGGTCACATAGGGACAGGCGGTGTCCGTTCCAACGCCCACGGGAACACCGGCGGCCAGACAGGCCTTGGCGCAGTCCACAATGCCGTCCATCACGATTTTGCCGTTGTACTTTTGCAGATCCGTGGCGTGGCTGACGGACTGGTCAAAGAGGGCAAAGGACAGGGTAGGGGAGATGGTGGTCACAAGGCTTGCTCCGGTTTTTTTGAACAGCTCCATGGTCTCCTCGTCCGGCATGGCACCATGCTCAATGGTGTCCACGCCGTTTTCCAGGGCGGCCCGAACACCCTGGGGGCTTTCCACATGGGCGGCCACCTGAAGCCCCAGCTGGTGGGCTTTGTCACAGGCGGCCCGGATAATGGCCGGGTCCATTTTCAATACCCCCGGCTCTCCCTTTTTTACCGCGTCCAGTACGCCGCCGGTGACCATGAGCTTAATGAGGTCCGGCTTGGTGGCGGCAATTTTGTCCACACACGCCTGAGCCTCCGCCGGGGTGGTGACAGTATAGGCCAGGGACCCGGCCATGTGGCCTCCCGGTACGGAAATGGCCATATTGCCCGCCAGAATCCGGGGGCCGGTTTTGCGCCCGGCGTTGATTTCATCCCGCAGCTGGGCATCAAAGTCCAGGATGCCACCTACAGTCCGGATGGTGGTGACGCCGGAGAGCAGCTGCTCCTTGGCAAAACCCGCCACCATGGCCTTGCCCACCTTTCGGGTCAGGGAATTGGCGGTTACAAGCTTCACGGCTTTCACGGGGTCTGATTGCTTCTTTTTGGGCTTGCCGCTTCCGGCCAGGTGGACGTGGAGGTTGATCAGTCCCGGCAATACATATTGCCCGTCCAAATCCCGCAGGGCGTAGCCCTTGGGGATGGCAGTCTGGGGAACGATGCCCTGAATCCGGCCCTCCTTTACCAAAATGGCCAGGCCTTTCCGGGGCTGCATGGTTTCGGTTCCGTCCAGCACGATACAGTTTGTCAATGCGTAGGTTTCCATAGAGGAGGCCTCCTTTTTATTTTTGTATGCCCGCTCCCACAGGCAGTCCCAGCGGGAGGGTAAAGAATTCTTTAATCTTCATCCTCCGGCAGGTCCACCAGGCGGTAATTGTGCTCAACAGCCGGTAGAAACTTTCCCAGAAGATCTGTCATGGAAAGACGTATACTGGAAGTGTTGACACAGGGATGGCAGCCCAGAAAGGCATCCTGGGTCAATGCCCGGTCAATCAGCAGTTGTACCCGGTGCTCCCGGTCGTTCATAAGTCCCATAACGCTGACAGAGCCGGGATGAATATCCAGAAGGGCTTCCATGTGGCCCTCGTCCCCAAAGGAAAGTCTGGAACAACCCAATTGAGCGGACAGTGCTTTCGTTTTGAACTTTTTCTCTCCGGGCATCAGCAGCAGGTAAAAGGCAGTCTGCTGACGGTTGCATAAAAATAGATTTTTGCACATGTGTACCCCCAAGGCTTTGTCCACTTCCTGGCAGGCCTCCATGGTCATGGCCGCCGGGTGATCGATGCGGGTATAGGGGATGGACAGGCTGTTCAGAAAATCATAGGTCCGCAGCTCCCTGGGTTGACGGCCGGAGGAAAAAGAAACATCCATTCAAAAAAACTTCCTTTTTTTAACAGGTATGATGTGTTAATTATAGCATTTTTTGATAAAGATGCAATACTTTTTTGAAAAACTTTCAAACGGAGTATCTTGCGCTAAAAGTTGCATATTATACGAAATTATGAACACGAAGTAAAATAAAAAAATATTGTTAGATAGTTGATTTTTTTGAAATATAATGCTATAATACGGCAAGAATAAATGAATGGGGAGCGGTCATATGGCAGAGGATGCACGCGTTCGGAAAACAAAACAAAAATTATCGGCAGCTCTGGTCGAGCTGCTCCAGGAGAAGGGCTTTAATGACATTACGCCTGCGCAGATTTGCGAAAAGGCTGGAATCAATCGCTCTACCTTCTATCGGAACTACAAAAACACCACCCAGCTGAAAAATGAGATGGAGAACAAGATCCTCAACGGGGTTTTGTGGACAGATCCTGTGGCCGATGGTGCCCAGTGCCGAAAGAAAATTCTGGAACAGCTCAATTATCTGCGAGAAAATCGGCAAATGTTCCTGGCACTTTCTTCCGCAGGGTTCCAGGAGGACATTTTTGATAAGATTCGGAGCCAGTCCATTGATTTGGCCCTGGATCATTACCCCCGCTATCACGGTCAGGTGACCCAGAATGACTACAATAACCGCAGCACGTTCTGCGTTTGCGGCATTCTGGAACTGGTTCGCCACTGGTTTATGGGCGGTATGATTCAGAATCCGGAGATTCTGGCAGACTTCCTTACGGAAAAAATCATGCAGACCCTGGATTCTTTCCAAGCAAAATAACAAGAATCACCCGGGTTTTCCCGGGTGATTTTTATAGCGGAAAAAACAGGACGATTGCACGTTTGTTCACTTTCAGAAACTATCATCCAATGGATATTTGGACGTATTTTGTATGAAAAATCGGCGCACCGAGAATACGGTGCGCCGAAAATTTTACTTTGCAAAAACACGCTTCAGGTGAACAAAACGGGGCAGGCCGTCTTCCTTTACCATGTCGGTCTCACCCTGGATGAGGGGCAGGCAGTAGTCGATGAAGCCCTGGTTTACACCGTTGCCCTCGGCGTTGATCCACTCCAGAGGAACCTTCTTCTCGGTGTTGGCAACCAAACTCAGGTCAAAGAGCTTGGGCTCGCAGTGGTAGCCATTCGCATCCCGGGTGCACTCGAAGCCAACCATCTTGTCGGTAATGCCGGAAACGGCGGACTCTACAGCCACCTTGCCGGACATGAAGGACTCGGCCATATCGGTGCCGGAGGCGCAGTGAGCGGCGCAGCGCTGCAGCAGGCTCAGCTCGATGGGACGAACCTTGGCACCGGTAGCGGCCTTTACAACGTCAGCCAGTCTGGCAGCCAGACCGCCCAGCTGGGCATGGCCGAAGCCGTCAGTGCCGGAGGTCTTGGCCTCGGAAACGAAGGTGCCGTCAGCATAGTGGATGCCCTCAGAAACGGCAACCAGGCAGTTCTTCTTCTCGGCGTAGATGCGCTTCACATCGGCCAGGAACTTGTCCATGTCGAAGTCTACCTCAGGCAGGTAAACCAGGTCAGGACCGTCGTTCTTGATACCGGCCAGAGCGGCAGCGGCGGTCAGCCAGCCAGCGTGACGGCCCATGCACTCTACGATGGTCACCATGCCGGTGTCGTATACCTTGCTGTCACGGGAAACTTCCATGAAAGAGGTAGCGATGTACTTGGCAGCGGAAGCGAAGCCGGGGCAGTGGTCAGTACCGGCCAGGTCGTTGTCGATGGTCTTGGGCACGCCCATGACCCGGCACTCGTAGCCAACCTTGGCCATGTACTTGGAGATCTTGTTGCAGGTATCCATGGAGTCGTTGCCGCCGTTGTAGAAGAAGTAACGGACATTGTACTTCTTGAAGATTTCCAGGATGCGCTTGTAGTCGGTATCGTCTACGTCAGGATCGGCGATCTTGTACCGGCAGGAACCCAGGGCGGAGGAGGGCGTGTGCATCATATTGGCCAGCTCCTTGGGGTCTTCCTCGTCCATGATCATCAGCTGATCGTTCAGAACGCCCTTGATGCCGTGGAATGCACCGTAAACCTTGGTGATGTTGGGGTTCTCCAGACCGGTCTTGATAACACCGTAGGCGGAGCAGTTGATGACGGAAGAAGGACCGCCGGACTGACCGATGATCAGGGAACCTACCAGATTTTTTTCAGACATTTGCGTTACCTCCAGATAGGAATTCATAAAAATTTTGTGGAATGTGCCATAAATGGGTCCTTAAAAACCCATACGTTCCACATTATAGCATGAAAGGATTGGTTTGGCAAATATTATTATTGAAATCTTTCAAAAATGTGGTATAATGTTCACGGAACACCGGAGGGCTTTGGCCCTCTATATATGAAAGGAATGATTCCAATGGCTCTTGTAACAACAAAAGAAATGTTCAAGAAGGCTTATGACGGCGGTTACGCCATCGGTGCTTTCAACGTCAACAACATGGAGATCGTTCAGGGCATCACTGAGGCTGCCGGCGAGCTGAAGTCTCCCGTCATCCTGCAGGTTTCCAAGGGCGCCCGTGCCTACGCCAACCACACCTATCTGGTAAAGCTGGTTGAGGCTGCTGTCATTGAAAACCCCGAAATTCCCATCGCTCTGCACCTGGATCATGGTGACAGCTTTGAGCTGTGCAAGAACTGCATCGACGGTGGCTTTACCTCCGTTATGATCGATGCTTCCTCCAAGTCCTTTGAGGAGAACATCGCCCTGACCAAGCAGGTCGTTGAGTATGCCCACGACCACGGTGTTGTGGTTGAGGCCGAGCTGGGCACCCTGGCCGGCGTGGAAGACGAAGTTGCCGTGGAACATGGCAAGGAAAGCTACACCCATCCTGAGGAAGTGGAAGAATTTGTTTCCCGTACCGGCTGTGACTCCCTGGCCATCGCCATCGGCACCAGCCACGGCGCTTACAAGTTCAAGGCTTCCCAGTGCACCCGGAATGCTGACGGCGTTCTGGTTCCCCCTCCCCTGCGTTTTGACGTCTTGGAGGAGTGCATCAAGCGTCTGCCCGGCTTCCCCATCGTTCTGCACGGATCTTCTTCCGTTCCCCAGGAATTCGTGAAGATGGTCAATACCTACGGCGGCAACATGCCCGATGCCATCGGCATCCCCGAGGATCAGCTGCGTGAGGCCGCAAAGCTGGCTGTCTGCAAGATCAACATCGACTCCGACATCCGTCTGGCCATGACCGGCAACATCCGGAAGTACTTTGCGGAGCATCCCGATCACTTCGATCCCCGCCAGTACCTGAAGCCCGCCCGTCAGGCTGTGAAGGACATGGTGGCCCACAAGATCGTTCACGTTCTGGGTTCCGACGGCAAGGCCTAACTGTATTCCCTGTATCCCTTTTGATCCCGCAGGAATTTTCCTGCGGGATTTTTTTATGGGCAAAATCTGAAAGCCTGGTTCTTTTTGGAAGAACCTCTGGAAAAAACCGGACTTTTGTGCTATAGTGTTCCTGATTTTGGTATGGGCGGGAGGGAGCCGAATATGAAGTATAAAATTGCCATCTGTGACGACTCTGACGGGGACCGGCAGTATGTTTTGAATATGGTGAAAGCCTGGGCCGCCGCATCCAGCCATGAAATCCAGACAGACCTCTTTCCCTCTGCCGAAAGCTTCCTTTTTCATTATGCCCAGGAACGAGACTATGACATCCTCCTTCTGGACATTGAAATGGGGGCCATGGACGGCGTAACCATGGCCAAGAAACTCCGCAGGGACAACGATACGGTGCAAATCGTTTTCATCACCGGCTACTCCGATTACATTTCCGAGGGCTACGAGGTGGCGGCACTGCACTATCTGGTAAAGCCTGTGAAAGAAGAAAAGCTCCGGTCCGTGCTGGACCGGGCGGCTGCCAAGCTTTCCAAGAACGAAAAGGTATTGACCTTTGCCTTTTGGGGCGAAATGGAGCGTATTCCCATTTATGAAATTCGCTATGCGGATGTATCCGGGAACTATGTGACCATCCATGGCCGCCGGGATGTGACCGTGAAAATGACCCTGGGGGAGCTGGAAAAACAGCTGGATGACCGGTTTTACCGTGTGGGGCGGTCCGCCATCGTCAACCTGACACGAATCAGCCGGGTCACCAAAACAGAAATCAAACTCAATGACGGCACCGCCCTGGCCCTGCCCCGGGGGGCCTATGAGGGCGTGAACCGGGCCATCATTCAAATGGGGTGAAACGATGGGACTGTTCAACAAAAGAATCCAGCGGCAGATCGCCGCCTATCAGCAGGAGCTGATCGAGACCCATTACCGGGAAGTGGACAATATGTACCGCCAGATCCGCGGCTGGCGGCACGATTACCGCAACCACATCCAGACCATGAAAGCCTATGCCGCCCAGGAAGATTGGCAGGCCATCTGCCATTATTTAGACTTGCTGGATCAAGACCTGACCACCGTGGATACGGTGATCAAAACCGGCAACCCCATGACCGATGCCATTCTGAATTCCAAAATCTCCCTGGCAAAGTCCAAGGGTATTGAGGTGGTGGCGGATGCCCATATCCCGGTGAAACTCAAATCCTCGGAAATCGATTTGTGCTGCATCATCGGCAACCTTTTTGACAATGCCATTGAGGCCAGTATGAAGCTGCCGGAGGAGAAACGGCGCATTCGGGTGTATATGGATATGAAAAACACCCAACTCTACATCTCCTTTACCAATTTTACCGCCGGAAAGAAGCTTCCCAAGGAGGGAACACTTTTCCGCAGCACCAAGGGGGCGGGCCACGGCTTTGGTCTTGTCCGCATCGATGCCATTGTGGAGCGGCTGGAGGGCTACATCAGCCGGGGCAGCGAGGACGGTGCCTTTACAACAGAAATTCTTTTGCCCCAGGTGTAAGGGCTTTGCAATTCATCCCCCCAAAAGAACCGTTCGTCCCCAGAATGCTCCGGGGACGAATTTTTGTGATAGAGTATGCTTGCGAGGTGAGGAAACATGAATGAAAACAAGGAACCTAAATACAAAGTCCTTCAAAATGTGGGCTGGATGATCAAAACCGCCTGGGGCAGCAGAAAACGCACATTGCTGTTTTGTTTGCTGACGGCCACACTGGAAGTGCTTCTGAATGTGGTGCAGCTGTATATTGCGCCCCAGGTGCTATCGAAGGTGGAGCGGCGGGTTTCCACTTTGGAGCTGCTTGGAACCATTGGGGGCTTTACCGCCGCCCTGTTCCTGATCCGGGGGGCCATGGCGTACATCCAGGAAAACACCATGTTTGCCAGGGTGGATGTCCGCTCCGCCATCATCGGAAAGGTGGCGGCCAAGTGCAATGAAACCTCCTATCCCAATACACTCAGCGAAGCCTTTACAAAGCTTCGGTCCAAGGCATACCAGAGCTGCCAGGGAAACAATGAGGCCACGGAGCATATCTGGCAGACCCTGACCATGCTGCTAAAAAACATCGGAGGCTTTTTGGTATATCTGACCATTCTGTCCCGGATAGACCCGGTTCTTCTGCTGGTGGTTATTTTTACCTGCGTTTTGGGCTACCTGGTTTCCAGACACGCCAATAACTGGCGTTATCAGCACCGGGAGGAGGAAGAAACCTACTTCCAGAAGAAGCGGTACATCCGCAACAAGGCGGAGTCTCTGGAACTTGCCAAGGATATTCGCATTTTTGGCTTGCAAAACTGGCTGAAAGAGCTGCTGGACCAGATTCATGATTTGTACCTGGATTTCAGCCTCCGTTGTGAGCGGGCAGAGGTGCTGGCAGACCTGACAGAGGTCCTGCTGACCATGGCCCGCAACGGCATCGCCTATGTGTATCTCATTCACATGGCCCTGGGGGAGGGCCTCAGCGTGCCAGAATTCTTGCTGTACTTTACGGCAGTATCCACCTTTACCCAATGGGTGATGGGCATTCTCAAAGAGCTGAGTACCCTGCACAAGGAGAGTTTGGATATTTCCTGTGTCCGGGAATTCCTGGACTACCCGGAACCCTTTCACTTTGCCGATGGGGCGGATGTTCCCAAGGCGGCAGCGTATGAACTGCGGCTTCAGAACGTCTCCTACCGCTATCCTGGGGCGGAGAAAGACACCATTCACAATTTGACCCTGACGGTTCACCCCGGGGAGAAGCTTGCCATTGTGGGCCTGAACGGTGCCGGTAAAACCACCCTGGTAAAGCTGCTGTGCGGCCTGTTAGACCCCACGAAAGGAGCAGTGCTGCTGAACGGCCAGGACATCCGGGCCTTGAATCGGAAGCAGTATTATGCCCTGTTCAGCGCGGTTTTCCAGGAATTCTCCCTGCTGGATGTGACCGTGGAGGAGCAAATTGCCCAAAGCAGAGACGGCATTGACCCTGTGCGCATTGCGGATTGCGTTCAAAAGGCGGGCCTTACCGCATTTATTGAGAAGCTCCCTCAGGGTTTGCAGACCCACATGGGCCGGGATGTGTATTTAGACGGGGTGCTGTTCTCCGGCGGCCAGACCCAGCGGCTGATGCTGGCCCGGGCCTTATACAAGGGCGGCCCCATTCTGCTGCTGGACGAACCCACAGCCGCCCTGGACCCCCTGGCAGAAAATGACATTTATGAGAAATACGGTGCCATGACCGCCGGGAAAACCTCTGTCTTTATTTCCCACCGCCTGGCCTCCACCAGGTTTTGTGACCGCATCATTTTCCTTGCCGACGGAGACATCCGGGAGGAGGGCACCCACGAAAGCCTGCTGGCCTTAGGCGGGGCATACGCCCGGCTTTTTGAAGTCCAAAGCCGGTATTATCAGGAGGGGAAGGAGTTTTAAGGATGAAAGCAACAGAAAATCTTCAAAAAACCGTCGCTCTGAATCTGCGGGCCATCCGGGTTTTGCACCGGGTCACCCCTCGGTTTTTCCCGGTACTGACATTGTACTGCGTTTTTAATGCCATTACCCCCTATGTGACGGTGTTCTTTTCCGCAAGAATTCTCCGGGAGCTGGCGGTGCTTCGCCGGGAAGAACTGCTTTGGCGTTGGGTACTGGCAGGGGTTCTGTGTACGGCAGCGGCGGCCATGGGGAAAGCCCTGCTGGATAGACGCTATAACACGCTTCTCAGTGACATGATCGGGCGAAAGGAGATCCTTTTTATCCGAAAAGCCTTTGACATGGACTATGGGGATCTGGACAAGCAGGAAAACCGGGATCTTCGTAATCAGATCAAGGAGACCGAAAATTGGGCGGGCTTCGGCCTGGAACGGGTTCCCGATATTTACGCCGAGGTTCTCACTGGTGTCATTGGTCTCATCAGCGGCATGGCCCTGACGGTGCGCCTCTTTACCGTTCCTGTGCCGGAAAGCGGAGGCTGGCTGACGGTACTCAATCATCCGGTGTTTATTGTGGTTTTGGCAGCCGGTATCCTGGCCGTCAGCATTCTGGCAGGGCATCTGGGCTCCAAGGTGAAGCTGTGTTGGACGGAGCTTACAGAGGAAGCCACCTTTGGAAATCGGTTGTTCAGTCATTTTGGATTTCTCGGCAGGGAAAAACAGCGCAGCATGGACATTCGCATGAATGACCAGCAACGGCTGATCGGAGCCTACTGGAAAGAAAATTTTGCCTTTGGAACCTCGGGAATTTTTGGTAAAGTAGCCAGAGGAAAAATGGGAGCATACGCCGCCCTGGGTGCCAGTGTGACGGCACTGACCACCGGCATCATCTATCTGTTTACCTGCCTGAAAGCCCTGGGCGGGGCCTTTGATGTGGGCAGCTGCACCCAGTATATTGGGGCCGCCACGGCCATGGTAGGCAATGTGTTTGCCCTGTCGGACATTGCGGGCCTGCTGAAAGCCAATACGCCTTACCTGGAAAAGACCTTTGTCTATCTGGATATACCCAACGAAATGTATCAGGGCAGCCTGACCACCGAAAAACGGTCAGACCGGGCCTATGATGTGGAGTTTCAGGACGTATCCTTTCGCTACCCCGGCTCTCAAATCTGGGCCCTGCGCCATGTGAATATGAAGTTCAAAGTGGGAAAACGTCTGGCAATCGTGGGGGAAAACGGCAGCGGCAAGACCACCTTTATTAAGCTTCTGTGCCGTCTTTATGACCCCCAGGAGGGACAAATTCTACTAAACGGCATTGACATCCGCAAGTACCGCTACGATGATTACATGGCCATTTTCTCCGTGGTGTTCCAGGACTTCCAGCTGCTCTGCCGGAGCCTGGGCAGCAATGTGGCGGGCAGCATGGACTATGACCGGGAGAAAGCGCAAAAGGCACTGGTGGATGCCGGGTTTGGGGACCGTCTGAAGCGTCTGCCCCAGGGGCTGGATACGGTGCTTTATAAGGACTTGTCCGACGATGGTGTGGAGATTTCCGGCGGGGAAGCCCAGAAAATCGCCATTGCCCGGGCCCTTTACAAAGATGCCCCGTTCATTATTCTGGACGAACCCACCGCCGCCCTGGACCCCATTACCGAGGCGGAGATTTACGGCAAGTTTGATAAAATCACCGGGGACAAAACCGCCATTTACATTTCCCACCGGCTGTCCTCCTGCAAGTTCTGCGATGAGATCGCCGTGTTCCAGGATGGAAAAGTGATCCAGCAGGGGAGCCATGAGACCCTGGTGGCGGACAAGGCGGGAAAATACTACGCCCTCTGGAACGCCCAGGCCCAGTATTATACTAAGACTACATCGGAATAAAAAACCTGAGCGGCCCTTATTTTGGGCCGCTCTAATTCTACAGTTGACACCGGGGGAAAGAAGCGATAGTATAAAAATAACAGGAGGTGGTCTTTATGGATGGGTTGGAAACCCTTCGCACCTGGGTGGAGGAAAGCTCCAATATCGTGGCCTTTACAGGGGCGGGGGTCAGTACGGAAAGCGGCGTCAAGGATTTTCGCAGTAAAGACGGTCTTTACAGTCAAAAGTTCGATTATCCGCCGGAAACCATCATCAGCCATAGCTTTTATCTTCAAAACCCAGAGTATTTTTTTAGGTTCTACCGGGAGAAGATGATGCCTTTGGAGGTTGAACCGAACATTACCCACTATACCCTGGCAAAGTGGGAGCAAGAGGGCCGTCTCCGGGCGGTGGTGACCCAAAACATCGATGGGCTTCACCAAAAGGCCGGTTCCAAACGGGTCTATGAGCTTCATGGCTCCATTCTGCGCAATTACTGTACCCGGTGCGGAAAATTTTATCCGGCGGAGTTTGTGAAAAACGCCCCGGGCATTCCCCGCTGTGACTGCGGCGGCATCGTCAAGCCGGATGTGGTGCTTTATGAGGAGGGCCTGAACCAAAAGGTGGTGGAGGGGGCCTTGGAGGCCATCTGCCAAGCGGACCTGCTGCTGGTGGCGGGTACCAGCCTGACCGTCTACCCTGCGGCGGGCTTCCTGCGGTATTACGCCGGAAACCGCCTGGTCCTCATCAACCGGGACCCCACCCCTTATGATGACCGGGCAAACCTGGTCTTCCATGACAGCCTGGGTTCCGTCCTTAGCAAATTATAAAAACGCCAGATGCCTCCCCTTATTTTGGGGAGGCATTTTTCTTGAGGCGGGCGGCCTTTTGGCCGTAGTAGATTTTGACCAGGCTGGATACCAGAATGATGCTGGCCGCCATGATCCCGGCGGTCTGGGCGGTGAGAAGCCCCTGGGTCACAAAGTGGTCCATGGCCCGGTCGGTGGCGTAGACCATGGTGTAGTAGAGACTGGCCCCGGGAATCAGGGGGATAATGGACACCACCAGGTAGCAAATGGTGGGGTATTTCCGAATCCGGGCCATGATTTCCGAGTAAAGTGCCGAGAACATGGTACCCAGGAAAATGGCACTGTCCGGGGAAAGCCCCCACTTGTGGGCCAGATAGTAGGTGGCATAGGAGGCAATACCCCCCAGGGCGCACAGGAACATACCGGGGCCGTGGATATTGAACAAAATGGAAAAACCAACGCAGCCCAGAAAAGACGCAATACACAGCATGAAAAGCCCATAGTCCATAGGGGGCGTTACTGACGGCAGACCTACCAGCCGGACGATCAGGTTTCTGGCCCCGGCGGAGCCTAAGGCCATGGAGCCTGCAATCAGCAGCACCTGCACACATTTGTTGATACCGGAGTTGATGTCTCCGTAAATCATATCCCGCAGGGCGTTGGTAAATACCAGCCCCGGCACCAGGATCATCATGCCGCCGATGATCACCGTATCGGAATTTCCCACCCATCCCAGGGCATTCATGCCGTAAGCCGCCAGGGACATGAGAAAGGAGGAAGCCAGGGTGCTGAAAATGGGGTTGGCGTTTACAAGACTTGTAAACCGGGTGGCAAAGGCTATGAGGATGCCGCAAAGTCCTGCCAATAGCGCATCACCGGCACTGCACCCAAAGAGCAGTCCAAAACCGGCGGCCCCCAGAAAATGGCCCAATAAGCTCATGGGAAGGCTGTAATACTGTACGGAGGCCTTGGTTTTATCCAGCATTTCCAGAGCCTTCTCCGGTTTGGGTCGGGTATTGCAAATGGTGCGGCTCAGGGCGTTCAGCCGTTCTACGGCATCAAAGTTATTGCCGTGGGTACCGATCATCCGCATACGGGTAATGGGCTCCCCGGTTTCAGACAGCACACTGACGATCAGGTAATTGGGCAATGCCGCTACCTCCGGGGCCAGTCCGTAAGCACGGAGAATGTGCTTAACGGTTTCCTCCACCCGGTAGGTCTCCCCGCCGCTGAGGGCGATCTCATAGGCTAGATCCGTGGCAAGGTCCAATAAAAGATGTTCATTCATGGTATTCTCCCCAAAAAAGCCACCGGAAGCAGCTCCGGTGGCCGAAAAAACAATCAGACCCGGGCAAAGATAATGCCCAGGGTATTGGGGCCGCAGTGGCAGGAAACAGTACACCCGGCTTCTGCCTCGTAAACCGTGGCAAAGGGCGCAAACTGAGCAATGGCCTCCTGAACGGCAGCGATGATCTGGTCATCCACCTGGGTGTGGGTCAGGAGGAGCACGCTGTGGTCAATATCGTCCTGCTGGGCCAGTTTGTCCTGAATGTAGTGGGTCAGGCACTTGTCAAAGTGACCCCGGTATTTTTTACCCACGCTCATTTTACCATCCCGCAGTTCAATGCAGGGCTTCAGATTCAGTAGGTTTGCCCCCAGGGCCGTGGCAGTGGAGCAGCGGCCACCCTTGGCCATATAGTCCAGCCGGTCCAGCACGAAGCTGATGTCAATTTTGGAACGGTAGGTTTCCAGTTCTTCCAGAATGTCGTCCAGTTCCATACCCTCCTGGGAAAGCTGCGCGGCTTTCAGAACCATGAGACCGTGGCCGCTGCTGAGGCTCTGGGAGTCTACAACCCGGACATTGGAAAAACTCTGGGCGGCCAGGTAGGCGTTCTGGAAGCTGGAAGAAAAGCCGGAGCCCAGGCTGATGTGCAGAACGCCGTCATATTCCGCAAACTTGGAAAACAGCTCCTGATATACGGCCACACTTCTGGCGGCGGTGGAGCAAAGTGCCCCGCCGTTCTCCACATGGGCGAAAATATCCCCGGGGGTAATGGTCACATTGTCTAAAAACTCCTCATCCTCTTTCATAACGATCAGAGGAACCAGATCAATATGGTATTGTTCCAGTACGGAAGCGGGCAGATCACAGGTGCTGTCAGAGGTGATTTTGATGTTCATACGGAATCCTTTCTCACAAAAATTTACATAGATTTAACATTGTTATCCCATAGAAGAACGGAAAGTCCCCCTTGTTTTCTTTCAAACATATGGTAAAATAGTACCATACGGCGGGAAAGGTGTCAATCCTTTTTTGTGACGCTGCCCGCGGCATAAATTGGAAATCCGGTCAGCCGGAGTCAGGAGGAATCAGCAATGGAAATTGTTATTCATGTAGAAGGTATGATGTGCAAGCACTGTGCGGCCCGGGTGGAAAAAGCCTGTCTGGCCGTGGCGGAAACCACCGGTGCAGAGGTGAATTTGCAGGAAAAGACCGTGACCGTCCGTGGAAACGCCGGTCGGGAAGCTTATGAAAAGGCCATTACAGACGCGGGCTATCAGGTAAAGGAGTAAGCTTATGCGTACTGAGTTTACGATCCCCTCCAACGGCATTGGAAGCCTGCACTGCTGCCGGTGGACACCGGAGGGGCAACCCAAGGCGGTGGTGCAGATTGTCCACGGCATTGCGGAGTATATAGAGCGGTATGATGACTTTGCAAACTACCTCAATAGCCTGGGCTATGTGGTGGTGGCAGAGGACCATATGGGCCACGGCCAGTCTGTGGGCGAACAGGGTACCCAGGGCTATTTTGAGGGCGGCTGGTTTACGGCTGTCAGCGATAGCTATAGCCTTCTGCGGAAAACAAAGGGGGAGTACCCCCAGATTCCCTACATCCTCTTTGGCCACTCCATGGGTTCTTTTATGGCCCGGACCATTTTACAGGTTTACCCGGACAGCGGCATTACCGCCGCGGTGATTTGCGGCACCGGCTGGCAGCCCCGGGCCATGCTGCCGGGGGCCATTGGCATCTGCGCCCTGGCCTGCAAAAAGGTGGGGGAGAAGACCCCCAGTGAAACCCTGCAAAACCTGGTGTTCGGCGGCTACAACAAGCGGGTAGAGCATCCCAGAACGGAATACGACTGGTTGACGAGAGATGCCAAGGAAGTGGATGCCTACATTGCCCACCCCAGCTGCGGCTTTATGGCAACCACGGGTCTGTTGCGGGATATGCTTACCGGTATCCAGTTTATTGAGCGGAAAGAAAATCTGGCAAAAATGAACAAGGATTTGCCGGTGCTGTTCATTGCCGGCGGTGACGACCCGGTTGGTGCTTACGGAAAGGGCGTTCTACGGGCCGCAGAGGAATTTAGGAAGGCCGGTATGAAAGATGTGGAAAAACGCATCTTCCCCTTGGGTCGCCATGAGATTTTGAACGAGATCAATCGGCAGGAAATCTACGAATTCACCTCCAACTGGATGGATCGGCAGGTGGAAAAGAAGTAAATGTCCGTTTTATTGGACCACATGTATGAGATACTGACCGCACCAAAACAAAGGAGCGGTGACGGCCATGTATTCCATGCGTTATGTCCACGGACATGTTCAGGTTTATGACGAAAGAGGAAGATTCCTGTTTTCCGCAGACAGCGAGCGGGAAGCCAGGGAGGAACTGGAGGACTATGCGTAATCTGCGCCTGGATATTTGCTATGACGGCACCCGTTACCGGGGCTGGCAGCGGCTGCCCGGGGTGGAAGGAACCATTCAGGGGAAGCTGGAAACGGCACTGAGCCGTATTTTGCAGGAACCTATTACCGTCAGTGGCAGTGGCCGTACCGATGCCGGGGTTCATGCAGCCCACCAAATCGCCAATTTTCACTGCGAAAGCCCCATGCCCCGGGATGAGATCCTGCATGAACTTCGCAGGTATCTGCCGGAGGACATCGGCATATATTCCTGCCAGGAGGCATCCCCCAGGTTTCACGCCCGACTCAACGCCACGGGAAAAACCTATCGCTACCGCATCTGGAACAGTGAGGCTCCCTGTGTTTTTGAACGCAGATACCTGTGGGTCTTGCCGGAGGAGCTGGATGTGGAAGCCATGGACCGGGCTGCCCAGTGCCTGGTGGGAACCCATGATTTTTCCTGCTTTTGCGGGAACAGCAAAATGAAAAAATCCACCGTCCGCCGCATTGACAGTATCAGCCTGACCCGCCAGGGCCAGGAACTGCAAATTGCCGTTACGGGCAACGGCTTTTTGCAGAACATGGTGCGGATCCTGGTGGGGACCCTGGTAGAGGTCGGTACCGGCCAGCGGGGAGAGAACCTCGACAGCCTGTTTGGCCAAAAGCGGGAGAAAGCCGGTTTTCTGGCCCCGCCCCAGGGCCTTTGTCTGATGGAGGTAACCTATTGAACATCCAGATATTTGGAAAAAGCAAATGCTTCGACACCAAAAAGGCGGAGCGGTATTTTAAGGAGCGTCGAATCTCCTTTCAGTCCATTGACTTAAAACGCTACGGCATGTCCGGCAGAGAGTTTGACAGCGTGCTGAGAGCCGTGGGCGGCATTGACAACCTCATCGACTGGGAGAATAAATCCCAGGAGGTCACCAACATGAAATACATGTCCGATGCCCGCACCAAAGAGGACAAGGTTTTTGAGGAACCCCTACTGATGAAAACCCCGGTGGTGCGCAACGGAAACAAGGCAACCGTTGGCTACTGCCCGGAAATCTGGGCCACCTGGGAATAAACAAAAAATCCGTTACAAAAGCAGCTGCTAGGAAAATAGCGGCTGCTTTTCTTTTGAAAATGCTATTTTTGCCAACATCGGGAGTTTGGGGAGGAACCATGCTGTTATTCCTGCAACGTGTTTACGAGGCTCTGTGGGGTGGGCCAATGCTGGTGCTGCTGGTGGGAGCCGGGGCGTATCTGTCGGTTTGCGCCGGATTTCCCCAGCTGCGGCTGCTCCCCAAGGCCTTTTCCCTGCTGAAAACCAGCCGCCGGGGGGAGGGGGTCACAGCCTTTCAGGCCCTTTGTACCGCTTTGGCAGCAACGGTGGGTACCGGGAATATTGTGGGGGTGGCCGGTGCCATCTGTCTGGGTGGCCCTGGGGCCATTTTCTGGATGTGGGTCTGCGGATTCCTGGGCATGGGTACCAAGTTCGGGGAGGTGACCCTGGCCCGCCGATATGCCGTGACCCAGGCAGGGGAAACCTGGGGCGGCCCCATGTATATGATCACCCGGGGGCTTTCTCCCAGGCTACACTTTTTGGCGGTATTCTATTGCGCCTTTGGGCTGATCGCCGCCTTTGGAGTGGGAAACGCTACTCAAATCAATGCGGTGGTGGGGGCATTCAACAGCCTGTTGTCTTCCTGGGGCTGTCAGGAACGCATTTGGAGCAATCTGGCCCTGGGGGTCGTGCTGGCGGCGGGAATTGGGGCGGTACTCTCCGGCGGGGCTGAGGGTATTGGCAGGGCAGTGGAAAAATTTGTCCCCTGGGCAGCGGCGGGGTATGTGGGGCTGTGCCTTGTGGTGCTGCTGCGTTGCCGGGAGGCCATTCCCCAGGCACTCCGGGCCATTGTCCTGGGGGCCTGGAACCCTAGGGCGGTTACCGGCGGCTGCATTGGCTCTTTTTTCCGCAGCCTCCGAACCGGGTGCGCCCGGGGAATTTTTACCAATGAGGCGGGCATGGGTACGGCCTCCATGGCCTATGCCGGGGCAGATGCCGGAAGTCCTGTGGAGCTGGGAATGCTGGGGCTGATTGAAGTGTTTGTGGACACTCTGGTGATTTGCTCCTTGACGGCACTGGCAGTGCTTACCAGCGGCATCCCCATTCCCTACGGTGAGGATCTGGGGGCGGCACTGGCGGCCAATGTGTTCCAGAATACCTGTGGCAGCTGGGCAGCGGGGCTTCTTACGGTGTACCTAGGGGTTTTCGCCTTTGCCACGGTCTTGGGTTGGGGGCTTTACGGGGCAAGATGCGGCCAGTTTCTATTTGGACCCAACTTCTGGAAACGCTTTGTGTGGCTGCAAATGGCCGGTGTGGTTCTGGGTGCGGTATTGCGGACGGAAATTCTATGGCTTCTGGCAGAAATTATCAACGGCCTGATGGCTATTCCCAATCTGGTGGCCCTCGTGGCCCTGAGTCCGGAATTGCGCCGCCTGGCCCGGAAAAGTCCTCCTTGCAATCCGGCTGCGCCTTTGATAAAATAAGGGAACGAGGTGGTGTTATGGAAATTCTCTATCAGGACCGGGACATTCTGGTCTGTGTAAAGCCGCCCCGGGTGCTTTCTACCGATGAGCCTGGGGGACTGCCAGAGCTTTTACGGCAGGAGTTGGGAGACCCAAAGGCGGATGTGCGGACGGTGCATCGGCTGGACCGGGTGGTCAGCGGACTGATGGTGCTGGCAAGAAATCCGGAAGCTGCTTCGGCACTTTCCCGCCAGATCCGGGAGGGAGAATTCAAAAAAGAGTATCTGGCGGTGGTCCATGGCTTGCCGCCGGAGTCAAAGGGGACCTTTCGGGACCTTTTGGGCCGGGACAAGGCCCGCAGAATGACCTTCGTTTCCAAAGAACCGGGAAAGGGCATTCAGGAGGCGGTGCTGGATTATGAGGTGCTGGTGGCGGAAGCGGACCGGGCCAAGGTCCTGGTGCGGCTGCATACCGGAAGAACCCACCAAATCCGGGTCCAGTTTGCCTCCCGGGGAATGCCCCTGTACGGGGAGCGAAAGTATTCGGAGCGGAATGACCCCTGCGAAATAGCCCTGTGGTCCTACCGCCTGGGGTTTGTACACCCGTCAAAGGGCGAACCGATGGAATTTACAAAGGAGCCGCCCGGAAACGGCCCCTGGATGATGAACGGGAGAGAGAAGAATTTATGAGCCACTATGATTTTTTCCAGAACCGGGAATGCGAGTATTACCCCTGCCACCAGGCGGCTGACCCGGAGACCTTCAGCTGCCTGTTTTGCTACTGCCCACTGTATGCCCTGGGAGACAAGTGCGGCGGCAGCTTTACCTATACAGACAAGGGGATCAAGGATTGCTCCCGGTGCTTAAAGCCCCACAGACGGGAGAATTACGGGGAAATTTGCTCTAAAATGGGCGAAATTTTAGAACTGGCACGAAAGAAAGACTGAAAGGGGAGAGAACGGTGATCACACAACATAAAAAACTGGGCTTCGGCTTTATGCGCCTGCCCCAGAAAGACGGCCAGGTGGATGTGCCGCAGACCAAGGAAATGGTGGACCTGTTTTTGCAGCGGGGCTTTCGCTACTTTGATGTAGCACGGCCCTATTTGGAGGGCAAAGCAGAGTCCTATCTGCGGCAGTGCCTGACCAGCCGCTATTCAAGAGACCAATATATTCTCACCAACAAGCTATCCGGCGGCTGTTTTGAAACCGAGGCGGATATTCGCCCATTGTTTACCCAGCAATTGCAGGACTGCGGCGTTGAATACTTTGATATTTACCTGATGCACTCCCAGTGTCGGGAGAATTACGCCCACTACCGGGATTGTCGGGCCTACGAAACGGCCTTTCAACTGAAAGAGGAGGGCCTTGTAAAGCACGTGGGTATTTCCTTCCATGATACGGCGGCTTTCCTGGAGGAAATTCTAACGGAATACCCTCAAATCGAGGTGGTGCAGCTGCAATTCAACTACTTGGATTATGAGGATGCGGCTATTCAGAGCCGGGCTTGCTACGAGGTCTGCCAAAGACTTGGAAAACCGGTGCTGGTCATGGAGCCGGTCAAGGGTGGCCGCCTGACCCAACTGCCGGAGAAAGCGGCAAAAATTCTGGATGACCTCCATGGCGGCAGCTACGCCAGCTACGCCATTCGCTTTGCGGCGGGTTTTGAGAATATCCAGATGGTTCTCTCCGGCATGAGTTCTTTGGAGCAGCTCCGGGACAATACGGACTATATGATGGATTTCAAACCCCTCAATGAGACCGAGCAGCAGGCCATCGCCCAGGTCTGCCAGGTATTCCGGGACATGGAACAAATCGGCTGTACGGCCTGCCGGTATTGTGAAGATGGCTGCCCCCAGCACATCCACATTCCGGATTTGTTTGCGGTGATGAACACCAGCCACGTCAAAAAGGACTGGAACGGAGAATTTTACTATGAGGTCCACACCCGGGAGGCGGGCAAGGCCTCAGACTGCGTCGGCTGCGGCCAATGTGAGCAGATTTGCCCCCAGCATTTGCCCATCCGGGAGCTGCTTCGAAAAGTGGCAGAGACCTTTGAAGAACCAAAACAGAACTGAGGAAAAGAGAACGGGAGAAAAGAATGCTTGCTTACACCCAGGGAAAAAGCCTGAACTGCTATGTGCCGGATTATGTGCTGTTTGATTTGGAAACCACGGGAATTTCCTGCAACAGTGATGATGTGATTGAGATTTCCGCTGTAAAAGTCCGGCAGGGAACCATTGTGGACAGCTTTTCTACATTGGTAAATCCCGGTCGGCCCATTCCCTACGGAGCCAGCCAGGTGAACAACATTACCGATGACATGGTAAAAGATGCCCCGACCATGGAGGAGATTTTGCCGGAATTTCTAAAGTTTTTCGGAGACGATGTACTGGTTGGCCACAACATTGAACGGTTTGACCTGAAATTCCTGGTCCGGGACTGCCAGACCCGGTTTGGCAAGGTGCCGGGAAACGACTATGTGGATACCCTGCGCTTTGCCCGCTGCCGCCTGACAGGACTTCCCAGCTATCGCCTGACGGCCCTGGCAGAACACTACAGTCTCTCCACCTTTGGGGCCCACCGGGCCCTGAACGACTGCAAAATGAACCAGCAGGTTTTTGAACTGCTGGCCCGGGAACCGGAGGGACTGCCCCAGAAGTGCTGCCCCCGCTGCGGGGCCCCCATGGCAAAGCGCCGGGGAAAGTTTGGCAGCTTTTACGGCTGCACCGCCTATCCGGCTTGCCGCTATACAGAGGATATTCCATAAAAAATAGGCCGTACCGCCAAAACAGCGGTACGGCCTGCTTGCAGTCAGGGGAAACCCGGCACTTTTGATTTCTACAGAATTTTTGCATCCCGCTCCCAGTTCAGGCGGTACAGGTAGAATACAAAGAGGATGCAGGAAACGCCCCAGGTAATGGGGTAGGCCCAGGAGATCATGCGGAATTCGTGGATAAAGCGGAGAATAACGGTGACGTAAATGCTCCGCAGCACGCACCAGCAACTGAGCATGACCACCATCGGTACCGTGGATTTTCCACAGCCTCGCAGAACGCCCGCCGCACAGTGGGCCAGGGCCAGCAGACAGTAGAACAGGGTATCGACTCTGGCGTGGATGGTGCCATAGGCAATGGCCTCCGGGTCGCTGATGAAAAGCCCAAGAAGTTGGGGGATGAATATGTACATGAGCACACCGGTGACCTCTGCGGCCACCATGGTGGTCAGGGTTCCGAAAAGCGCGCCTTTTTTGGCTCTGGGGACGTTTCCGGCCCCCAGATTCTGGCTTACAAAGGTAGGCAGGGTCATGCTCATAGAGGTTACGGACAGGAACGCGAAACCCTCAATTTTGGAGTAGGCACCTTGGCCGCTCATGGCACTGGCACCAAAAGAATTGATATTGGACTGAATGACCACATTTCCCAGGCTGATCACGGCATTCTGTACACCGGTAGGCAGACCCTGATGGATGATCCGCCGCATCATTTCCTTGTCCCAGTAGAGCTTCCGGAAGTCCAGCCGCAGATGTTCCTCCGGCTCCCGGCACATCCGAACCAGGCACAGAACCACGCTAAGCCCCTGGGCAATGACCGTGGCGATGGCCGCACCGGTAACGCCCCAATGGAACACGGCAACAAACAGCAAATCCAGAACCACGTTGGCAACAGAGGAAATAAAGAGATAGTATAGTGGCCTTACACTGTCGCCCTGGGCCTGCATGATAGACATACAGATGTTGTAGAGAATAATGGTGGTAACGCCCCCAAAATACACCCGGAAGTATTGCAGAGAGTAGGGCAGTACGTCTGCCGGAGTGTGCATCAGGGTCAGCAGCCAGGGTACCAGGGTCAGGCCCGCAACGGTGGCTACCAGGGAGGCAATCAGACCAAAGAGAAAATCCGCATGGATGGCCCGCTGGGTGCTGCTTTTATCCCTGGCACCAAAGTACCGGGAAATGACCACGCCGCCGCCAACGCCGATGCCGCTGAAAAACCCGATGATGAGGAAGGTCAGGTTGCCGCCGCTGCTCACCGCGGCGAAAGCACTGTTTTCGGCAAAGTTGCCAATGACCCAGGCATCGGCCATGTTGTAAAACTGCTGCAAGGTCTGGCCCAGGAAAAGCGGCAGGGCAAACCGCAGGATGGACCCCGGGATGGAGCCGGAGGTCAGGGCTTGGGTTCTCTGCTTATGGGAGTTCATTTCCGCCTCCTTAAAATCTCGTCCAGCAGCTTCTGGGCGACCTGGTCCTTGCCCATCAGGGGCAGCTCCTGTACTCCGTCAGGGGTGATGACGGTGACGATATTGGTATCCACCCCAAATCCGGCTCCGGCAACTTTCAGATTGTTGGCTACGATCATATCCAGGTTCTTCTTTTGAAGCTTCAATTGAGAATTGGCCACCATATCCCGGGTCTCCATGGAAAAACCGCATACAAACAGCCCCGGGTGCCGGTTTTGAGCGACCCAGCCCAGAATGTCATCGGTACGTGCCAGGGGAATGGACATGGCTCCATCGGATTTTTTCAGCTTGTCTTCGGCAACGCTTTCCGGGCGGTAGTCTGCTACAGCGGCGGCCTTGATGAGAATATCCGTTTCCGGCAGTGCCTGTTTCACCGCTTCAAACATATCCTTGGCGGAGACCACCGGTACGGTTTTTACACCCGGCATGGGCTTTAGAGCCGTAGGGCCGGAAATCAAAGTGACCTGGGCCCCCCGCAGCATGGCCTCCCGGGCAATGGCATAGCCCATGCGTCCGGTGGAGTGATTGGTCAGATACCTTACCGGGTCCAAAGCTTCCTGGGTGGGACCAGCGGTGACGGTCAGGCGGAGTCCTGCCATGTCCTTTTCCCGGGCCAGTTCCATGGCAATGCAGTCAAGCAAGGTTTCCGGTTCCGGCAGTTTGCCGCTGCCTACATCCTTGCAGGCCAGCATCCCAACGGCGGGTTCAATGATGCCGAAGCCGTAGTGGCGGAGTTTTTGGAGGTTATCCTGGGTAATGGGATTTTCCAGCATGGCGGTATTCATGGCGGGGGCCACCAGCTTTTTGCACCGGGCCGCCAGAACCGTGGTGGTCAGCATATCATCGGCAATGCCGTTTGCCAGCTTGGCGATGACGTTGGCGGTGGCGGGGGCAATGAGGATCAGGTCTGCTGCCTTTGCAAGAGAAATATGAGCAACATCATATTGAAAGTCCCGGGCAAAGGTGTCTACTACACAGCGGTGATTGGTCAGGGTTTCAAAGGTCAAAGGGGTGATAAACTGGGTGGCGTTTTGCGTCATGATCACATGGACTTCTGCCCCTGCTTTCCGAAGCCCGGAGGCAACGGAGGCCATTTTGTAGGCGGCGATCCCGCCGGTGACACCCAGCACCACGCATTTTCCCTGTAAATTCTCCATAGGTATCCCTTCTTTGTTTCGTTCTTTGATTCCAGTATACCAAATCGTCCCGGAATTTTCAACTGGGTATTGCCAATGGGCCAAAACCCCGTTATAATATCCCCAGCCGCCCACGGCGTGCCGGGGCGAGCCTTCCATATAGGGGAAATCAATATGATTCTGGTAGTTGACATTGGCAATACCACGGTATCCTTTGGCGGCGTGACCGTCAGCCCTCGGGGGGAATACCTTGTGGCATTTACCACCAAGCTGGACACAGATCAAAACTGGGATCCGGCGGACTATACGGTGGCCTTATTCAAAAAACTCCGGGCCCTGGGCCGGGAGCAGGAGCATTTTACCGGCATTGTGATTTCCAGCGTGGTACCCAAAGTCCTGGATACCGTGCGGGAGTCCATGCTGTCTGCATTTGGCCTGGAACCTCTGGTCGTGACCTGTGAAAGCAATTTGGGCATTTCCGTGGAGGTTCCTGAGCCCCAGAAAGTGGGCCGTGATCGTCTGGTGGATGCGGCCTGGGCGGCGGCCCATTACCCGCTGCCTCTTGTAACAGTGGATCTGGGAACCGCAACCACCTTTAACGTGGTCAAAGAGGGGGGCGTGTTCTGTGGCGGTGTTATCGCTGCGGGCATGGAAACCGGTCTCAAAGCCCTGGGAACACACACTGCCCAATTGCCTAAGCTGGAACTGGAAATACCGGAGAGTGTCATTGGAAAGGACACTGCCTCCTGTATGCGCAGCGGGGCAGTCTACGGTGCCGCCGCTTTGGTTGACGGGGTGGTGCGCTCCATTGAGGAGGAGCTGGGGGCCCAGGTGAGTCTGGTCATTACCGGCGGCGGTGCGGCCTACATTGACCGCCTGGTGCGGCATCCCCATAGCTACGATCCGGATATGATTCTCAAGGGCCTGGCCTATCTCTACGGGAGAAACCGAAAAAAATAAGGGTTGCTTTTTGCGGGGAACTTGCTATAATGGCACTGTTTGCGGCTGACACGGCAGGATCTGCGCTGTATCCCTCTGGGAATGGCAGCGGAACAACACCGAGGAGGTCAAAAACAAGAATAATGCGTTGTATCCGGCAAAGGACGGAACGACAGCAGGAGGAATTGAATATGAAAACCACAAGTACGAAGGTAGAAAGACTGACGAGACTGGCCCTTCTGGTGGCCGTGCAGCTGGCCATGCGGGCTGTAGGTCTGGGTGCCATTACCGTAGGCCCCCTGAACATGAGCTTCCTGGCCCTGCCCATCGCCATCGGTGCCATGCTCTGCGGCCCGGTGGAGGCTATGGTTTTGGGTGCTGTATTTGGCGTACTCAGTCTGACAGATGCCATTTCCGGCCGTTCCATGATGACGGGCGCGTTCTTCGCGCTGAGCCCTGTTCACACGGTCATTCTGTGCGTTGGTATGCGGATGCTCATGGGCCTGTGCTGCGGCTATGTTTATAGACTCTGCAAGAAAGCTGACGGCAAGGGCATCTGGAGCTACTTTGTAGGAGCCATCAGTGCGCCCCTGCTGAACACCCTGTTCTTCATGGGTTATATCGTGCTTGTTTTTTATTCCAGCGATTTTGTACAGGCACTGGTGGTGAAAAAAGGTGCCACAAACCCCTTTATGTTCGTGGTGCTGTTGGTAGGCATTCAGGGCCTGGTAGAAGCCCTGACCTGCGGCATTCTGGGCGGTATTCTGGGAAAAACCCTGGATAAAGTTCTGAAAAAGTAAAGATTCAAGGGCGTACCGTTTCCTGGTACGCCCTTGATTTTTTGATTAAAGGGAGTGGACGATGTCTGCGCACTTCCGGACTTCCTGAGGGTCAGACCGGTAAATTTCATACTCCGAAAGCCCCGGAAGTCCCATGTTGACTCTGGGGTTTCTGAATACCATGCCGCTGTTTACGCTGGAAGTGCGGCAGGAACTGTGGAAAGCGGTGATGCCAGTGGCTTCGTGGATGGAGGCAATGTTTCCGGATTTCACGCCGGCACCGGCCAAAAGACGAATACGGCCGCCGGACTGCCGGTTTAGTTTCGCCAGGGCGTGGACACCCTGAGAGGCAGAGCTTTCTCCGCCGGAGGTGAGAATGGTGGTAAAGCCCAGGCTGACAGCGGTCTCCAAGGCAGCGGGCAAATCCCTGGCCATGTCAAAGGCACGGTGCAGGGTGACTTCCAAATCTCCTGCGGCGGCCCGCAGCCGTTCCAGCATTGGAACATCCAAGTCCCCCTCGGGGGTCAAGGCACCGATGACCACGCCGTTGGCCCCCAGCTCCCGGAACCGGCGAACCTGGGACTCCATTTGCTCCCATTCATCCTGGGTGTACAGAAAATCTCCGAACCGGGGACGGATCAGCACATTTACAGGCAGAGATACGGCCTTTTGCACCTGACGGAACAGAAATTCCGAGGGGGTGGTGCCGCCGATTACCAGATTGCCGCAAAGCTCGATGCGGTCTGCCTGTCCCTCCTGGGCGGCAAGGCAGGAGGCAAGAGAATCCGCGCAGACTTCCAAAAGAGGATGTTCCATAAAGTATGCTCCTTTCAAGTTTGGGAATCTCTGATTAAATCGGCAAGAGCTGACGGCGAAAGATTTTGATTCCAGGCAAGGTTTGGAAAATGAGGGAATACTGTATGTATTTCCCATTTTTCAAACCGCAGCCTGGGAGCAAAAGATTCGTCGCTCAGGCGCAGACGATTTATTCAGAGTTTCCCTTGGTCTCCGATGGTCATAATGTCATAGGGCGTGGTCTGGTAGACAAAGTAGTTCAGCCAATTGGAAAACAGCAAATTGGCGTGGCCTCGCCACCGGACCATGGGGGGCTTCGTGTCGTCATCGTTGGGATAGTAGTGGGCGGGAACCTGAATAGGAAGCCCCTGATTTTTGTCCCGCAGATATTCCTGGGCCAGGGTGTCCGGGTCATATTCTCCGTGGCCTGTGACGAAAATCTGATGGCCGCCTTTGGTCATGGCGGCATAGACCCCTGCCTCCGGAGAGGAGGCCAGAATGCGCAGGGCGGGGCAACGCTCTAAGTCCTCCCGCAAAACCGTGGTGTGCCGGGAGTGGGGGGCATAGAATTCATCGTCAAAGCCCCGGAGCAATATGGAACGCTTGTAATCTGCGTAATGGGGGTAGACCCCAAAAAGCTTCTGGGGCAGGGGATACTTGGGAATGCCATAATGGTAGTATAGCCCCGCCTGGGCGGCCCAGCAGATGTGGAAAGTGGAGTGGACATTGGTTTTGCTCCATTCCATGATCCGGCAAAGCTCCGGCCAATAGTCCACTTCCTCAAAGGGCAGCTGCTCTACCGGGGCCCCGGTGATGACCATGCCGTCAAATTTTCGGTTTTTGATTTCGTCAAAGGTTTTATAGAAAGAGAGCAGATGCTCCTGAGAGGTGTTTTTGGCGGTGTGGGAGGTGGTGTGCATCAATTCTAAGTGAACCTGCAAGGGCGTATTGCCCAGGAGCCTGCTGAGCTGGGTCTCGGTGGTGATTTTGGTAGGCATCAGGTTTAGCAATAGTATTTCCAGTGGCCGGATATCCTGGGTAACAGCCCGGTTTTGGGGCATGACAAAGATATTCTCCTGGTGCAGGGTCTCTGCGGCTGGTAAGTCGTTGGGAATGCGAATGGGCATGGGGGTCCTCCTGAAAGATACTTTTTGTCAGTATAGCACAAAGAAGCGGGAAAATCCAGTATCCCGGAAACCGATACAAAAAATTCGATATTTCCATCTTGAGAAAACCTGCTAAAATTTGGCGTTTCCCCGGGACAATATTTTAAATCCAGGATGATTGAATCAAGGACCCGGTTGTGCTATAATACGGCTGAATCAGTAATCAAGATTAATGAAGAAAGCGAGAGATGCTTTATGCGGAAAACAAAGATCATCTGCACCATTGGCCCGGCCTCTCAGAATCTGGAAACTCTGAAAAAAATGTGCCTGGCCGGTATGAACGTTGCCCGTCTGAATTTCTCCCATGGTACCCATGAGGAGCAGCAGAACAAGGTGAACCTCATTAAGCAGGTTCGTCAGGAGCTTCATGTGCCTCTGGCCATTATGCTGGATACCAAGGGCCCGGAATACCGCATCCGTACCTTTAAGGACGGCAAGACCCGGGTTTCTGCCGGGGATACCTTTACCTTTACGGTAGATGATGTGGAGGGAGACGAGACCCGGGTTTCCGTCAACTATAAGGGCCTTGTAAAGGATCTGTCCGTAGGGAACCGGGTGCTGGTAAACAATGGCCTGGTGGTCTTTGAGGTAGAGAAGCTTCAGGGCAGCAATGCCATCTGCAAGTGCCTGGTAGGCGGCGAGCTTTCCAACCGCAAGAGCATGTCTTTCCCCAATAAGGTTATGACCGGTCCTTTCCTCAGCGAGGCGGACAAGGAGGATTTGCTGTTCGGCATTCAGAACGATGTGGATTTCATTGCCGCTTCCTTTGTCTCTACCAGACAGAATGTAGAAGATATGCGGGCCTTCCTGGATGCCAACGGCGGCGAGCATATTGAAATCATCGCCAAAATCGAAAATCAGGCCGGTGTGGACAATGTGGAGGAGATCTGCCAGGTGGCCGAGGGTATTATGGTGGCCAGAGGCGATCTGGGTGTGGAGGTTCCCTTTGTGGAGCTGCCCGCCATTCAGAAACGTCTGATCCACAAGTGCCGTCAGCTGGGCAAGCGGGTTATTACCGCCACGGAAATGCTGGAATCCATGATCCAGAACCCCCGGCCCACCAGAGCCGAAATTTCCGACGTTGCCAACGCCGTCTATGACGGAACTTCCGCCATTATGCTCTCCGGCGAGTCTGCCGCCGGTAAATACCCTGCAGAGGCCGTGGCCACCATGGCCCAGATCGCAGAGTACACCGAGCAGCACACCAGCTATAAAGAGCGGTTCTTTAAGTATGATTTCCGCATTCAGAACAATCTGGATGCCATTTCCCATGCCACCTGCGCCATGGCCATTGATGTCGATGCCAAGGCCATTGTGGTCTGCTCCGTATCCGGCAAAACCGCCCGGATGGTCAGCCGCTTCCGCTGCCCCACGGATATTGTGGGTATGACTGTGGACGAAAAAGCCTGGAGAAAGCTGAACCTGAGCTGGGGCGTTACCCCGGTGCTGGCTGAGGAATACGGCTCCATGGATGTGATGTTCTACCATGGTATGATCAACGCCAAGAAGTATCTCGGTCTGCAGCCCGGTGACTGCGTGGTGCTCACCGGCGGCCCCATCAACGGCAAGACCGGCAACACCAACACCATCAAGGTGGAAACCGTCGGCTAAAATAACGCTTATTAAAATCAAGGCCCCTGCGCTGAAAACGGCGCAGGGGCGATTTCTATCTTTTAAGGCTTCGATTGGCCAGGACCGAGGTGGTAATGGAAACAAAGTCCCGGACGTATTTTTTTGTATTTTCATCGTTGCGGTAACAGGCATAGAAGTGCCGGTGGTTTTCGTAGTCCTTGAGAGGATAGAAAGCACCGCCGGAATTGAATACAAAGTCATCGGCGTATACATCCGGCAGGATCATGCAGGAGCCACTTTTAAGGGCCACCCGCCGGGCTACCTCCAAAGCGGTGGTTTCCAGAAGAATTCTGGGGTGGATGTTGTAACGCCGGAACAGCCGGTCCTGAATGATCCGGGAGGAATGGGTGCCATCCAGCGAGACAAAGACCTCCTTGGCCGCCTCGTCCAGGCTGATGGGGGTACCGGAGGGGATACGCTGGGTCAGACTACAGTCTTTTCCGGCCAGAATGCCGATGGATTCCTTTTCAATCAGCTCATAGGCGATGTTTGCCTCGTTGGCTTCCAGAGCGGCCAGGGCCAGATCCACCTGTCCCTTTTGCAACAGGCTTTCCAGGCTGGCAGAGGGGGACTCCGTAAGCTCCAGGGTGACATTGGGATAGGCCTTGGAAAAAATGGGAATAACATCCGGAAGAACCTGGGTGGCTCTGGTGACGCTGATGCCCAGGCGCAGACGACCCCCGTCATCATGGCGAATGGAGTCGATTTCGGATTTAAGCCTCGCCTCAATTTCCAGCATGGCCTCAATAGCATTGAGGTATCGCTCTCCGGCGTAGGTCAGGTGAAAAGGGGAGGTGCTGCGGTCAAAAAGCGGGGTCCCCACTTCGTCTTCCATTTGCCGCAGGGTCTGGCTCAGAGAGGGCTGGCTGATATAAAGCTGCTTGGCAGCGGCGGTAATGGTGCCATACTTGGCAATGGTTTTAAAGTATAGGGCCTGCTTCATATTCATACAAATTTCACCACTATTTTACAGCATTTTCACGAATCCTATTGGGCTTTGACAATGTTCATTATAAAGGGATTTTTATGGATGTCAAGCATTAGTGTTCCGGTATTCGCCGGAAATTATGATGTGATAATAATTTAAGTATTTGAAAAGAATTTGTGGCTATGCTATGCTAATGCCACGAAAAAACAAGAATAATATTAGGGAGGATCAACATGGAAATTCTGAAATCCGCCGTGGCGGGAACGCTAGAATCCAGCGATGCCATGGTCACTGTGGAACCCGGTGAGGGCATCAGCCTGGAGCTTTCCAGCAGCGTGATGAATCAGTATGGCCGCCAGATCAAGGCCACGGTTCTGTCCACGCTGGAACGTCTGGATGTACAAAACGCCCGGGTGACGGTGGTGGACAAGGGCGCCCTGGACTGCACCCTGAAAGCCCGGGTAGAGTGTGCGGTATTCCGCTCCTGCGGTGCTTCCGCCCAAAACATTCCCTGGGGAGGTGCTGTACGATGATCAAAAGACCCAAGCCCGAACGGTTCCGTCTGCGCCGGACCATGATGTTTATGAACGCCCAGAAGCCCGGCCTTATCAAGGATGCTTACATCTACGGCTGCGACTCCATTATGCTGGACCTGGAAGATGCCGTGGCGGAAAACCAGAAAGATGCCGCCCGGTTTTCTCTGTACCATGCCCTGACCACCATTGACTACGGCACCACCGAGGTCATTGTCCGGATCAACGGTCTGGATACCCCCCACTGGCAGGAAGATATTCGGGTCTGTGTGGCCGGCGGTGCTGACGGCATCCGTATTGCCAAGTGCGAGAGTGCCAAGGATGTCCACACCGTAGAGGCCGCTGTGGAAGCAGCGGAAAAGGAATTTGGTGTGGAAGTAGGCAGAACCCTGCTGATGGCTGCCCTGGAAAGCCCCAAAGGCATTCTGAACGCTTTTGAAATTTGCTCCGCTTCTGACCGGATGTTCGGCGTGGCCATTTCCGGTGGTGACTTCCGCAAGTGTATGCAGACCAAGTTCAGCCCCGACGGCGTGGATATGCTGGCCGCCCGGGGACAGATGCTGCTGGCCGCCCGTGCGGCGGGCATCCAGTGCTTTGACACCGTGTTTACGGACCTGGATGACAACGAGGGCTTTAAGGCCGAAGTCCTGCAGAACAAGGCCATGGGCTTTGACGGCAAGAGCCTCATCAATCCCAAGCAGATCCGCCTGGTGCATGAGGTCTTTGCGCCCACGGAAAAGGAAGTCAGACAGGCAGAAGCCATTGTCAGAGCATATAAAGAACAGTCCGCTGCCGGTGTTGGCGTGTTCACCGTCAACGGTAAGATGATCGATATTGCCTTCATTCCCGGTGCGGAGCGCACGCTGCGGCTGGCGAAGGCTTGCGGTATGTATGAGGGGGATTTGGTATGATCAATGCTGTAGGCAGAGAGATTCCGGAGCAGCTGCTGGTAAACGGCAAAGAGGTTTACCAGGGAAAGAACTATATGGACGGCAAGTATATCCACAAGGCCGCCCCCACCACCCGCCGGTATGAGAAGCCCCAGGAATCCAAAATCGTGGAGACCATTGTGGATGCGCTGAAAGCCTGCGGTGCCAAAGACGGCATGACTTTCTCGTTCCACCACCATCTGCGGGACGGCGATTTCGTGGCCAATATGGTTATGGAGGCAGCCATTGAAAAACTGGGCCTGAAAGATTTGACCATTGCCGCCACCTCCCTGGGCGGCGCCCATGACCCCATTGCGGATTATGTAGAGCAGGGCAAGGTCATCGGCATTCAGACCTCCGGTATTCGTGGCCGTATGGGCGAAGTGGTTTCCGCCGGAAAGCTGAAAACCCCCGCCATTATCCGTTCCCACGGTGGTCGTCCCCGGGCCATTGAGGCCGGAGAGGTCCATATCGATATTGCCTTTGTGGCCGCACCCACCTCTGACTGTGTGGGCAACTGCCGGGGCATCGGCGGCAAGTCCAACTGCGGTTCCATGGGTTACGCCATGACCGATGCCAAGTATGCCGACCACGTGGTAGTGGTAACGGACTGCCTGGTGGATTTCCCCAACATGCCCGCCTCTGTAGAGGCCATTGATGTAGATGCAGTGGTAGTGGTGGATTCCATCGGCAACCCCAAGAAAATCGCTTCCGCCGCAGCCCGCATCAGCCAGAACCCCCGGGATCTGATGATGGCGGAGAATGTGGCCAAGGTCATTGCTTCTACTCCTTATTTTAAGGACGGTTTCTCCTTCCAGACCGGCGTAGGCGGCCCTTCTCTGGCTGCCAACCTGTTCCTGGAAAAGTATATGGACGAACGGAACATCAAAATGGGCTGGGCCATCGGCGGCATCTGCGGCCCCATGGTGGAGCTGCTGAAAAAGGGCAAGGTTGGAAAGGTCATTGACGTTCAGGACTTTGACTTGGATGCGGTAAACTCCATCAACCAGACCCCCAACCACTTTGAAATGTCCGCTTCCCAGTACGCAAACCCCGCCAACAAGGGCGCATTTGTCAACAAGCTGGACTTTGTGGTGCTGGCTGCTCTGGAAATCGATACGGGCTTTAACGTCAATGTTCTGACCGGCTCTGACGGTGTGCTTCGTGGTGCCCCCGGCGGACATCCCGATACCGCCGCCGGTTCCAAGGTCTGCATCATCGTGACCCCCCTGACCCGTGGCCGGATGGCAACGGTCTGCGAGAAAGTGGTCACCGTTACTACCCCCGGCGACTGTGTGGACGTTCTGGTAACGGACTACGGCATTGCGGTGAACCCTCTGCGGCCAGACTTGATCGAATGCCTGGATCAGGCGGGCATCCCCCATGTTTCCATTGAGAGTCTAAAGGACAAGGCCTACTCCCTGGTGGGAACCCCCGATGATTTGCAGTGGGAGGACAAGGTGGTGGCCGTGCTGGAAGCCCGGGACGGTACCATTTTGGATGTTGTCCGCAAAATCAAGCCTGTGACCCTGTAAAGCGCATTCAGGGGGCCAAAACGCCCCCTTTTTGTAGGGAAAGCTCTCAAACAGGAGCTTTCAGAAAATTCCCAGCAAACGGATATCGTAATATAGAAAGGAAATTCGAGAATGAGTGATACCATCGTTGGCCTGTTGGGTCTCGTAACCATCGTTGCCATTGTGGCGACCCTGTTTAAGAGCAAGACCCAGCCCGCCATTGCTTTCATTGTATTCCCCTCCATCCTTGGCCTGATCCTGGTTCTGGGAGGCCGGATCAGCTTTGACAACCTGGCGGCCATGATCAAGGCCGGCTTTAACTCCACCGCTCCTACTGCCGCCCTGTTCGTGTTCTCCGTGCTGTACTTCGGCATTATGACCGATGCGGGCATGTTTGATGTGATCATCGGCAAGCTGATGAAGCTTATCGGCAATAACGTTGTGGGCGTGTGCGTGATGACTTGTGTCATTGCCCTGATTGGCCACCTGGACGGCGGCGGCGCTTCCACCTTCTGCATCGTGGTTCCTGCCATGCTGCCCATCTACAAGAAGATGAATATGCGGCCCACCAGCATGCTGCGGATCGCCGTGCTGGCCATGGGTGTACTGAACCTGATGCCCTGGGCCGGTCCCACCATGCGTGCTGCCACCGTTCTGGGCATTGAAGCCGGTGAGTTGTGGAATACCATTATTCCTATTCAGATTTTCGGCATCGTTCTGGCCCTTGTCCATGCGGTTCTCACCGGCTTCCAGGAAAAGAAGCGTGGCGCCGGTCTGCCTGCGGGTGCTACTCTGGACCTGGCGGAGAGCAAGTCCGTTGAGGAGCAGGAGCTGGCCCGTCCCAAGCTGTTTGGCTTCAACCTGGCTCTGACCATTGCTGTTATCGCTCTGCTGATCTGGGATGTGTTCCCCTCCTATGTACCCTTCATGCTGGGTGTTTCCGTGGCCCTGTTTGTGAACTACGGTGCCACTGCCAAGATGCACAAGAAGATCATCAACCTCCATGCTGGCCCCGCTCTGATGATGTGCTCCACCCTGATGGGTGCTGCTGTACTCATGGGCGTTCTCACCACCTCCTTCATTATGAAGGACGGCAAGCTGGTAGCCGCCGGTGTGAAGGTTATGGAAGTTGACCTGCCCAGCGTTGTCCGCTGCCTGGCCGGTATCATTGAGTCCATGCTGCCTGCCGCCATCGGCCAGCATCTGCCCCTGGTCATTGGTGTCCTGTCCGTGCCTCTGGCTCTGGCGTTCGATACCGATTCCTACTTCTTCGGAATGCTGCCCGTCATCATTGCCATCGGCCAGAGCTTCGGCGTAGACGCCCTGCCCATTGCCGTGGCCATGGTGGTCTGCCGGAACTGCGCCACCTTCATCAGCCCCATGGTTCCTGCAACCCTGCTGGGTGTGGGCCTGGCGGATGTGGACATCAAGGATCACTTGAAGGCTTCCTTCTTCTATGTGTGGGTGTTCTCCATCCTTTGCATGCTCTTTGCCATCGTTATTGGCATCATGCCTCTGTAAAGCATCCCTTTCCCCGGAAACGGCTCCGTTGCGGCGGGCCGTTTCCGGATGGCAAGGCCTGGGCTTTGCTGGGAAGGCCCGGCTTTTGCAAAGAACTGTCTCCCGATTTTCCGGGAGGCAGCTTTTTGACTGTTTGGGGCCTTTCGAGTTTTGGGACTTTTCAAATGGAGACTGGGACTGTATACTATATCAGAAATTGGTAGGGCAGACCCTAAAGCACGGAAACTACATGTATGAAGAATCGGAGAAACAGAATGAAAAAAGAAAAATGGAAAAAAATATGGGAGTGCTTCTGCTATTTTTTCCACATCAGCTGGTTTACCTTCGGCGGCGGCTGGAGCATTATCGCCCAGATGCAGAAGGACTATGTGGAAGACAAGCAGGAGTTGACGGCCCAGGAGCTATTAGATATTGTCAGCGTGGGCAGAAGTCTACCTGGCACCATGATCGGCAACGTGGCCTACCTGTTCGGCCACCGGCAGGCCGGGGTCATGGGGGGCATTGTCTCGGTGGTGGGTATGGTGCTGCCGCCCATGCTGATTTTGTCGGTGCTGACCTATGGCTACGGAGTGTTCAAAGATAATATCTGGGTGGCAAAAATGCTCCAGGGCGTCCGGGCGGCGGTGGTGCCTATTATTCTTGTGGCCGCCATGAAACTGCGTAGCAGTGCGTTTATAAACAGAACATGCTACTACATCTGTCTGGTGTGCTGCATGCTCAATGCCTTTTTTGATGTCAACTGCATGCTGGTGATCCTCCTGGGTGTGGCTGCCGGACTGATGATGGGCAAATGGAAGGAGGCAGAGGAATGAAAACCATATTAGAACTGTTTTGGAGCTTCTGCCAGATTGGCTATACCTCCTTTGGCGGAATGTCTATGGTGCCGCTGATCAACGACCAAATGGTGAGCCACAGCTGGATGACGGCTGCGGAGGTTTCCGATATTATCGCCATTGCGGAAATGACCCCCGGTCCCCTGGGCTTAAACTGCGCCACCTTTGCTGGTCTCCGGGTCATTGGCCCTTTTGGTGCCATGGTCTGCGTACTGGGCGTTTTGATGCCCACCTTTACGTTCTGCGCCCTGGCGGCGGTGTTTTTTGAAAAGTTCAAGAATAGCCGAACCCTGCAAAATATGATGATGGGTGTCCGCCCTGCGGCCCTGGGCATTATTCTGGCGGTGATGATCACGCTGAGCCGAACCAACTACTTTGTAAATGGAGCCCTTTCCTGGAAAACCGTTGGCGTAGGTCTTGTGGCGGCGTTTCTGCTCATAAAGGGCAAGTGGAGCGTGCCAAAGGTCATTGTGGTGTCGGCACTTTTGGGCCTGTTGACCTGACACCTTTTCCTGGGGCAGAATATTTTTTAACTGTCAAGGAAAAATACTTGACAAAGCAGCGTTTATCGTGTATGATACTGAGGCTGTCAAGGAGAAAGCCTTGACAGGGGAGGTCCTGGCTATGGAAAGCTTGGAAATGACACTGCTGTTTGACTACTACGGAGAATTGCTCACCCAGCGGCAGCGGGATTGCCTGGATATGCGCTATAATCAGGATATGTCTCTTGGAGAGATCGCCCAGGAGTTGGGGGTCAGCCGTCAGGGGGTTTACGACAACCTGAACCGGGCGGAGACGCTGCTCCGAAATATCGAAGAAAAGACCGGCTTCCTTCGGCGGGATGCGGCTGTAAAAGAAGCCGCCCGACGGATCGCGGAAGCGGCCCGGGCCTTGCAGGATGAAAAAAGCCCGGAGGTGACCCGGCTGGCTGGGGAGATCCTGGCCGCGGCAGAGGAGCTTGAGGAGTAAAAAATGGCATTTGAAGGCTTGACCGAAAAAATTTCTTCCACCTTCAAAAAGCTTCGTGGCAAGGGCCGTCTGAAAGAAGCGGATGTGAAGGAGGCCATGCGGGAGATCCGTATGGCACTGCTGGAAGCGGACGTTAGCTATAAGGTCGTAAAGGATTTCACCAAATCCGTTACAGAACGCTGTGTAGGCACAGACGTGCTGGAGTCCTTGACTCCGGCACAGATGATCGTCAAGATTGTCAATGAAGAGCTATGCAAGCTCATGGGTGCGGAAACCAAGCACCTGAACATCAATCCCAACGGACCCACAGTTGTCATGCTGGTGGGCCTGCAAGGTGCCGGTAAGACCACCAACGGCAGCAAGCTGGCGGGTCTTATGAAACGCCAGGGCAGAAATCCACTGCTGGTGGCCTGTGACGTGTACCGTCCCGCCGCTATTCAGCAGTTGAAGGTCTGCGGCGAAAAGTTGGGCATTCCGGTGTTTGAAAAAGGAACCCAGGATCCGGTGATCACTGCCAAAGAGGCGGTGCTGTATGCCCGTCAGCGGGGATACGATATGGTATTTTTGGATACCGCCGGTCGGCTCCATGTGGACGAGGCCCTCATGGAGGAACTGAAAAACATCAAGGCCACCGTCAAGCCCAATGAGATCATGCTGGTGGTGGATGCCATGACCGGTCAGGATGCGGTAAATGCCGCCCAGACCTTTAACGAATGGCTGGACATTGACTCCGTGATGCTTTCCAAGCTGGACGGCGATGCCAGAGGTGGTGCGGCCCTGTCTGTCAAGGCCGTTACCGGAAAGCCCATTAAGTTTGCCGGTATGGGCGAAAAGCTGGAAGACATTGAGGTCTTCCACCCGGATCGGATGGCAAGCCGTATTTTGGGCATGGGCGATGTGCTGTCCCTGATTGAAAAGGCCGAGAAAGCCTATGATGCCAAGCAGGCAGCCAAAATGGAGGAGAAGATGCGGACCAACCGCTTCACCCTCCAGGATTTCTACGACCAGATGGTGCAGCTCAAATCTATGGGTTCCATGGAAGACCTGCTTGCCCAGATGCCCGGCGGGGCCAACCTGAAAGACATCAAGCTGGACCCCAAGGCCATGGCCCATACCGAGGCCATTATTCTTTCCATGACCCCCAAGGAGCGGGAAAACCCCTCCATCATCGGTGCCAGCCGGAAAAAGCGTATTGCCGCCGGTTGCGGTCTCCGGGTGGAGGATGTGAATAAATTGCTCAAGTCCTTTGAGCAGATGCGGAAACTGATGAAGCAGTTTTCCGGCCCCGGTGCCGCCAAGAAACTCAGAAGAATGGGTGGATTCGGCGGAATGCGTTTCCCGGGCATGTAAATCTTGTTCGCTGTAAGCAATTTGCTTTGCGATATATCACTTAGACTTTTTCTGGAGGTGAAACTTTCATGGTTAAGATCAGACTGAGAAGAATGGGTGCCAAGAAGGCTCCTTACTACCGGATCGTTGTTGCTGATTCCCGTTCTCCCCGTGACGGCCGCTGCATCGAGGAAATCGGTACCTACAATCCCCTGACCTCTCCCGCTACCGTTACTGTGGACGCTGAGAAGGCACAGAACTGGATCAAGAACGGCGCTCAGCCCACCGATACCGTTCGGAGCCTGCTGAAGAACGCTGGCGTTCTGTAAGCCCCTTTGAAGGAGTGGCACAATGAAGGAACTTTTGCTGTATATGGCAAAGAGCCTGGTGGACAATCCGGATGCGGTTACCGTTATCGAGTCTTCCAATGAGGAGGGCAAGGTGCTGGAACTTCATGTGGCCGAGGGCGACATGGGGAAGGTAATTGGCCGCCAGGGACGGATCGCCAAGGAGATCCGCACCATTATTAAAACCGTGGCCCAGCGCACTGGCGAAAAGGTCACCGTTGAAATTGTGGATTAAACGGCTATGCGTGGCGATTTCGTCACGCATTTTCGTTTTTATGGAATAAAGGAGAAAGCAATGAGACTTCCGTTTATTGAAGCAGGAGAAATCGTTAATACCCATGGGGTTCGGGGAGAAATCAAAATGCTGACCTGGCTGGATTCCCCGGAGACCATGTGTGCCTTTTCAAGATGCCGGATCGGCGGAAAGGAATATACCGTGTCCTCCTGCCGGGTGCAGACCACCTGCAATCTTATAAAGCTCCAGGGCGTAGACACCATGGAGGCGGCCCAGGCTTTGCGGGGAAAGACCGTAGAAATCTACCGGGAGGACGTGGAGGAGGATGTGATCTTTGCCGCAGAACTTACCGGTATGGAGGTTTTTGCCGACAACGCCCTGATCGGCACCATCCAGGAGGTGCTGGATTACCCGGGAAATCAGGTCTATGTGGTAAAAGGCAAGCGGGAATACATGATCCCCGCAGTCAAGGAATTCATCCTTTCCACGTCTCTTTCCGGAAACCGGATGGATGTAAAGCTGTTGGAGGGCATGGAAACCGATGCGGATTGACATTCTGACCCTGTTCCCGGATACCCTGGGGGATGTACTTTCCGAGAGCATCCTGGGCCGCGCTCAGGAGCGGGGCTACATTCGGATCGAAGCCCACCAGATCCGGGATTATACCGCCAACAAGCAGAACCAGGTGGATGACTACCCCTACGGCGGGGGCCGGGGGGCCATTATGCAGGCAGACCCTCTCTACCGCTGCTGGGAAGCGGTCTGCGACCAGGCCGGGGGGCCTGTGCATACGGTGTATCTCTCCCCCTGTGGCCATACTTTCCGTCAGGCGGATGCCATTCGCCTGAGCAAAATGGACAATCTGGTATTGGTCTGCGGCCACTATGAGGGCATTGACCAGCGTTTTATTGACGAGTGCGTGGACGAGGAAATTTCCCTGGGGGACTTTGTGCTGACCGGGGGAGAAATTGCCGCCATGGCCGTTACCGATGCCGTGTGCCGAATGGTCCCTGGGGTGCTGGCAGACCCGGAGTGCTTTGAGGACGAAAGCCATTTTTCGGGTCTTTTGGAGTACCCGCAGTACAGCCGTCCGGCGGTATGGCATGGGCGGCCGGTGCCGGAAATTCTGCTTTCGGGCAACCACCAGAAGGTGGACCAATGGCGGCGAAAACAATCCCTCCGCAGGACCCGGGAGAGACGGCCGGATATGTATGAACAATTGGACCTTTCCTCCAAAAGCGACCGGAAACTTCTGGCCGAAATGGAGCGGGAGGACGAAATTTCCGAAAAAGCCGAAAATGATACTTGCACTTTGAAATAAAAGGTGCTATACTGCAACTAACAGCGTTGAGGGAGACTGACCCCAATGAGACCCGGTTTCAGAGAGATGCGCATTATGCTGGAAGCGTGTCCCGGTGCCTTGGGTGATACCACTCCGGAGCTGCCCGTGAGAAAGCCGTTGGCGCAAGCGGGCCGAGGGGAACCCTGCGAAAGTGGGTGATGAGTGAAAAATCAAGGTGGAACCGTGCTTTCAAGGCACCCTTGGGAATCCAGGGGTGCTTTTTTGCGTCCCTACACTCAAAAAGGAGAATCGCTATGAAAATCATTTACAATGACGGAACCGTTGCCGAATGCCCTGCCGAGGAAGTGCAGCACGTTCTGCGGCACACCGCTGCCCACATCATGGCCCAGGCCATCCAGCATCTTTACCCCGATGCGGACTTTGCCTACGGCCCTGCCACGGAAAAAGGCTTTTACTACGATGTAGACTTTGGTGACAAGAAGCTTACCGATGAGGATCTGCTGGCCATTGAAAAAGAGATGAAGAAGATCGTCAAGGCCAACCTGCCCATCAAGCCTTTCATCCTGCCGAGGGATGAGGCCATCAAGCTCATGCAGGAGCGTCACGCCAAGTATAAAGAGGAGCATATCGGTGATCTGCCCGAGGATGCTATCATCAGCTTCTACCAGCAGGGCGACTATATCGATATGTGTGTCGGTCCTCACATGACCTACACCAAGGGCCTGAAAGCTTTTAAAATCACCCAGCAGTCCGGTGCTTACTGGAAGAACGATGCTAATAACAAGATGCTGACCCGTATCAATGGCGTTGCTTTCGCCTCCCAGGAAGAGCTGGACGAGTACCTCAAGCAGCAGGAGGAGGCCAAGGCCAGAGACCACCGGAAGATCGGTAAGGAAATGGGCCTGTTTATGACCGATGAGCTGGTGGGCCGGGGTCTTCCCATGTTCCTGCCCAGAGGCTATACGGTTTGGCAGGAGTTGGAAAACTATATCAAGGAAAAGGAACGGAAGCTGGGCTATCAGCACGTCATGACCCCCTGCGTGGGTACCGTGGCCCTGTACCAGACCTCCGGCCACTGGGCCCACTATAAAGACAATATGTTCCCCGCCATGGAAGTGGACGGCGAGAGCTTTGTCCTGCGTCCCATGAACTGCCCCCATCACATGATGATCTACGCCAACCGGCCCCACTCCTACCGGGAGCTGCCCATCCGGATCGGTGAGATCGCCCACGATTTCCGTTATGAGTCTTCCGGCACCCTGAAAGGCATTGAGCGTGGCCGTCATTTCTGCCAGAACGATGCCCACCTGTTTGTGACCCCTGACCAGATTAAGGACGAAGTGGCCCGGGTGGTCAAGCTGATTTCCGATGTCTACCAGGACTTTGGCATTACCGACTACCGCTGCGTCCTGTCCCTGCGGGATCCTGTCGATAAGGTCAAGTACCATCCGGATGATGCCATGTGGGACCATGCCGAGTCTGCTCTGCGGGAGGTGCTGACGGAACTGGGCATTCACTTTACCGAGGAAATCGGTGAGGCTGCTTTCTACGGACCCAAGCTGGACGTCAACGTTAAGCCCGCTGTAGGTGCGGAGTACACTCTGTCTACCTGCCAGCTGGACTTCTGTCTGCCTGCCAAGTTTGACCTCAAGTATGTGGATTCCAACGGCGTTGAGCAGACCCCTGTGGTGCTGCACCGGGCCATCCTGGGCTCTCTGGACCGCTTCATGGCCTATATGATCGAGGAGACCAAGGGCAAGTTCCCCGTGTGGCTGGCCCCCCTGCAGGTCAAGGTTCTGCCGGTTTCCGAAAAGACCATGGACTATGCCCGTCAGGTCAACCAGGCTCTGGAAGATGCCAACATCCGTACCCAGCTGGACGAGCGCAGCGAAAAGATCGGCTATAAAATCCGGGAGGCCCGCCAGATCGACCGGGCACCCTATATGCTGATTCTGGGTGCCAAGGAGGCCGAGGAGGGTACCATTTCCGTCCGGAACCGGGATACCGACGAGACCCAGACCATGCAGCTTCAGGCCTTCATCGAGAAAGTTCTGAAAGAAATCGAAACCCGGGCGCACTAAGCCATCAATACAGACGCTCCGAGCCACCGAAACGGCTCGGAGCGTTTTTTTGCCTTGACGGAACCGGGGCAATCTGTGTATAATACGAATTCAGGCACAACGCCCAGGAAGGATAGAAAGATGAACAGACGATTGGATAGAAAGATGCTGGCATTGATTTTCACTCTGGCATGGCCCACCATGCTGGAAGAACTGATGCAAACGGCAGTGCAATATATCGATACGGCCATGGTAGGCACCCTGGGAACCCAGGCCACCGCAGCCGTAGGAGCCACCGCCACGGTTTCCTGGCTGGTAGGCAGTACGGTTTCCGCCGTGGGTGTGGGCTTTCTGGCCCTGATTTCCCAGTGCTACGGGGCAGGGGACCAGCAGCGGGCAAAACGGGCTTCTGCCCAGGCCGTGACCGTGACATTGCTGGTGGGGCTGCTGTTTACTGCCCTGACCACCGGGCTCAGCGGGAAAATCACCCGCTGGATGCAGGTGGATGTGTCCATCCGGGACCAGGCCTCTCAGTATTTTCTCATTTTGTATTCTCCCATGCTTTTCCGGGCGGCCAGCATTATTTTTGCCACGGTGCTCCGCTCCGTAGGGGATACCCGTACCCCCATGCGGGTGAGCCTGAACATGAACCTGATCAATATTGTCTTAAACTACCTGCTGATCTATTCCAGCCGCCAGGTGCATTTCTTCGGCCTGTCCGTCCCCATGTGGGGTGCGGGCTGGGGCATCAACGGCGCGGCGGTGGCCAGTGCGCTGGCCTATGTTTACGGCGGCGTTGCCATGACCATCCGGCTGTGGAAGCACCCGGAGCTTTCTCCCAGGGGGCAGCGGTTCCTGCCGGACGGGGAGATTTTGAAGCCCTGCTGGCATGTGGCCTTTCCCAATATGCTCCAACGCTTCGGAACATCTTTGGGCTATGTGGCCTTTGCGGCCATGATCAACGCCCTGGGGGATACCTCCACCGCCGCCCATACCATTGCCAATACGGTAGAGTCCCTGTTCTATGTACCCGGCTGGGGCATGCAGACTGCGGCGGCTACTTTGGCCGGAAATGCCCTGGGGGCCCGGGACCACAAGAAGCTCAAATCTCTGGCAGGAACCATTCTTCCTTTGGAGGTAGGGCTCATGGTGGTGACCGGAGGCCTGCTGCTGATTTTTGCCCCTCAGCTCATGTCCATTTTTACCAAAGACCCTCAGGTGAAGGCTCTGGGAACGACGGTATTGCGGATGGTGGCCATTTCTGAGCCCTTCTACGGAGTCCCCATTGTGCTGGAAGGCATTATGCAGGGCATTGGCCGCACGGTGCCGCCCTTTGTGTTTAACATTCTGGGCATGTGGTGTATCCGTATTTTCGGAACCTTCATCTGTACCAGAATTCTGGGCCTGGGCCTGGTGGCAGCCTGGGGCTGTATGATCGGCCACAACGTCACGCTGTTTGCGCTGTTTGCAACCTACTACGCCCTGGGAAAAGCCATTCCCCGGGAAGAAGCCCCTGTCACTGCACTATAGCCCCGGGCCGCCGATATGGCAGCCCGGGGCTTTGCAATAGGAATTTATACGGTCCTTGCCCACTCCGTTACCAGCATTCCGGGAACCATCCAGATCAGCTGATACAGCAGTATATTGGTGGGGGTCAGCAGTTCGGTGCTTCCCTGGAAAGCAAGGGCGAACATAATGAGCATGCCCACAATGCCGCCCAAAACGTGGATCAGCATTCCCAACCGGCAAGCGGTATACAGGGCGTTGGCGCCGGTGATGGGGTAAACGGCACCCACCAGCTCGTCCCGGGTGGAGAGGGCCAGCGGCACAGCTTCCGGGTCAGCGTGGTGAGATGCCAGTGCTTTTTTGGTTTCCCGGTCCGGGAAAAGGAATCTTCTAGTGTTGATGGAGAACTTGCTGTGCAGGAACTCGCCGGTGAGCATAAAGTCCTCAGTCAGCATCACGGGCTGCACTTTCCGGTAGCCGCCAAGAGAGGTGAGTCCTGCGGAGGAGGAGCGCATTTTTGCATAGGAAATGGCAATCACTGCACTGAGCTCCCCCTCAATGGACATATACACAGCCTGGGAAACGGTGGTACCCTGAGGAATGTATACATCCATGCTTTGCAGGAATTCCAGGTTGCCCAGCAGTACGGCTTCCCCGCGGATCACGCCGCCAACTCCGCCCAAACCATAGTCCCGGAATTCCGTGACCGGGTATTCACTGCCGCCTCGGTTTTTCAGCATATTCTGGAACAGGGGCACCAGTCCACCGCCGGCGGCGGAAATCAGGGAGGAGGCGTAGGACAAAATCTGTTCTGGCTCCCGATTGCCGTAGAACTTTACGCCATTGAGCTTGGTGGAGCCAATGGGGAACAGGTCATCATCGGTCAGGGGGAAGCAGGCTTTGCCACGGAGTTTGGTCACGCCCTGCCAACCGCAAATCACGCTGCCCACCATATGCAGCCGATGCTCCAGAATACAGGCGGGCCGGGTCAGGGTCACAAAGAAGCTGGCAGGTACGGCGGCCATCAGGGAGACGGACAACACCTGAACGCCCAGACTCAGGGAGTAATTGGTTCCCGCCAGGGCTCCAAGCCCCAGGCAGACCAGCAGACTCAGCAGACAGTACAGTCCTTGAAGCTTTTCAGGACGGGAGGGCTTCTGATAATTCTCCGTAAAGGCATCTACGTCTCCAGGAGTCCGCAGCAGGGCGGGCTTGCCGTCTAAATAGTTGGGCTCTTTCACGGTGGCATTGAGATGGTTGGCCTTTCGCAGGGTGTCCATCTGATAGGTCTCTGTGGTTCTGCGGTGATACCGGGCCAGCAGCGCAAAGGTCATTTGCAGGCCGAAGCCGGAGCAGCAGGGGATGCGCAGCTCCTGGAAGCAGAAAACCGCATCCACACAGCAGGCAACCAGAGTGAAAAAGAGCAGGGTGTTGATGGTGAATCGCCCGTGGAGCAGTTCTCCCAGTCCGTCCAGCAGCTGGTAGCAGCCAAGCAGGGCGGACAGAAGCATGGACAGCACCTGGGTGAAAATTACAAACCGCAGACGGTTTTCGGGAATCACACCGGCGGCAAACATGGCACTGGAACCAATGCAGAAAACCACCAGCAGCAGATTCAGGACAATGGCGATTTGCAGGGAGAAAACACCCTGATCCGCCAGTTCGTAGTACCGTTTTTCCGGCCCTGCAATGATTTTTCGCCGCAGCTCCCGCAGACCCGTGCGGATGGGGATGGGTTCCTCTTTTTGTTCGTTCTCCTGTTCCAGGGGCATCCCGGCATCAAAGCGAAGGGTGTCCTGGCTGGTGGAGGCCCCATGCTCCTCAGCAGGCTTTTGGGAGGCTTCGGTCACGTCAAAGACCTGGGTATCGTCCAGGTTTACGGTGTCTTCCGGCTCCTCCAAATCCCCCAGGTCTCCTAGCAGATCCGAGAGTTCCTCCTCAAAAGCAGCATCCGCTGCTTCCAAAGCTTCCGCAGCCTCCTGGATTTCCCGGGCCACCTCCGGCTCCTGGGGAATGGGGGGAATGGGGGGAATGGGGACGTCCTCAGGGGCTTCCGATGCATCCTCCGGGTCATCGTGGAATTCGTTCAAAATTGCTTCCAGGTCAAATTCCTGGGTTTCTTCCAGGTTTTCTTGGTTATCCATATGCTACCTCCGGGCTTATCCCAGTCGCTGGCGCACCGCCTCATACAGCAAGATGGAAGCGGCGGCAGAGGCGTTCAGGGAGCTGATGTTTCCTGCCATGGGGATGGAAACCGTTACATCACAGTTTTTACGGACCAGGGGACTCATGCCCACGCCCTCATTGCCAATGACAATGGCGGTGGGGCCCTTCAAATCCGCCCGATACATGGGGATGGCTCCTTCGGCGGCGGTGCCGAAAATCCAAACGCCCTTGTCCTTGAGCTCCTGCATGGCAGCGTTGATATTGGTGACCCGGGCCACTTTCATATATTCCATGGCTCCGGCAGAGGCCTTGGCAACGGTGGCGGTAAGGCCCACACTGCGTCGCTTGGGGATGATGACACCGTGGGCACCGGCACACTCGGCAGACCGGAGAATGGCACCTAAGTTGTGGGGGTCGGACAGCTCATCGCAAATCACGATGAGGGGGGCTTGCCCCCGCTGGGCGGCCTCAGCCAGAATATCGTCAATAGAGTAGTATTCGTGGGCGGCGGCCAGAGCGATCACACCCTGGTGGGATCGGGTAAAGGACATGGCATCCAGCTTCCGGCGGTCCACCGGCACCACCACGGCCCCGGCCTCTTTGGCCTGGGCGGCCAGCCGCTGCAAGCCCTTGTCCGTATCGCCGGAGGCAATAAAGAGCTTGTCAATGGTTCGCCCGCTTTTCAGTGCTTCCTGAATGGCGTTGCGGCCTTCCAGCTGGCCCTCGGTTTCCTCCTGGGGCACTTCCTGGGGACGCTGCCCCTCCCGGGGACGGCGAAAACGGTCGTTTCTTTTATCGTTCATTGGGATCATCTCCAGTATTCGTCTTTTGAGTTATACATATTTATTCCGTATTATATCAGATTTTCTCTCATTTCACAACTCTTATTTTTCGTAAATTCCTGTGAAACCCAGGCATTCACAGAAAATTTACCGCAAACCGGGAATCATTCATTGCCAGCGGTGCAAAAATGTGATATGATACCCTGTGAATAAGCCTGAGGAGGCATTAAATACATGAGCTACGAACAAAAAGACGGGCCCAACGAAAAAAAGCCCGGTGGGAACAATCCCAAGAAAAATTTTTGGACACCTTTGATCATTGCCCTGGCCCTGGTGCTGCTGTTTGGCTGGATCTACAATATGGTATCTGACAGCCAGTATACGGAAACCACCTATGCGGATTTTTATTCGGCAATGACCAACCACGAGCTGGCCGAGGTCCAGCGACGTGGGGCGCGCATTTACTACCTTACCAAGGAAGAGGCCGCCAAACCCGCCTCCCAGCAGCGGGCCTGCTACACCGGCATGCCCAGCGGCGACTGGCTATCCATGTACAATGCCATGGTAGAAGAGGGGGTCGTGCCGGATTGGCAGGTGCAGGAAGACAATTCCATGATTTTGATGATCCTGTACTATGGCATTACCTTTGCCATTTTGTTCCTGTTTATGCGCACTCTGACCAAGCGCATGGGCGGTGACGGCATGATGGGCGGCTTTGGCAAGAGCAAGGCCAAGGTTTACATGGAAAAGCAGACCGGCGTGACCTTTAAGGATGTGGCAGGTCAGGACGAGGCCAAGGAATCCCTGAAGGAAATCATTGATTTCCTCCACAATCCCCAGAAATATGCAGAAATCGGTGCCAGACTTCCCAAGGGCGCATTGCTGGTAGGCTCTCCTGGTACCGGTAAGACCCTGCTTGCCAAGGCTGTGGCGGGAGAGGCGGACGTGCCCTTCTTCTCCATTTCCGGCTCGGACTTCGTGGAAATGTTTGTAGGCATGGGTGCCAGCCGGGTCAGAGACCTGTTCCAGCAGGCCGCCAAAGTCGCCCCCTGTATCATCTTCATTGATGAGATCGATGCGGTAGGCCGGGCCCGGGACAACCGCTACGGCAATAATTCCGAGCAGGAGCAGACCCTCAATCAGCTTTTAAGTGAGATCGACGGTTTTGAGCCGTCCAAGGGCATTGTGTGCCTGGCGGCTACCAACCGGCCGGAGATTCTGGACAAGGCTCTGCTGCGCCCCGGCCGGTTTGACCGGCGGATCATTGTAGACCGGCCCAACTATCAGGGACGGCTGGACACCTTAAAGGTCCATACCCGGAAAATCAAGCTGGCTGAGGACGTGGATCTCAAGAAAATCGCCCAGGCCACGGCTGGCGCAGTCGGTGCGGATTTGGCAAACCTTGTCAATGAAGCAGCCCTCCGGGCAGTGCGCATGGGCCGAAAGGCCGTGAATCAGGAGGACCTGCTGGTTTCCTTTGAAACGGTCATTGCCGGAACCGAAAAGAAGAACACGGTGCTGACGGAAACGGAAAAGCGGCTGGTGGCTTATCACGAGGTGGGCCATGCCCTGGTTTCTGCACTGGAAAAGCATGCTCAGCCCGTATCTAAAATCACCATCGTACCCCATACCTCCGGCGCACTGGGCTACACCATGTATCTGCCAGAGGAAGAAAAGTTCCTGTCCACCCGGCAGGAGCTGGAAGTGGAACTCAAGAGCCTGGTGGGCGGCAGAGCGGCGGAGCAGTTGGTATTCGGTGCCCAGACCACCGGTGCAGCCAACGATTTGCAGCGGGCAACCTCCCTTGCAAGAAACATGGTCTCCCAGTATGGCATGAGCAAGGAACTGGGACTGATGACCACCGCCACCGTGCAGAACAGCTACCTGGACGGTCAGGCCTATATGGATTGCTCCCAGGATACGGCGGCCCAGGTGGATAAGGAGGTCCAGAAACTTCTGGACGGTGCCTTTGCCGATGCTACCCGGATTTTGACGGAGAACCGGGGGCTGCTGGATGAAATTTCGGAATATCTGCTGGTAAAGGAAACCATTACCGGCGAAGAATTGATGGCTTATGTCAATGCCGCCCAGGAGCCGGTACAGGCCCCTGAGGTACAGGAGAAGGAAAACCCGTAAAGAACGATCGGGGGGAGAACCATGAGAAGTTTGAAAGCGATACTGTCCGCCGTCTTGTGCGTTTCTGTTTTGTTCCTGCTGGCGGCAGGGGCAGCGGCGGAGGAGCCGGACCAGGGCTGGGCCTTGGAAGAAGGGGTGCTGTGCATTACCGGCCGGGGGGAAATGGATTTTGCCCGGCCCTTCCCCTGGGAGGACCGGAAAGAGGAAATCCAGAGCCTGCGGGTGGATGACGGCATAACTGCCATCCAGGCAGAGGCACTGAAGGACTGTACGGCCCTTTCCTCTGTGACCCTTCCCAAGGGACTGCGGTATATCCATGACAGTGCTTTTGAAAATTGCGCCGCCCTCAACTGGGTGACATTGCCGGAGGGCCTTGTGGGCATCGGAGAAAAGGCCTTTTCCGGGTGTACGGGCCTGACCAGTGTGTTCGTTCCGGGAAGTGTTGCCTGGGTGGGGGATAACGCCTTTGAACAGGCAACCATCATCAACTGCACCGCCGGTACGGGGGTTCAGGACTACATAACCGCCTGCGGCGGTAAATTCCACCAAATCGACAGCCGCAAGCTCCGGGATGGGGCGGGCAGCTGGTCCGGCGGCACCTGGCAGCTCAGCGGCGGTGTGCTGACGGTAACGGGCACCGGTGCGGTGGCACTGCCGGAGGGGGAGCACTACTACCCCTGGGACGAAATGCGGGGAGACATTACGGATATTATTCTGGAAGACGGTATTACGGCGGTGGATGCCGGGGCATTTACCCTGTGCCGGAAGCTATCTACGGTGACTTTCCCGGAGTCCATTGAAGAAATCAACCCGGATGCCCTGGATGGGGCCCAGCAGATCATGGGCTATTCCGATACGGCGGCGGAAACCTTTGCCAAGGAACGGAGCATCGAATTTGTGGCCTTGGAGCCTGTAGGAGAAACAGAAGAAACAAAGCCTCAGAGCGATAGCAAGGAGCCCCAGACTGGGACGGAGGAGGAAACCACCGCCCCGGAGGAACCTGCGGCTGCAACGGAAATCGAGGAATCCGGCAAGACCCGGACCCAGGTACCCATGCTGACGGTGGCCCAGGCCAGTGCCCAGCCGGGGCAGAAAGTCCGGCTGGAAATCACTCTGACAGACAACCCCGGCCTGTGCGGCCTGAATTTCCAAATCGACTACGATCAAAGCCGACTGACCTTGGAGGACTTTGACTGTACCTCTGAGACCTTTGCCTTGGGCGATTGGACGGTGGGCATTGGCGAGGGAGAAAAGGCCCTGTGGCTCCAGCCCGACGAAACGGACAAAAACGGCGTGGTTTTGACCCTGGATTTCAGAATCGCCCAGGATGCCCCCCAGGGGGAGATCCCCGTCACACTGACGGAGGCTTCCGGTGTCAACGCCCAAGCGGAGCTTGTGGCGGTGGGTACCAGTGCCGGTTCCGTGCAGGTCACTGTGGGCATTCCCGGTGATGTCAACGGTGATGGGCGCATTACCTCTGCAGACCTGTTACGTCTGCGCCGCTACCTTGCGGGCCAGAATATCCCGGTGGAAACCGGAAACGCCGACCTGAATGCCGACGGAAAAATTGATTTGATGGATTTGATGCTGCTGCAAAAGCTGCTGCTGACAACAGACGAAAAGTAATACAAGCCCGGGTGGTCAACTGGAACCACCCGGGCTTTTTGCGCCTTCTTTTATTTTCCGTTCCGGATTTGCAGCAGCTTGTTTTTCAGCTCTTGCTCCATTTTTGCCATTTCTACCTCGGCGGCCTGTCTCTGGGCGCGGCCATCGGACTGAATTTTCATCACGTCATCCAGGGTCTGAATAAGCTGGGCATTGGTCTGTTTCAGAGTTTCCAGGTCTACGATGCCCCGTTCCGCCTCTTTGGCGGTTTCCGTGGAGGCCAGGCGAAGCTTCTCGGCATTGGATTTGAGCAGCGCGTTGGTCACGTCATTGACCTGCCGCTGGGCCTGGGCCGCTTCCGTGGAATGGGCGATACCCAGGGCAAGAACCATCTGGTTTTTCCACAGAGGGATGGTATTTACCAGGGTGGTCTGAATTTTCTCCACCATCACGGTGTCGTTGTTCTGGATCATGCGGATTTGCGGAGCAGTCTGGATGGAGATGGTGCGGGTCAGTTCCAGGTCATAGATTTTCTTTTCAAACCGGTTGCATTTTTCGGCCAAGTCCCTGGCGGCCTGGGCATCCTCGGCAAGGCCTGTCCGCTGGGCGGTGGCTTCCAAGTCCCGCAGCTTGCCTTCCCGTACCTCCTGGAGCTTTTGCTTGCCGGCCAGGATATACATGGTCAATTCCTTAAAGTAGGCCAGATTCTGCTCATACATTTTATCCAGCACCGCAGAGTCCTTTAAGAGCCGAACCTGGTGCTGCTGCAAAGCGTCACTGATTTTTTCTACGTTGACCTCGGCCTTATCGTAGCGGCTTTTCATCAACTCCAATTTGTCACTTTGCTTTTTGAAGAAGCCCAGAAAACCCTTGGATTCCTCTTTGTCAAAGCCTTTCAGCTCTCCTACCACATTCACAATGAGGTCACCGATCTCCCCCAAATCCTGGGTGCGGACATTGGCCAGGGCGGCATCGGAGAAGTCCGCCATTTTCTTCTGGGCGGCTGCGCCGTATTGAAGCACCTGGTTGGTGTTTTCCAGATCGATTTTGGCGGCAAAATCCGTTACCATTTGCTGCTCCTGGGGGGTCAGCACCGGCTGGGGAATGGGAGCCTCCACGGGGGCGGTTTCTTCCTTGGGGGTAAGCTGGACTTCTTCCAGCTCCGGTTCCAGAGTCAGGGTGGGAACCGTTTCCTGGTTTTCAAATTCGTGTTCCATGGGGTTACTCCTTTACGTTATTTTTAAAATCATCCCCAGTCAGCCCTTCCTGGGCCAAAAGGGTGTGCAATACGGAGATATCGCTGGATACGTCCATGGCTGTGTCCTGGAAAACGGAATCCAGCAGCTTTTCAAAGGCCAGATTCAAGGTGTCCAGGGTGGCATCAATTTCCTGCTTGGAGGCCAGAATGGTCTCGCCCTGGATGGGCTGCCGATCCATGTCCGCATAGGCATCGAGAAGTTTGATGGTCATGGGCAGATAATAGTCCATTAGTTTTTTTAAATCCGGAATGATTTCCGGATGGGCTTCCGCTCGCTCAAAAATTCTCAGGACGATGGCATCCATTCTGTCAATTTTTGCGGAAATCTCCTCTCCGGGAATCTCATCGTTACACCGGCGAATTTCCTGCAAATAGGCATTGCCCCGGTCCAGAACTTCCTGAACCTTGGGGGAGACGGTTTTTGCCGGAGCCGTCACAGCTGCCCTTGCGGCTTCTTCCCGCTGCCGGGATTCCAGCTCCATACGGCTTTTTTCAAAGCTCTGGAAGGTTTCATTGCTGGTGATCAGGTTCTGTTGCTCCTTGTCCCAGTGTCCTTCCAGAAACAGCCCTTCATCGATCATGCCGGACAGCTCCTTGCGGACAAACTTCTCGTTTTTTCCCACGCTTCTGGCCAGCCGTTCCAGGCTCATGTGGGTTTTCTGGCCCAGGGTTTTCAGGTAAACCTTGTAACGGCTGACCCGACCCAAAACCCGGATGCCGCCGGTCAAAAGCCAGCTGCCAAGGCCCAGGGAACCCACGCCGAAGCACAAGGGGACCACAATAGAACCGGCCATGCCCACCAAAGAAAAAATGCCGGAAATCAGGGAAAGGGTAAATCCGGCAATGGTCAACATGCCGCCAAAAACGGTTTTCAGAATGCCCGTCGCCGTCTGCCCGTTGGGGCTGCCGTAAAGGGCGGGCAGCTGGGCCTTTGGAGGTTGCGGGGAAGCGGTTGTGGTGGTCGTTGTTACCGTTGTTTTTTGGGTACTGGAACGGGCCCGCATGGTGCCGGAAAGATCCAGTGCTTTCCACAGGGCGTCAGACCCGGCGGATGTGGCCTTATCAATGGTATGTGTAATGGTTCGACTCAGTTCCTGATAATTTTTAGATTTAATGGCCTGGTCAATAATGTCTTCGATGCTGTGGCCCAAAGCGTCCCAGTCCTGGTAGTCCTTCGCCATAGTATCCCTCCAATCCTGTCTGAGGCTATTATAGCTTTTTTGCAGAGAAAAAACAATATGGGAATCCCATGCCTTTGCAAAAAATTTAAAAGACCCCCAGGAATCAACTGCTGCTGACTCCTGGGGGCCTTTTCGGTGTTTAGTGGAAAAGTTTATTAAAAAGCCATGTGATCAGGGCAATGGTGCCGATCACCAGGAAAATTCCGAGCATCCCCTTTACCAGCATGGGCAGGGTTTCAACAAGAGCGTTGGGATAGGGCATTTTCTTCACCTCCTTAAACACCCATCAGGGTGAGAATCAGACCACCGGCAATGACGGAGGCAATTTGACCGGACACATTGACACTGATGGAGTACATCAGCAGGAAATTCTGATTGTCCTCTTTCAGCCCCATCTGATTTACCACCCGGCCACTCATGGGGAAAGCAGAAATTCCGGCGGCACCGATCATGGGGTTGATCTTCTTGTCCTGGGGCAGGAAGAGATTGACGAACTTGGCAAACAGCACGCCGCCAACGGTATCCCCAATAAAGGCCAGACCGCCAAGAGCCAGAATCAGCAGGGTATCCGGCTGCAAAAAGGCATCAGCGGTGATCTGGCTGGAAACGGTCAGACCCAGAACAATGGTAATGAGGTTTGCCAGGGTGGTCTGGGCGGTTTCCGACAGGGCGTTCAGCACACCGCACTCCCGCAGGAGGTTACCGAACATCAAAAAGCCCACAAGGGCCGCACTGGCAGGAGCCACCAGACCGGAGAGCATGGTGACCAGAATGGGGAACAAAATCCGGGTGCGCTTGGAAACATTGCCTTTCTGATAGGGCATCCGGATCAGTCGCTCTTTCTTGGTAGTGACCAGCCGGATCACCGGGGGCTGTAAAATAGGTACCAGTGCCATATAGCTGTAGGCGGCCACCAGAATGGCACCTAAATACTTAGAACCCAATACGTTGGCAACGAAGATGGCAGTGGGGCCGTCAGCCGCACCGATAATGGCAATGGAAGCCGCATCTTTCAGGTCAAAGAAGAAGCCGGCCAGAATCAGAGTGGCAAAAATGCCAAATTGAGCTGCTGCGCCAAAGAGCATCAACCAGGGCTTTTCCAGCAGTGGCCCAAAATCGATCATGGCACCGATGCCGATAAACAGCAGCAGGGGAAACAGCTCGTTGGACAGCCCCGCCTGAAACAGTACACTTAGGGCCCCGGGTACATCCCCCTGGGTGATGGCTCCGGACAGGGGGAGATTCACCAGAATGGTACCAAAGCCCATGGGGAGCAACAGGCTGGGTTCCATTTTTTTGGCAATGGCCAGATAGATGAGGAACCCGCCCAGAGCATACATAATAAGCATCTGGGGTGTCAGATTCCCGAGATTTGCGAATACGCTTGCGATTTCCATAGTATTCCTCCTTGAAATTCGCTGCGTGAAGGAAAAAAAGAAGACCTTCATCACAGCACAAAACTGTGATAAAAGTCTCAAGCATAACGCAAAACCCCGGGCAAACGCCGTGATGACGAGATCTTGCAGCGGGGTCGAGCCCGCCCTTTACTCCCTTTTATCTTGCCCTTCATTCTATGCGAAAAGGAAGAAAAAGTCAATCAAAAATCCTGCAGGATCTCAATAATTTTGGCCTCGTAGTCTCCCTCGTAATCCTCGCTCCGTCCGGCGGTGCGCACATTGCTCTCTGCCCCACGCTCCGGTGCCGGGTACTCCCAGATATGGTAGCTCAGCCCCCGGTGGAGAAAGGAAATGCTGCCGCAGTCCTGTTCCTCCCAGTATTCATAGGGCATGTTTTTGCTGTTGAGACAGGCTTGAATGGCTTCAAGACGCATGGTATCAGGCTCCTTGTATTATGGAAACTCTGAATAAATCGTCTGCGGCTGAGCGGCGAATCTTTCGCCGTCAGCTCTTGCCGATTTCATCAGTGCTTCTTTGGTTTTCTTCATTATATCATCCCCAACTTCAAAAAGCAACCGGGGAAGCAACTCCATTTCATGGCTCAGAAGCCGGAATATTCTTGGGTTTCCCTCGAATCAGATGCCGGAACCAGCGAAGTTCCTGGTCGGCTACAACGTTTGCCAGGTATAGCCCGCCGGGATAGAGAATCAAAAAACAAAGGATTCCCGGCCGGGTTGGCACCAGACTGGCGGCATACAGACTGCCTGCACCGCACAAAAAGCTCATTCCCACCACATACCAGGAGATTTTTTCCCCGGTGATGCGCAGAAGATGCCCAATGGACAGATAGAAATTGATGGCATGGGAAATGAGAAAGCTTGCAAAATACCCTCGGACACCGTATACCGGCAACAGGAAAAACAGCATGGCAACATCCAAAGCACTGGTAAAAATATTAAACCGCATGGCCCATTGCTGCTGCCCCAGCCCCTTGGTCAGGGCATCGGTAATGGCATCGCAGTAGAGCATGGGTACCAGCGGGGCAAACAGCCGCAGGAGGGCTCCTGCGGTGTCATTGTGATATAGCAGGGAACAAAGCGTTGGAGCCAGCAAAAACAGCAGTCCCCCAAAGAAAAGCCCATACAGTAAAGACATTTTTAAGGATTTGTGCAGCAAATATCGGATCCGTTTTTCCTGCCCGCTGCACCGGCATCGGGCCACCTCCGGGATCAACAATTCGCACAGGCCAAAGAGAATACAGGCAGGGAACATGAGTACCGGAAAAACCATCCCCGTGAGAATTCCGAACAGTGCCAAAGGGTTTGTTACGGCCAATGCCAGCCGTTTGGGGACCATCAGGTTTTCCAGAGTTGAAATACCGGATTTGGCAGTGTCTGCCAGGGCCAACGGCCCGGCGGCAGACAAGACCCGTCTGGCCATGGGAAATTTTGGCCCTATGGGATTGCACTGAAGCAGAAAGAGAACGATCAATACGGTCAAGGTCCCGCAGGTCCCCAGGGCGTTTCCCAGAATCACGGCGCAGCAAGCCCGCCCCCCATCCGTCCCCGCCCAGAAGCGCAGCAGCCCCACAGTGACAGCCATAGTCACCAGCTGCTCTCCGATTTCTACCACTGCCAGGGTGCCAATACGGTTTTGACCGGTAAAAAAACCCGTCATCAAGGCAGATAGACAGCTGGTTGGCAGGAAAAACGCAAACAGCCTCAGCGGTGCTGCCGCAGCGGCGTTTCCAATCCAGTCCTGGGCGATTTTAGGCGCAAACAGATACAAAAGGATCCCAACAAACAAACTGCACCCCAGACTGTACACCATGCACCCGGACAGCACCCGCCTTAACCCCTGGGGACGGTGGAAGCCCAACTCCTCGGCGGTCAGATACATGGCGGCGGTGCGAATACCCCCGATACCGGCAATCGTGGCAAGTCCCCCAACAGACATGGTCAGCTGCAAAAGACCGATCCCCTCGGCTCCGATTTTTCGGGAGAGATAAATCCCAAAGACCGTACCGACCATCCGCAGAACCAGGTTTACGGCGGTCAACAAAATGGCACTGTAAAAAAGCGGTATTTTTCGGGACAAAAAATCCACCCCCTTGTCCACAGTTTATGCGGACAAGGGGGGAAGAATTCACTTGGTGCTGCCGTTTGCTTCCCTGCAGAAGGGACTCAAGGGACACTGGCCGCATTTGGGATTCCGGGCAGTGCAGATTTCTCTGCCAAAGAGGACCAGTCGGTGGCAGAAATCATTGCTTTTTTCTGGTGGCAGAATGGAGCGCAGCTGCCGCTCTACCTTTTCCGGCTCTTTTCCCTGGCTCAGCCCCAGCTTGCCGCAGATGCGGATACAGTGGGTGTCGCACACCACACTCCCGGGGACATGGTAGAGGTCGCCCAGCAGCAGATTGGCGGTTTTGCGGCCCACCCCGGGAAGCTTCAAAAGTTCCTCCATGGTATCGGGGATTTTTCCATTGTAATCCCGCAGCAGCATCTGGCAGGCCAGTACAATGTCCCGGGCCTTGTGCTTGTAAAAGCCGCAGGAGCGCACATGGTTTTCCACATCCTCAATGGGGGCTGCTGCCATGGCTTCCAGGGTGGGATAGGCGGCAAAAAGCCCAGGGGTCACCAGATTGACCCGGGCATCCGTACACTGGGCAGACAGCCGCACGGCGATCATCAGCTCATAATCTTTTTTGTAATGCAGGGCACACATGGATTCTGGATACCGGGCTTCCAGAATATCCAAAATAGCCTGTACTTTTTCTTCCATGAACATCCATCCTTGTCTTTGTGTCAGAATCAGGCCGGTGTTTTCTTACCAGTGATAGAATAACACAGAAAAAAGGGTTTTGCAATCCGGGAAGTTATTCCGTTTCCGCTGTCAGGGCGGAAATTTCATAGGCCGTTCGCTCCTGGGCCCCTTCCGGGGTAAGCTTGGTGTAAATTCTGCTTTGCAGCCGCCCTTGCAGCCACAGTTTTTCTCCTACATGGCACTGCGCCCCCTTTTGGGCCATGCTGCCCCAGAGAATACATGGCAAATAGTCTGCTTTTCGGGAGGGCCGGGGCACTGCCAGCATCACATCGCAAATCTCCCGGCCCAGAGGGGTTCTGCGGTAGTTCGGCTCCCGGCAGAGATTGCCGCAGAGGGTGACTTCATTCAGGGCCGGGCCGTCTTCTGCCAAAAGCGTGTCCGCAAAGAGGAAAATCAGGAGCCGCCGCCCCTGGGGTGTATGCAGATTGTGGGAGCGGATGCTGCCGGAAACGGTGATGTTTTCACCACCGGAAAGGTCTCCCTCCCAAAACAGCCGTTCCCTTAAAATCACCGGCAGGGTATCCACCGCACCGGACAACCGGGGAACCCGCAAAAAGAACTTATAAAACTTTTGCCCCTGACTTTCATGGGAAAACACGGGCATATCCAGAAGACTTCCTCGTAAAATGACCTGATTTGTTGGATATTCCATAAGTACCACCCCTAAGTGATCGTAGGATAGCACATTCTATGCGCCCTATGGACAAACAGAACATCCCATCATTGATAGCCCCTTTGTCCATACGATCAAATGTGTGCAGAGGAGATAGCAGAAATCTACAGACGGACAACACGGGGGCGGCAAAAAAATTGCTACCCCCGTGTTGTGCTGATGTTGTTTTTCAGGCTGCTATTGAACTGTTTACTGGATATGCGTGTGGTTATTGATGTGATCCTCGCAATAGCAGTAATAGCCGTTGCACTTGGAGCAGTACCGGAATTCCAGTTCCGGGTTCGATACATCCGTCCGGCCACAGACGGAGCATTTGTGGGTATAGGCCGGTGTATCTGCTTTCTTGGACTGCTGGTTTCCATGGAACTGAATGACCTTGGGCTGCTTGGGAGCCTTGCGGAACAGCTTTCGAAGCTTGTTCTGCCAGGAAAGGGGGACAACATTCAGTACGTCCTTTCCAAAGAACAGGAAGTAATTTCCCAGGGCCACCAGGGGGAACAGATTGTAGGCGGTAAAGGGCATTTGAAACAGGCCAATAAAGATGACCGCCAGATCAAACAGGGCAAACACCCAGGCTTTTACGGGAATGATGAAGAACAGCAGAAACCCCGACTGGGGATACAGCGTGGCAAAACCCAGGAACAGGCTCATATTCAGATAGTACACATCTGCGTTGCAGCCAAAAATCAGTCCGTAAAGGTCCATGAGTAGAACGCCGGAAAAATAGAACAGATTGAATTTGAAAGTACCCCACAGCCGCTCCATGGCACTGCCCAGGGAGTAATAGCACAAAAGAGAAATCAGCATAAATAGAATATTGCTGTTCATCAGAGTCAGGGGATAGGTTATGAGCCGCCAAACCTGGCCTTGGAGGATGGCGGTACGGTTAAACCGCAGCAGGTAATACAGGGTGTAGTTTCCGGCCATGGCACTGATCAGGTACACGACCGCATTGCCGAGGACAATGTATAGCATCAGGTTGGGAATTCCTTTGCCCCGGTTGCGGTAGCAGAACCGCTCAAAATTTCTTCGCCAGTTTTTCAATAGGGTCAACTCCTTCGGTGTTTGCGCCTATTTTAACAGGGAATGAACCATTTGTCTATGTCCGAAATGTTAACTTTGACCCAGGGGAGAAAAACCTCTTGACATTTTTTCAAAACCTTTGTAGAATACTGGAAAACTGCATACAAAGCCTTATCAAGAGTGGTGGAGGGAACGGCCCGATGAAACCCGGCAACCTGTTTATCAAGGTGCCAAATCCGGCGGCAGACGAAAGATGAGGATTCGATTTACGCTTTTTCGCACATCGGGTCTTCGGTGTGCGGTTTTTCTTTATCCAAAACAGGACCAGCGAGAAAGGAAAACAAAACATGGAAAAAAGATTATTTACCTCTGAATGCGTTACCAACGGCCACCCGGACAAGGTGGCAGACTCCATCTCCGATGCCATTCTGGATGCGTGCCTAGCCCAGGACCCCGGCTCCCGGGTGGCCTGCGAGACTATGGTCACCACGGATTTCTGCCTGATTTGCGGCGAGATCACCACCAAGGCCAAGGTGGATTATGAGGCCGTGGCCCGCAGGGCCATTCGTGCCATTGGCTACACCCATCCCGGCGACGGTTTTGATGCGGATACCGTAAACATTCAGTGCCGCATCCATACCCAGTCCGCGGACATTGCTCTGGGTACCAACGACCAGGTGGGCGGTGCCGGAGATCAGGGCATGATGTTCGGCGGTGCTTGCAGCCAGACGCCGGAGCTGATGCCTCTGCCCGCTGCCCTGAGCCGGGCTTTGTGCAACAGACTTACAGAGTGCGTTCAGGAAAATGGGCTGCTGCGGCCCGATGGAAAGACCCAGGTCACCGTGGAGTTTGACGACCAGGGAAAGGTCGTGGGGGTGGATACGGTGGTGGTATCCATCATGCACAGTGCCGACTTCCCGATGGAACAGCTGCGGGCCTATGTGCGGAGTCAGGTCATTGCCCCGGTTTTGAGAGACTACGGGTTCCGGGAGGAGGATGTTCCCCATATCTTCATCAATCCCACCGGTAACTTTGTCATCGGCGGACCCAACGGAGACACGGGCCTTACGGGACGAAAAATCATTGTGGATACCTACGGCGGCTATTTCTCCCACGGTGGCGGTGCTTTCTCCGGAAAAGACCCCACCAAGGTGGACCGCAGTGCTGCCTATATGGCCCGGTATATGGCCAAGAACCTGGTGGCGGCGGGTCTGGCGGAACAGGTACAGGTGCAGCTGGCCTATGCCATCGGCGTGGCGGAGCCGGTTTCTGTCCGGGTGGACAGCTATGGAACCGGCAAGGTCTCTGACGAACGTTTGACGGAGCTTCTGCGCCAGGTCTGCGATATGACCCCCGCCGGGATCATCCGCAAGCTGGACCTGCGCAAGCCCATCTATTCCTCTACCGCCGCCAAGGGCCATTTTGGCGTTCCCGGAAAGACCTGGGAAGAAACCGACATTGCCGAGGAACTGCGGAAGCTGGCAGGAATTTAAGCAGAGACCGATCCGGCAGTCAAAAAATATGAAACAAGGGCGGTTTTCACAGACCGCTCTTGTTGTTTTTTTGCACCATCCATGATACACTAAGGAAAACAAAACGAGAACGGAGTGTCCTTTTATGCTGGATTTTATTCGTGTGGCCTGTGCGGTGCCGCCGGTACATTTGGCGGACCCGATCCAAAATGCGGAACATCACTGTACCATTCTCCAAACCGCAGACGGGCAAATGGTGGATGTACTGGTATTTCCGGAATTGAGCTTGACGGGCTATACCTGTCAGGATTTGTTTTTTCAGTCAACGCTTTATGAGGAAACCCTGCGGGGGCTGGAAATGGTCTTGGAATGCTCGGAGTCCTGCCCCGGGGTAATGGCTCTGGTGGGTCTGCCGCTATCCTTAAGCGGGGAACTGTATAACTGTGCGGCGGTGATTTCCGGAGGAAAACTGTTGGGCCTGGTGCCGAAGACCTATTTGCCCAATTACAATGAATTCTACGAAAAACGTTGGTTTGCATCCGGAAACCAGCTGCGTACCGATATGGCGGTTCTGGAATTGCCCCACCGGGGATGCATCCAAGCTCCTATTTCCGCCAAATCCTTGTTCCTGCTGGGGGAGGGGACCAAACTGGGCGTGGAGATTTGTGAGGATTTGTGGACACCGGTGCCGCCCTCCTCTGTTCTGGCCCTCAGCGGTGCGGAGGTGATCGTGAATCTCTCCGCCTCCAATGAGACCATCGGAAAACGGGCCTATCGCCGGGATTTGGTAAAGCACCAGTCTGCCGCTACGACCTCCATTTATGCCTACGCCTCCGCGGGGACGGGCGAGAGTACCCAGGATTTGATTTTCTCCGGCCAGTGCCTGATCGCCCAGAATGGTACCCTGCTGGGCCAGACCCAAGAGTCCATGGTATCGGAAACCCTGCTGATCCGGGATTGTGATTTGGGGCAGATTCGGGCAGACCGCCGGAAAAATAAGACTTTTTCGGATAATGCAGCGGCCTTTGCGCCTATGCTTTCCCAAAAGGTGATTCCGGGAAGCCGGGAACCTCTTCGTTCTGACGGAAAGCTGTATCATGTGGAGAAGTTGCCCTTTGTACCCTCCGGCCATCAGGACCGGCATGAACGCTGCATGGAGATTTTTCAAATGCAGGTGGCGGGGCTGCGCCGTCGACTGGAAATCCTGGAGTGCAAGGCGGTGGTGGGCATTTCCGGCGGCTTGGATTCCACCCTTGCGCTGCTTGTAGCCGTGGAAGCCATGGCCCAGCTGGGCCGCCCCGCAACGGATGTATGGGGCGTTACCATGCCCTGCTACGGCACCTCGGACAGAACCTATCGCAATTCCTTGGATCTGATGGAAAAATTGGGCATTTCCGTAAAAGAAATCAATATCCGTCAGGCGGTAGACGGTCACTTCCAGGACATTGGCCATGACAAGAGCGTTTTGAACGGCACCTATGAAAATGCCCAAGCCCGGGAGCGGACCCAGATTTTAATGGATTTTGCCAGCGTGGTTGGGGGCATCGTCATTGGCACCGGGGACCTCAGTGAGTTGGCACTGGGCTGGTGTACCTACAATGGAGACCACATGAGCATGTACGGTGTCAATGCCTCCATTCCCAAAACCCTGATTCGCTGGATGATCGCCTCTATTGCGGAAAACGAGCATTTCTCCCAGGCAAAAGAGGTGCTGGAAGATATTCTGGATACTCCCATCAGCCCGGAACTGCTGCCCCCGGATGCCGCCGGGAAAATCAGCCAATACACCGAGGATTTGGTGGGGCCCTATGCCCTCCATGATTTCTTCCTCTATTATATGCTGCGCTTCGGCTTCTCTCCCACAAAAATCTACGCATTGGCATGCAGGGCGTTCCGGGAAGAATTTGAGCCTCAGACCATTCAAAAGTGGATGAAGGCGTTCTACCGCCGGTTCTTTACCCAGCAGTTCAAGCGAAGCTGCCTGCCGGACGGCGTGAAAGTCGGTTCCGTCTGTCTCAGCCCCCGGGGAGACTGGCGCATGCCCAGCGATGCCAGCGGCAGAATCTGGCTCCAAGAAATCGAAAATCTGTAATATCATGTAATAGCGCACCCGGCTCTATGAAAAGCCGGGTGCGTTGTTATGTTGGCTCCCCTGGCAGCAGGATGGGCTGCAGTTGCTGGCCCACCAGGGCAGCATCCACGGCGGCGGGAATCAGGGAAAAATCCGCAACCATGGAGGTGGGCTTTTTTACCCAGTTATCCTGACGGAAAGGAACAAAATAATAGTGCCGTCTGGGAAGAAGTCTGCCAATGTTCTCTGCGGCACCGGCCAGGGCATCGTTGGTAGAGACGGCAAGCAGAATGGGTCTGCCGTTTCTTAGCTGGCTTTTGGCAGCCATGGTGACAGGGCCATCTGCAACGGAGTGGGCAAGCTTTGCCAGGGTATTTCCGGTGCAGGGCGCAATAACAAGCAAGTCCAGCAGCCCTTTTGGGCCGATGGGTTCCACTTCTTCCAGGGTCGTCAAAGGCGGCACACCGCATATGGAACCAGCCCGGGCCATAAAATCTTTGGCCAGGCCAAATCGACTGTCGGTGGAAGCCGAGGCGGCGGAAAAAATGGGCGTCACCCGATGACATTTTGAAAGGGCTTCCAAAACAGGAAAAACCTGGGCATATGTACAAAAAGAGCCGCAAAAGGCAAACCCAATGTTCATAGACGTTTCTCCTCCAAAAGCCGGATGACGGTTTTTCCAATCAGCACTCCGGCACTTTCGGGTGCCAGAAGCCCTGGCAGTCCTCGAGCCGGAACCACACTGTTTCCGGCGAGACCGGATACAGAGGCCAGGTCCAGCAGAAGACAGCCGGGCAGCCTGTCGGTTTTAGCTGTAGACAGCATGGGGGCGGGAACGGTGTTAAAAATCACCCGGAACCGACTCAAATCGGTATTTTCCGGCAGCGTATCGAATGTATGGTAACCCAGTGCCTGGAGCATAGCCCGGTCTGCCTCTTTTCGGGCATAAACCCATACCTTAGAATCCACGGCCTGCAGAAGTCTTGCTAGGATTTTCCCAATTCGGCCCCAGCCCAGAATCAGCACCGGAAGGCGACGAAAAGTTACGTCCAGTTGGTCGGATGCCAACCGGATGGCGCAGCGGGCGGTGATGTCGGCGTTTTGCGCAGTAAAATCGGCATCCTCCAAAAGATCCAATAGGGGATGCCCTAGCCCAATCAGTGAAGACAGCCCGCCGCCGATGACGGCAGCCTCATTTGGCAGGAGACTGATTAGCTCGGTGGGGGTGAACCCTGACGAGCGGAAACTGGGAATATCCAGAAAAACGCCCTGCACATCCTGGGAGGGAGTTTCCGTAAGCTGAAAACCGCCTTTCCTCAATAGCTCACAGGCGACTTTATGGGAGGGCGTTGTGCCCGGCGCCCAAAGTTTTGGCATGATGATTCCTCCTTTGCTCCAAAATATGCGGAAGGGATACAACAGGTGCTTGATTTTTAGCAAAGATTTCGTATAATGATACCAAGAGGTGAAGCAAATGCAGAGATTGGGATTTATTCATGATATGATGGACGTCAAGGTTCTGGTGTTGTTTGTCATGGCACGGGTGAGCTATCCGATCAACATTCAGCAGCTCTACGAGCTGTGCTTCCAGGACGAATGCCTGAGCTATTTTGACATCTGCACAGCCGTGCCGGAGATGGTGGAAAGCGGCCATCTGCGGGAACTGGAGGACCAGACCTATGAAATCACCGATAAGGGCCGTGCCGACGGTGCCCTTACGGAGGATTCCGTGGCCTATACCGTCAAGTGCAAGGCCGAAAATGCAGTATCCCGGTTCAACCGTGCCCAGCGCCGGTCCAGCTTTGTAAAAACCCAGGTCATTCCCCGGGAAAACGGTGACTTTTCTGTGATCATGGCCCTGGATGATGAGGTGGGCAATCTGATGACCCTGGAACTTCTGGCCCCCAATCAGCGCCAGGCCGTGCGGCTGAGCAAGCTCTTTGAGCGAAAGGCAGAGAATATTTACAATCTGACCATGGCGGAGCTGCTGGACGAGGATGACAAAGAAGGGGAGTGACCCTTGTCGAAATCGGTAAATCGTGGTATAGTTTGTATACACCGGAAGTACCGGTTATACGAAAGGAGTTGCCGATTATGAAATTTCAGTACAGTGAAAAGAAAGTGAAGCTACCCGACAACGTCCATGATTATGCCGAGAAAAAGGTTATGAAGCTTGCTCGGTACTTTGAGGATGATGCGGAGGCACTCATCGTATTTTCTGTAGAGAAAAATCAGAATAAGGCAGAGCTTACGGTGCATGGAGCAGGTACCTGGTTCCGTGCCAGTGAGAGTACTTCTGATATGTTCGCCTCTATTGATGCGGCGGTAGGCACCATCGAAGGTCAGATTCGCAAGAATAAGACTCGCCTGGCCCGTCGCCTTCGTCAGGATGCGTTCAGCCGTACCGTTGAAACCACCTCCTTTGTACCGGAACAGGAGGAAGGCAAGATCACCATTACCAAGGAAAAGCATTTCTATATGTGCCCCATGACCAGAGAAGAAGCGGTCCTTCAGATGGAACTGCTGAACCATGATTTCTTTGCTTTCCGGGATGAAGACAACGGCGGATGCTTTGCAGTGGTATATCGCAGAAACGATGGCGGCTACGGCCTGATCGATGATGTAAAGTAAATAGCGCTTCTCAGCCCAGCCCCGTACAAGGGGCTGGGCTTTTAAAATTTTCTTAAAAAAACTATTGACAAAGCTCCATACCTGTGATAGTATGTCCAAGCTTTCCGGAGCGCCGACAAATGAATGTCGAAAACTGAAAAAGAATGTAAAAAGTTCTTGACAAATGAAATGCTCTGTGGTAGTATCAAAGGGTCATCCGCTGGATGACGGCTGCATCTTGTAAATTGAATAACGTAAAGACAAACTATAACACCTTGGACAATTAATGGAATTGTTTAAGCGT